>CAZGDY010000010.1:0-22879 GCA_964524965.1 uncultured Clostridia bacterium
TATAGGCTGACACTTCATAAGCGATTCTATTTCATAGCAAGTCCTGACAAACACTGCACGTTCAGAAATAATTGCTTTAAGTTTTAATAAATTTGGCTTCAGGTAAAATTGGTTTTGGATTAAGTTAAAATATAAAAATTTTTTGGAATGCTGATGATTAAAGAATTCTAAGTAATCCATCACATCTGTATCTACTATTCCTTTCAGAAAAATAGTAACAATTTTATGTTCAGGTTCTTTTATTTCAGTAATTTCTCTCTCAATATATTTAATATCTTCAACAGTAGAAATCTCTCTTACCCACTCTTCCCATTTTATAGTCCCTGTATCTATTTCCTGGATAAGCGGTTTCGCTCCTTGCTTTTCAATCTCAACAATTACCGCTTTTCCGCTGTTTTTCTCGCCAAATTTAGTTGTCTCTGGTGTGCCTGGATAAACTGTTCTTCCCCGATACGTAAAAAGTGAATGCCATTCACCTAAGGCCAAATAATCTAATTTAGATTTTTCTACCCGTTCCGGATCGATAGGAAAGTTAGTATCCTCCACAAATCCTTTAATTTGAAGATTCCCGTGGGCAATACCAATTGATATATTTTCATCTTTTACCTTAATCCATTCGGTAAGGTCTTTCTTGGTTTGTTTTTGGATAACCGGGCAAGGATATAAAGTAGTCTTAATCTCAGGAATTTTTACTGGTTGATTATCTTTAAATATTAAAATGTTATCAAAAGAGCCCCATTCTGAATCCAAATAAATGGAATCTCGTGAAAGTGGGTCATGATTACCAGGCAAAATATATACTGGTATTGGTGAAGCCTCACTTATAATCTCTAAAACAATATTTACCAATCTTCGGTCAAGATCATTATTATCAAAAAGGTCTCCGGCGATAATGATAAAATCAAGATTATTATTTTTTGCAATTCTCATTAGTTTTTTAGCCGTTTCAATTCTTATATTTCTTGCTTTCTCGGCACTATGACCTAATTTAGTGTATTTAATTCCCAGGTGCCAGTCAGCAGTATGTAAAAACTTTATTGTTTTTTTATCTTTTTCCAAAGCACTTCACCATTTTCAATAGTTTTTTATACTCTTTGTTTTGAAGAATCTTTAACTAAAATTATTTTAAGCTCATCGGGTAATAAGTCAAATCCTAATAATTTTCATCAGTGCACTTAACGCTCAAATAGTTTTATTTTCTCGCCTGAGAAAGATAATATTTTTTTCGCTCAAAAACCAGTGAATTTGCAAAAATTTTAACTGATACTTAACCTCTTCTCACATTGACATTTAAATTTCATCCATGTACACTAAAAAGAAAAGATTTAATCCATAAAATCAAATCAGAAGGAGAAAGAATGGAAAGAAAAAGCCTTGGCAAAACTAATTTAATGGTTACCTCAGTAGGAATGGGTGCTATTCCCATCACGCGATTAAATAAAACTGAAGCCGCAAAGGTGGTACGAGGAGTTTTAGAGATGGGAGTCAATTTTATTGACACAGCTTACGGATATCAGAGCAGCGAAGAAAAAATCGGTTTAGGAATAAAAGGGAAAAATCGAAAAGACGTAGTGATCGCATCTAAATCTACAGCAACAAACAAAAATCTCTTCCTGGAACACCTGGAGGAAGGCTTGAAAAGATTGGGAACTGAATACATCGATGTCTATCAACTTCATAATATCTCTTTGGCTAAAATTGATGAAGTTATGGGTCCCGGCGGAGCTTACGAGGGTCTTTGTCAAGCCATAAAACAAGGTAAAGTTAAACATTCTGGTTTTAGCACACATAGTGCGCGCTGTGCAAAAGAAACACTAATTAACTATAAATCTGAATTTGAAGTTATCCAAGTTCCTGTAAACTTTATAGAAACAAAATTTTTAGAAGAAGTAATTCCTTTGGCCGAGAAGTTAAACATCGGTATAATCGCCATGAAACCTATGGGAGGAGGAATCTTTGAAGATGCTAATATTGCTATAAGATATCTGATGCAGTATAAATCACTAATTCCTGACCCCGGTATAGAGAAACTGGAGGAAATGGAAGAAATAATTAAAATAACGGAGAACTCACGAGCTCTTACTGAGGAAGAAAAAGAGAAAATAGAGAATATTCGTCGGGAAATAGGACCTCATTTTTGTCGTCGATGCGATTATTGCCAACCCTGTTCCCAGGAGATACTTATCTCACAGGCTTTAAACATAAAAAGCATGGTGAAAAGAATGCCTTTAAAAGAATTGATTACTCGATTTGGTCCTAATATCGAAAAAGCCGAAGAGTGCACCGAATGTAAAGAGTGTTTAGAGCGTTGTCCCTATAACCTTCCCATTCCAGAGCTTCTCAAAGAAAACTTGATTTACTATAAAGGGCTAAAAAGTAAATTTACTGGTTAAAGAGCTCTGGAAAATATCCTTTAGTAAATTCAGCTGCTCGCCGAGTGTGTTTTCCAAAAAGCAAGGACAAATCAAGGCACATCTATCGGTCCTAACACTAAGGGAATTATTTAATGAATAGAAAAGAAAGAAAAATGCGGCAAGAGTCTGACCGTGACATCACCGTATGGGATGAGAACGGCAAACTTATCATAAAACATGGGAAGAAAGTAAAACCCAAAAAGTAATTGAAGTGAAGTATAAATAGGTAGTTTCAAGACTTCATCTCCCATGAAGTCTTGAGAAAGCACAAATCTACCAAGTAAAGTCTCCAAGATTTAAGTAGAATTAAGCTGCTGGCGCCCGGAAAACACTGCTTGCCCAGGGCAGCAGATAGATTTTTCAGAGGTCTTGTACGATTAAGTTTATTGGGAATTGGTACTCCCTTATAGGTGAGAAGTTTCCCTGAATTAAATAGTAACCTCTTTTACCATCTCTAAGAAACAAAGGGGTTGTCTTTTATATAAAAACGAAGCTTTTTATCTAATCCTTTTTTTATCCCTCTTCTACTGGTATCAATTATTTCAAAAATTTCCTTGTCTTTTTCAGCGATAAAAAGCTCTCCTCTTACTAAATTACTCCCATTGAAACTTCCATCAATAGCAAAAGCTTTAGTTAGTTTCGCAGGTCCTGTGGTTAGTTCAGTTAGTTTTACCTTTTTTCTGTTCTTTCTCATTATCTTTATTCCTTCTAAGGGCTCAAGAGCTCGAATAAGAACTGCTCCGGGGATACCTTCTTTTTCTGTTACCACATTAAATAAAAAATGCATCCCATAACTAAAATATACGTAAGAGGTTCCAGGATGTCCCCACATAGTAACTGACCTTTTAGTTTTTCCTTTAAAACTGTGAGAGGCGGGATCTTTTGAACCATAATAAGCCTCTGTTTCTACTATCTTTCCGATCAGTTTTCCCTGGGGAAGATCACGGATTAAGAGTTTACCTAAAAGTTCCTTAGCAACAACTTTAGTATCCCGGGCGTAAAAATTAACGGGTAAAGGAATCATGGTTTTTCCGAAATTAAAAGTTTTAACTTATTTATTAAAAATTGAGCAGTTCCTTTTATTTTTACTACCTTAACCGGTGATATTTTCCCTCTCACAATCTCTATATCCCCTTTTTTTACTTCTAAGCACTTGGCTAAAATTTTTATTAGCTGTTTGTTAGCTTTTCCTTTAACTGGAGCTTCGGTTAACTTTACTTTAAGAAAGCTACCCTGCTTGCCGGTAACCTCATTTTTTGATGATTTAGGCTGAACTTTTACTTGAAATTTTATCCCATCAGGGAGATTTTCTATCTTCATTTTAAATGAATATCCTTAACTTATTTTCTTCAAACAATTAAGATATGTCAAGAAAAGTTTTTTTATTTGCTTTTCACTAAATATTTACTTGACATAAGTCCTTTTAGTTTGCTATTTTAATATAATTAGTGAAATTTTACTATGGAAAAAGGCAAAATTGGATGGTTTTTGTCGTTTTTGATACTTGATAGATTAAATGAGATAAAAAAGAAAATTACTTAACTTCACAACAAGGAGGAGTTGATGAGTAATATTGCATGGATCGGAACAGGTGTTATGGGAAAATCAATGGCTTTGCATTTAATTAAAGCAGGTCATCGTTTAACCGTCTTTAACAGAACTAAAAGTAAAAGCGATGAACTTATTGATGCAGGAGCTAAATGGGGCAATTCACCTCGAGAAATAGCTAAAAATAAAGATTTTGTTTGCATTATAGTGGGCTATCCTCAAGATGTCCAGGAAGTCGTTTTAGGAAAAAAAGGTGTTTTAGACACAATTACACCAGGTTCTTTATTTATTGATTTTACCACCAGCAAACCTACTTTAGCCATTGAAATTGCAAAAGCTTTAAAAAAGAAAGAGGTGCTTTCTCTGGACGCTCCAGTTTCAGGAGGAGATGTAGGAGCTCGCAATGCGATGCTTTCTATTATGGTTGGTGGGGAAAAGAAAGCTTTTGATATTGCAAAACCCATCTTAGATAAATTAGGAAAAACAATCATTCTTCAAGGCGGTCCCGGCGCAGGACAACACGCAAAAATGTGTAATCAGATACAAATTGCGGGAACAATGATTGGAATGATAGAGGCGCTAATCTATGCTGTCAAAGCCGGCTTAGACCTTGAAACCATGCTTAGCTCAATTTCTGGAGGAGCTGCTGGCTGCTGGAGTCTTAATAACTTAGCTCCAAGAATTTTAAAAGGTAATATGGAACCAGGATTTTTTGTAGACCATTTCGTTAAAGATATGGGCATTGCACTGGAGGAGGCTCAAAAAATGCAGATATCACTACCCGGCTTGGCTCTTGTTCATCAATTATATTTATCTGTCCAGGCTTTTGGTGCTGGTCGCAAGGGAACTCAAGCTCTATACCTGGCACTAAAACGAATGGCGGGGATGAATTAACTTGAATTTTAGATAAATATTTAAAGAAAAAAAATGAAACCATAAATTGGCTCAAAAACCAGTGGAAATTGGGTAGATGAGAACTTTGATTTAAACCCTTTCCTGTCAGACAATAGAAGTGGCTTGGGATGAGTTTACCAGGAAATAGAGTTGGGCAAAGGACCCAGGGAGAAGAGTTTTAACGCTAGGATAATCAGAAACTTTTTAAATCTTCCTTATTTATTAAAGAGGCTCTAAAAAGATAAATTAGTTTTTGTAAAAATACTTGCTTAATTCTTTATTATAGGCAAATATAGTTGGAGAACCTCCCGTATGAATAAACAAAACACTTTCTTTCTTTCCAATCTTGCCCTTTCTTATCTGATCAATCAAAGCGGCCATTGCCTTAGAGGTATATGCAGGATCTAAAAAAATACCTTCTGTTCTGGCAACAATACCCAGAGCTTCCATTGATTCCTTAGTTACTTTTCCGTAGGCCTCTCCTATATATTGTTTTAACAAAATCACATCATCCTGGCTAATTCTTTCAGGGATACCTAATTTTTCTGCAGCTTCCTTTACGTAACCTATGATCCGTTTTTTAACATCATTATCAGCATAGAGCCAGCCGTGATCAACTGCTACAACCTTAACTTTAATCCCCAAACATTTTACTCCTAATAACACTCCCGCAACGGTACTGCCGGAAGAGCTGCAAAAAATATAATCGGGAAACACTTTTAATTTTTCCAATTGTTCATACATCTCTATCGTACAATCTGCAAATGCAATTGTGCTAAGGTCTATGTCTGACTCTCCTGTAATATAAGGTGCATATCCATTTCTTTTTAGCTCTTCAGCCAGCTCTACCTTTCGCTTCCAATGTCCTTCGGGAGTGGTATTTAAAACTTCTGTTTTTGCCCCACATAAAATATCCAATAAAAAATTTCCCTGACATTCCTCGTTTTCTTCTCCACTAACTTTTCTCAATACTAAATGACATTTAAGACCTAACTTGCTGCAGGCAGCAGCAATTTGCCGGGAATGATTAGACTGCACCCCCCAACCACTAATAATAGTATCAGCCTTGGCTTTCAATGCCTTTGCCATTCGAAACTCTAGCATTCTGGCTTTATTCCCTCCCAGCGCTAAACCACTTAGGTCTTCTCTTTTAAAATATATCTTGGGACCTCCTAAAAACTTTGATAAGCGTGGAGTTTCTTGAACTGGCGTGGGATAAATTCCTAAGGAGATTTTAGGTAGTTTATCAATTAAATTTTTGATTTGTAACTTTTTATCTTGGTTAATCATAAAACATCACTCCTTTATTCTTTTTAAGTTCAACAGTTTATCATTCAAAATATGTTAAAATATTGTTTACCACCATATTCCCAACCTCATCTGTCTTTAATCCGCTTTTTGCTGATGGATCCTTCATCTTATTGGAAATAAAAGTTTTTTTAATGGCATTTTCAACAATTACAGCCGCTTTTCTTTCTCCTATTATATCAAGTAACATTTGCATAGCGCAAATGGCAGCCATTGGATTTATAACATTTTTCCCTGCATATTTGGGAGCAGAGCCGTGAATGGGTTCAAACATCGAAACTCCTTCAGGATTAATATTAGCTCCTGCTGCTACACCCATTCCTCCCTGAATCATTGCTCCAAGGTCAGTGATTATATCTCCAAACATATTGCAGGTAACAATAGTATCAAACCACTCAGGATTTTTTATCATCCACATACAAACAGCATCCACGAAAGTATAAGTTTTTTCCATGTCAGGATATTCTTCCCCCACCCTTTCAAATACCCTCCTCCATAAATCGTGAGCATAAGTTAAAACATTTGCCTTGTCACAAAGAGTTACTTTTTTATTTTTATTTCTTTTCTTAGCATACTCAAAGGCGTATCTTATGCATCGCTCAACTCCCTTCCTGGTGTTTACCATTTCCTGAATAGCAACCTCGTCAGGGGTATTTTTCCTAATAAATCCCCCCAATCCCAGATATAGACCCTCTGTGTTCTCCCTGACTACTACGAAATCTATTTCTTTGGGGCCCTTATCTTTAAGAGGAGTGTTTACTCCAGGGTAAAGTTTGACGGGACGCAAATTTATATACTGATCAAGACCAAACCTCAATTTGAGCAATATACCCTTTTCCAGAATTCCTGGCTGGACCCGGGGATCACCTACGGCACCAAGATAAATGGCATCCATCTCACTTAGCTCCTTTAAAGCAGAGGAGGGAAGCGTTTCTTTTGTCTTTAAGTATCTTTCTCCACTAAAATCATAGTTTATCAACCGAAACTTAAATCCTAATTTATTTGCGGTTGTCTTTAAAACTTTAATTGCTTCTCTTGTTACTTCCGGCCCTATACCATCTCCTGGAATTACTGCTATTTGATATTCCTTACTACTCAAAGTTTTTCTCCCTTTATTTTTTAAATTAGAATTTTTTTCTCTTTCAAAAAAGAAATAGGCAAGGATTGGAGCATTTTTTGGCAAGCAAGTTCGATCAGATATTTAAGATTAACTACATCTTCTCGATTGTAGTTAAGTAATAGTCTAAGAGCTTCTGGTTCTCCGTCAAGGTACCGATTCCATAGAATTACCGCATCGTATCCGTTAAAATTTTTTACCATTTCACTTCGCTCTATTCCCACCATTTTCTCAATCTTTTTTAAACCACCTGAATAACCCAGTCTTTTAAGAATATAGCGCAGGTCAATATGAACTTGAGGAAAATCTAATTGGCTAAAAGTTGCTTTTAAAAAAGGAAGGTCAAATTTTTCCCCATTGTAAGTGACAATAATGGAATATTTTTTTATAGCTTTTGGGAAATCCTCTATATTTTCTCCCTGAATAAAAAAGTGAGTTTTTTTCCCATCAAAAAGACCGATCACTGTAACGTAATCCTTCCCTTCCCCAATCCCAGTGGTTTCTATATCCAAAAAAGCTGTTTTTTCTTTAAATTCGGGATAAACTCTCCAAAGTTGCGTTTCAGGCAAAAGTTTTTTGAAAAAAGAAATATCTCCCCGCAACAAAGCATTTATGGAAAGTCTTGCAAAAAGAGACAAAGTTGCGTGCATTTTTTTAGGAAGTTTTATCTGGTGGAAGTTTTTGAGGCAATCTTCCCAACACAAAATTTTATTTCGCCATAACCAACGTTCTGTTTTTTCTCCCACTCCTGGAATATGTATGAAGGTGTGCTTAAGCAAAAAAATCCCTTCCCTTCCTTGTTGCCTCGAGTTTATTAGTTGTTATTGTACTTTTATAAAGCAAAGATGTCAAATTATAACTCTCATCTAATGGTTACCTCTGGTGAAGATAAAAAAACAAATTTTATGAATAAACTTGGTAGCTAATTTTTTCTTTCAGCTGATGAAAAGATATCTTTTCTGTTTTCACCATAAACACCTTAGCAAAATTAATTATCATATTTTCTTCAACATCTTCCAATTTTATTTTATTTCCTAAGATATTAACCAAAGAAGTCATTATTCCTGATTTCATTCCACAGGGTTGAATTAAATTGAAATAGCCAAGATCGCAATTTACATTGAGCGCAAATCCATGCATGCTAATCCAACGCTTAACCTGGACTCCTATAGAGGCTATTTTTTTGTTTTGCACCCATACTCCCGTTAATCCTTTTTTTCTTTGAGTTTCAACACCAAACTCTTTTAGAGTTCTTATAATAACTTCTTCTATATTTCTCAGATAAAAATGCAAGTCTTTGCCGTAATCTATCAGGTTAAGAAGAGGATAACCTACAAGTTGTCCTGGGCCATGATAAGTAACTTTACCACCTCTACCGATGTGACAAGTAAAAATACCTTTTTCTTCAAGTTTGACTTTATTAACTAAAAGCTCATCAAGAGAACCTTTTTTTCCAATCGTAATCGTGGGGGGGTGTTCTAAAAAAAAAACTATATCTTCTACCATCCTCTCTTCCATTTTGAGCTGAAGAATCTTTTTTTGCACATCAAGTGCTTCTGAGTAATCAACCAGTCCGGCTCTTATTATTAGGCACTTTTTATTGTTCAACTAAAACTCTTCTCTTTTTTTAGATTTTCCGGGTTTACTCCTTTTTTTCTTTAAATAATCCTCGATTGCCAATCTAAGGGCATTTTCTGCAAGCACTGAACAATGTCTTTTAACCTTAGGAAGACCATCCAAAGCTTTTATCACGGTTTTGTTAGATATCTTCAAGGCCTCATCAATTGTCTTTCCTTTAACAATCTCAGTAATCATGCTACTTGTAGCAATAGCTGCTCCACATCCGAATGTCTTAAATTTAGCATCAATAATTTTATTATTTTCCACTTTGATGTAAAGCTCCATAATATCACCACATGTAGGATTACCCACATGACCAACCCCATCAGGATTATTTATTTCTCCAACGTTGCGGGGATGTTTAAAATGTTCCATTACTTTTTCACTATAAAGTGAGAATTGTTTAGTCACTTTTTTCTTCCTGTTTTACTTTTTTATTAAAAGGGGATATTGCCCTTAGTTTCTCAACAATAGGAGGTAAAACATCGATAACTCTTTCAATATCCTCTTCTGTAGTATCTCTACCTAAACTGAACCTTAGCGAACCGTGAATTATATCAGGAGAAATGCCTATTGCTGAAAGAACATGAGAGGGCTCTAAAGAACCCGAGGTACAGGCAGATCCACTGGAAGCACAAATTCCTTCCAGATCAAGATTTATAAGCATCGATTCACCTTCGATATATCTTACGCAGATATTTAAAATTCCAGGAAGTCTTTTCTGAGGATGGCCATTAAGAATTATCCCATCTATTTTTTTCTTTAAACCTTGATACAAGATGTCCCTCAGTACCCTCATTGTTTCTTTTTTCCCCGAAATTTGCTTCATCGTTATCTCGCAAGCTTTCCCCAAACCAACTATTCCGGGAACATTCTCTGTCCC
Source organism: uncultured Clostridia bacterium (assembly GCA_964524965.1). Classification (GTDB taxonomy): domain Bacteria; phylum Aerophobota; class Aerophobia; order Aerophobales; family B3-G15; genus Kmv34. The sequence goes on from CAZGDY010000010.1 coordinate 9,785, forward strand.
GGCTCTTTTATTTTGCTCATGGTGCCCACCATGAATAAGAGAATCTATTTTTGTGCCTTTCTTAATGTACAACGCTCCCACTCCCTTCGGCCCATAAAGTTTGTGAGAAGAAAGAGAAAGAAGATTTACCCCTAATTTTTCTACATCTATTGGTAAATTTCCAACTGTCTGCACAGCGTCGGTATGAAAATAAATTCCTTTTTTTCTAATCAGCCGGGCAATCTCGGAAATGGGCTCAATAGTTCCAATTTCGTTGTTGGCATGCATTATACTCAAAAGAATAGTTTCATCCGATAAACTATCCTTTAGCTGATCAAGATCAATTATCCCATATTTATCCACATCGATGTATGTTACTCTAAATCCTTCTTTTTCAAGCCATCTGCAGGCATTAAAAACTGCATGATGTTCTATCTTAGAGGTTACTATGTGATTTCCTTTTTCTTTATTGGCATACGCGACACCTTTTATGGCTATATTATCTGACTCAGTTCCTCCGCTGGTAAAGATGACCTCTTTTGGTTCAGCATTAATTAGCTTAGCAACTTTTTTTCTTGCTTCTTCAACCGCTCCCTTTGCTTTTTGGGCAAGCTGATAAAGAGAAGAAGGATTCCCATAAATCTTATTAAAAAATGGAAGCATTTCCTTAATCACTTCAGGATGAGTGGGAGTAGTAGCAGCGTAATCCAGATATATCTCTTTCATATTTTTTTCCACCTTTTTTTTAAATTTTATAAAAAGGAACAAGGTCAGCAATAACCAAGCAATCTAGTTTTCCTCACCCAAAATTAACCTCAAAACAAGATTAGCCTGGTGATGAGCAGCAATTCCTACTCGCGGAGCCATCAACCCACAACCAATGCCAGCCCCAGTTTTCATATCACCAACAATAAAAAGAGACTTAGCTATTTTTCGGGTTTTAACCCAGTTTGAGGGAGTATATCCTGCTAAACCGGAAGCCATTATTATTGGCTTTTCCGGATATTTTTTACTAAAGCTATTAACTAACATTATTTTTTCTTTTGGGAGATCAAATGCTTCCACCAATACATCTACTTCTTCAAACACTTGGGGAACATTTTTTTCGGTCAATTTCACCTTATGAGCTTTAACTTTAACGTAAGGATTAACTTTTTCGATATTTTTTTTTAAAGCTTTAACCTTTGCCTCCCCTATCTGATTAATATTAAAGACCTGTCGGTTAAGATTTGAAGGTTCAACTATATCAAAATCAGCAATTATCAACTTTCCCACACCTGTTCTCACTAAAGCCATTGCTGCGTGCGACCCTAATCCCCCAACCCCTGCAATGCCTACAGTTGCTTTTTTTAACTTCTCGTGCACACCTGGAGTATGACGTGCAAGCATTAGCGATTCCAACTCTTTTTGACTCGGAATCTCTCCTTTTTTGATAAAAACCACCCTATCACCAGAACTTGGTTTTATTTGTTTTATCTGAGCCTTAGACAATATCGCTCCATTGTAAATAACCACATCTGCCTCAGGCTTGTATTTTTTCTTTAAATCTAAAATATTAACCTGGTCTACCAAATCAATTTCTCTTTCATTTAATCTTATTTTCACGGATAGTTACCTTAGAAACATCCTTAAAATTTAGCTAACCTCCCACTATTGGTGAAAATATGTATAAAACATCACCCGAAGATAGCTTTGTTTGTTTTAATTTCTTTCTGTCATTAACAACATATCCATTAAGCAAGAATATGTAGCCGTTTTCATTGAGCTTTTGACCAATTTCTCTTTCTAATCTTATCAAAACATCTTCAATGTTTTCGGCGTCGATTGAAATATTGTTTTTCCCAACTTTTTTTCTTAAATTTAAAGGTACTTTAAGGGTAACTTGACTCATTTTTTGATCCTCTTTATCGGTATTATTTTTTATTTTAGAGAAAATTATAAAAGCTTGTTCTTGACTAATTTAGTACTTCTCTTTTATTAATTGAATGAGTACAGTATATCCATCTAGTAATTTTTTGCCAATAGTCTAAACTCTTCTTTGTCTTTCTTCTCATGATCGAAAGACATCCTCAGCTAAAAACTAAGAAATCAAACTATCTTTGTTTAGCCAAAAAACCAATCTAACGAGCTTATCCTCCTACAATTAAAGGAAAAATTTCAATACTATCTCCTTCTTTTAGCTTTATTTTTTTTAGATTTTTTTGGTCTATTGCTATCTCCCGGTTGAGAAGTAACATGTAATAATCTTTTACTGAACCATCTTTTTTGAAAAACTCTTCAGAAAAACTATCTCTCAACTCGCGACTTAACGCTTGAATAATCTCTTCCCCATCATTTGCCTGTATCAAAACTTCATTTTTCCCAGCTTTTTCTTTCAAAATACCAAAAAGTTTCACTTTAATCATTAGTATTTCTCTCTACCAAATTTATTCACCCAGGAAATATTATATTTTTACTTTTTCTCTTATTCCTCAAATAACCAGGTGCTTAAATATCGTTCTGCCGTATCGGGTAATATAACTACAATTAGCTTATCTTTAGATTCTTCTCTTTTAGCAATTCTAACTGCTGCTGAAACTGCTGCCCCTGAGGAAATACCAGCTAATATTCCCTCTTCCTTCATAAGTCGGTGAGTCATTACTTTAGCTTCCTGGCTGGTAACCGGAATAATCTCATCAATTAAATCTACTTTCAAAACATCAGGAATAAATCCTGCTCCAATTCCTTGAATTGCGTGCACACCAGGTTTTCCTCCGGAAAGCAGAGCCGAAGTTTTTGGTTCAACAGCAACTGTCTTAAAATTTGGTTTTCTTTTTTTTATAACCTCTGCAATGCCCGTAATCGTTCCTCCAGTCCCTACACCAGATACCAAAATATCAATTTTACCCTCAGTATCTCTCCATATCTCTTCAGCGGTTGTCTCTTGATGAATTTTAGGATTAGCGGGATTTTTAAATTGTTGAGGCATAAAAGAGCTGGGTATTTCTGTTGTTAACTCTTCTGCTTTTTTAATTGCGCCTGTCATTCCTTTCTTTCCAGGAGTTAAAACAAGTCGGGCACCAAGAGCTTTAAGAAGTTTCCTTCTTTCTATGGACATAGTATCGGGCATAGTAAGAATTAATCTATAACCCTTAACTGCACAAATATATGCCAAAGCTATTCCCGTGTTACCACTGGTTGGCTCAATGACAACTGTACTCTTTTTTAACAATCCTTTTTTTTCGCCATTCTCAATCATTGATATTCCGATCCTATCTTTTATGCTGGATGAAGGATTAAAAAATTCCAGTTTTCCAATAACTTGTACTTTTAATCCAGAAGTTATTCTACTTAACTTTACTAAAGGGGTACCCCCAATAACTTTAGTAATGTTCTCTGCTATTTTCATTTTGTACTTTTTTTTGCCATACTTTAAAGAAAAACAGGTTTGAGGGCGAAATGTAAAGCTAACCCCACCGTAGCGCTTATTCCTCAACGTATTTTTGTTAGTAATTTCACTTACATTTGTTCATATTCTGCTATTTTTATTTCATTAATAGAATTATTTAAAAAAACAAAAAAATTGTCAACACTACTAAGAGTAAAATTTCTTTGCTAAGGAAAAAATAAGTTCTTCTCTTAGCGCTCTTATAAATGCCCCTGCTTATTTTTTAACTTTCCTCATCAATTAGTTATTTTTTAACTACCCTAAGAGGTTTCTTCTTTTATTAGTTTAATAGTTTGACAAATCAAATATTTAAAGTAAATTTTAAATCTACATTAGGTCTAAAAAGGGAAACCAAATAATAATATTCACTTATAGCAAAAAATTAGGGGATTGCAAATGAGAAAAATTTTAGTGTTGGGTATCGCTACGGCTTTATTTGTTAGCATTTTATCCAACTCAGTTTTAGCCTCTATTCGACTAAAAGGAGGCTATTTTAGGCCTGCTCAATTAGTTGAGGTAGACAGCGACTCAATGCCCGGGGATGGGATCTTTTATGGTGCCGAAATTACTAAAACTTTTACGGGGGGTATTTTAGGTTTAGGAGTGGGGGTAGATTATTTTCAAATGAGTAAAACCATTGGTGAGGAAGAAATTAAATGGACTGTTCTGCCAGCAACTGCTACCCTTTATTTTTTACCTGGGAGCACATTTTACCTTGGTGCAGGCGCTGGCTATTATATGGTAAACGCTGGTCCAGGTGATAATTTAGAGCAAAAAGCTGGTTTCGGTTACCACGGGGTAATAGGTTACAGTATCCTTGGTCATATTTTTCTAGAGGCTAAATACGCTACCTGTAAAATTGGTGACTGGAATAACTGGGAAATGGGTGATATAGACGTTGGCGGAATAAGTGTTTTATTAGGTGTAAATACCTAAGATTTAGTTTGAGGATATAAAACTGAATACTCCCTTTTTTAAAAAGCAGTTTTAGTTATTAATCTACAATTTGAGTGCAGTAAATAAGTTTTCTTAAAAAAAATTATTGAAATACTTTTTTCCAAAAAGTTATTCAGGAAATCCAAATTATTCTCTTTGATTTTTTAGCACTTAAAAGTAGAGATAGTTACAGAAATTTTAATAATTTGGGCTCATTAATCCCTCCTCAAATTCCGAACGACAAATTACTGGATTAGAGGACTTTTGTGTTTTGAACTTAAGATTTGGGGGTTTAAGGTTTAGATTTTAAACTATCAAGCTAGCGGACTATTAGACTACGAGTTCATCTACTAAGAGCTTACTATTTCCCAGGAATAGTTTATTTGGGCAGTTTTTTTTAACATAATTCCTACAGAGCAGTATTTCTGACTAACTCTTTCAATTGCCCATTTTACATCTTCTTCTTTAAGTTTTTTCCCACTCAGCATACACTTTACGTTAATTTGAGTAAATACACGGGGATGTTCATCAGTTCGTTCACTATCTAATTTTACTTTAAAGCTCTCTACTAAGACTCTCTTTTTTGTCAGCAGGGAAATTACATGCATTCCAAAGCAACCTCCCAAGGCAATAAGTAAAATTTCCATGGGGCTTGAACCAGCACCTGTTCCTTCATGTGTTTTTGCAGTATCCATAACCATCCAGTGATTAGAATCGGCCTTGCCCACCATAACTAATCCTTCAACTTGTTTTACCTGTGCCTGCATAAAAATCCTCCTGTAATTATTTTCGGTCTTAGTGATTAAAAAATTATAAATTACTTAATAAAAAAGTCAAACTATTAATAATAATTCCCAGTTAGCTTGACAAAAACAATTATTTTTCTAATCTTTAAATAATTCCCAGCTGCGAAAAACAAAATTTGTACTGCGCAAAAAGCAATGGTAAGAAAAAGACAAAATGAAAATTTCTGCCAAAACAAGATACGGGGTAAAAGCTATGTTGGAATTGGCAAAAAATTATGGTTCTTATCCTCTATCTGCAAAAATAATTTCTGAACGTCAGGAAATATCCTTTTCGTATTTAGAGCAGATTTTAAATAAATTGCATAAGGCTAAACTAGTACGTAGTGTAAGAGGAACTGGAGGGGGATTTCTCCTGGCTAAAAAACCTGAAAATATTAAAATAATTGATATTATTTCAGCTTTGGGAGAATCAGTTGCTCCGGTAGAGTGCGTTGATGAATTAAAGAATAATCAATGCAGGCGAATTAAAAATTGCGTTACTTATCTTCTCTGGAAAAAACTAAATAAAAAAATAAAAGAGGTCTTAGAAGGTACTACCCTCAAAGACCTTTGTGAATGGAAAACCCCGCTTTCAAATACTCTTGACCAAGAACACTTATCTTATATTTAAGCATTGGGAGGCTATTATGAAAAAAAAACTAGCTCTTACTTTTCCTCGCCGCCTTGTGAGTGAACCTATAACCTACAGATTAGTTCGAAATTATGATTTAATAATTAATATTATCAAGGCTAAAATTACTCCCTATGAGGAGGGAAGATTAGATCTGGAAATAAGCGGTAAAAAAGATGCCATAAATAGGGGTATGAATTATCTTAAAAAAATTGGGGTTGAAATTCAACCTCTTGCCCAAGAAATTAAGTGGAATCCTCAAAGATGTAATCACTGTACCGTTTGTGTTCCTCTTTGTCCAGTAGCTGCTTTTGAAGTAAGTAAAAAAGAAAAAATGGTTTCTTTTAATGACCAAAAATGTATAGCGTGCGGAATATGTGTAGAAGCTTGCCCCTACCGGGCTATAGAAATTATTTTTTGAGATATATTCTCCAAAATAAGTTAATGGGATTTTAAAACAGCTTCCAGAAATTGAGGAGATGTTCTTTGAGTAGGAAAAGGGTGTTGGTAGCCATGAGCGGAGGCGTAGATAGCACGATAGCTGCTTACCTCTTAAAAAAATCTGGCTATGAAACAATTGGTATTAACATGAGGCTTGAGGGAGAAAGTAAAAAGTGGGGTATCTTAAATGATCTCAAAGATATCCATCTAATAGCTCGTAAACTATCCATCCCCCTTTATGTTCTTGACGTGGAGAAAGAATTTGAAAAGGAAGTAGTAGAGTACTTTTGTCGAGAGTACCTTGATGGTCGAACTCCCAACCCTTGCATTATTTGCAACCAAAAAATTAAATTTGGAATTATGTTGGAAAAAGCAAAAGAGTTGGGTGCTTCTCTTTTTGCTACGGGGCACTACGCTGGAATAGAGTATAATCCCTCTACTCAAAGGTATTGTCTGAAAAAGGGCCAAAAATCCAGAAAAGAGCAGTCCTATTTTCTTTTTTCTCTATCTCAAAAACAATTATCTTCTTCAATTTTCCCCCTTTCTCATCTTACCAAAGAAGAAGTTCGTCAATTAGCAACCAATGCTGAACTAATTTCTCACACTAAAAAAGAGAGTCAGGAAGTTTGCTTTATTTCTCAAAAAAGTTATAATGAGTTTTTAAAAAAAAGAGGCTCCAGCTCCCTAAAACCTGGTTCTATAGTGGATAAAAATGGTAGGGTGGTCGGTGAGCACTGTGGAGTACATTCCTTTACCATTGGTCAGAGAAAAGGACTTAGTGGAGGTAGAAAAAACCCCGTATACGTGACAGAAATTAAAAAAGAAGAAAATATTATTGTAGTGGGGGAAAGAGAAGACATTTATGCTAAGAGTATGCAGGTATCAAAAGTTAACTGGGTAAGCATCGCCAAATTAGAAAAACCCCTCTGCGCTAAAGTAAAGATAAGGTATCAGCACCCAGAAGCAAAAGCGATCATTCACCCTCTAAGCGAAAAAGAATATCGGGTTGATTTTTCCCATCCCCAGTGGGCTATCAGCCCAGGACAAGCTACGGTTTTTTATCAAGGAGATACCTTACTGGGCGGGGGATGGATTAAAAAAGTTATCAGATAAAAATAAAAATAAATCATATAAATGGAGAAAGAATATGAAACTGGATGATGTAACAATTTCTGAAGCTATTGTGGATAGTTTTTTCAAGGAATTTAAGGATAACCTACGAGTCCAGGTAGCTATTGTTGGAGCAGGACCAGCTGGATTAACCGCCGGTTATTATTTAGCCAAAGAAGGGATAAAAGTAGTAATTTTTGAGAGAAACTTAAGAATAGGGGGAGGAATGCCGGGGGGAGGAATAATGTTCAATAAGATCGTAGTTCAAGAGCCTGCCCGAGAAATTTTGGAGGAAATGGAGATTGGATACTCTCAATACCAGAAGGGCTATTATGTGGCAAATTCTTTAGAAGCTACCGCATCTTTAGCGCTTAAATCTATCAAACAAGGTGTTAAAATATTTAACCTCATCGGAATGGAAGATGTTATGGTTAAGGAAGAGAGAGTCGAAGGGTTAGTCATTAACTGGGAGCCAGTAAGAACAGCTAAATTACATGTTGACCCCATAACTGTTAGTTCTCAGGTAACTATAGATGCTACAGGTCACGGATGTGAAGTAGTTAAAAAAATCCAGAAAAGAGAAAATATCAAACTGAAAACTCCTACAGGAAAAATATTAGGCGAAGGACCTATGTGGGCGGAAAAAGGTGAGACAACCATACTTGAGTGTACTAAAGAGGTTTATCCCGGGTTATATGTGATTGGAATGGCTGCCAATGCCGTATTTGGAGCACCCCGAATGGGACCTATCTTTGGGGGAATGCTTCTTTCCGGCAGAAAAGTAGCTGAAATTATTTTAAGTAAAATCAAAACTAAAAAATAAAAAGGTACGATAATGCCTGGAAATTCTGAAAAAAATATAAATTTATCTGATAATGCCTTAAAAGTTTTAGAGAAAAGATACCTACATAAAGATGAAGATGGGAATATCATAGAAACTCCAGAAGAAATGTTTAAAAGAATTGCCAGTAATATCTGTTTGGTTGAAAAAAAATACGGGGCAAATCAACAAAAGGTAAAAAAAGTCGAAGAGAAATTTTACAAAGCAATGATTAATCTTCAATTTTTACCCAATTCCCCCACCCTTATGAACGCAGGAACTCCTCTACAACAGTTGTCGGCTTGTTTTGTTCTATCGGTAGATGATTCAATTGAATCAATTTATGAGGCAATAAAAAATACAGCTACAATCCATAAGTCTGGTGGAGGTACCGGGTTTTCCTTTAGCAAAATAAGATCACAAGGCTCTCCCGTAGGAACAACTTCAGGAGTAGCAAGTGGTCCGGTATCTTTTATAAGAGTTTTTGATGCCTCAACAGAAGCTATAAAACAGGGAGGAAGAAGACGAGGGGCTAATATGGGAATGCTAAATGTAAACCACCCTGATATTATGGAATTTATAGCTTGTAAGGAAAAAGAAGGTAAACTTAAAAATTTCAATATTTCAGTGGCAGTAGATAATAATTTTATGGAGGCTGTTCAAAATGAACAGGACTATAATCTTGTTGACCCACAGACTAATCAGATTACAGGAAAATTAAAAGCAACCGAAATTTTAAATGAAATAACCCAGATGGCTTGGAAAAATGGTGAACCAGGACTTATCTTTTTAGAAAGAATAAATGAGTTTAATCCTACACCTAAGGTGGGCAAAATTGAATCAACTAATCCTTGTGGTGAGCAACCTTTGCTTCCATATGAAAGTTGTAACCTTGCCTCCATAAATCTAACTAAAGTAGTGGAAGATAGTAAAATAAACTGGGATAAGTTGCGAGAAATAACTCATACTGCGGTGCACTTTTTAGACAATGTGATTGATGCTAATAAATACCCTTTACCTGAAATTGAAAAAAACACAAAAGCTAATCGAAAAATCGGATTAGGAGTAATGGGATTTGCTGATATATTAGCTAAACTCAATATTCCTTACGATTCCAAAAAAGCTTTGATAACGGCTGAAAAAGTAATGAGTTTTATTCAGGATGAATCTAAAAAAGCCTCGCAAAATACAGCTAAAGAAAGGGGAGTTTTTCCCAATTTCCCAGAAAGTGTCTGGGATAAGAAAAATTTGAAAATAAGAAATGCCACTACTACTACTATTGCCCCTACCGGTAGTATATCCATGATTGCTGACTGTTCTTCGGGAATTGAACCTCTTTTTAGTCTGGTTTATTACAAAGAAGTTTTAGAGGGGGAAAAACTGTTTTATGTTAACGCTGATTTTGAGAAAGCTGCCCGAAAAAGAGGATTTTACTCTAAAAATCTGATGAGAAAAATAGCAGAAAATGACGGAAGCTGCCAAAAAATACCCGAGGTACCACAAGATGTAAAAAAGGTTTTTGTGACAGCTTTAGATATTTCTTATCAAAATCATATCAAGATGCAAGCGATTTTTCAGAAATATACCGATAACGCCGTTTCTAAAACTATAAATTTACCTAATGAGGCCACAAAAGATGATGTCAAGAATTCTTTTATTTTAGCTTATAAGTCTGGCTGTAAAGGAATAACAATTTATCGCGATCAAAGCAGGGAAGAGCAAGTCTTAAGAACAAGTAAGATTAAAAAAGAAAAAGTTTTAACTCCTCGTCCTCGACCAAAAGTAATTTATGGAATGACTAAAGAAGTGAGAACAGGGTGTGGAGATCTTTATGTTACGATGAATAAAGATGAGGAAGGTGTTCTTTTCGAGGTTTTTGCCCAATTAGGTAAGAGTGGGGGATGTGCTGCTTCTCAAACTGAGGCTATAGGAAGATTAGTTTCTCTTGCCCTGCGCTCAGGTATTCCCCAATCTTTAATCGCAAAACAATTAAGAGGTATAAGTTGCGACAGGCCCTGGGGACTGGGTAAAAACAAAATATCATCCTGTGCTGACGCTGTAGGTAAAACTATCGAAATATTTGCTGGAGAAAAAAAAACTTCTTTTCAATCCGGAAAGTCCTTGGGAAAAAAGGCAAAAGATATTTCTGAGTTCCAAAAAGGAAGAAAAATGGGAGCCTGCCCGGAGTGTGGTTCAAGCAACATTGAATACGAAGGAGGATGTTCTGTCTGTAGGTCCTGTGGGTACAGCGAATGTTAGTAAATAAAACAGATGAAAAGTTTAACCTTAAAAGCACCAGCTAAGATTAATCTTTATTTGGATATTTTAGGCAGGAGAAAAGATAATTATCACCAAATTGAATCTGTTATTCAATCTATAAGTCTTTATGATACTCTCCATTTCGATAAAATTAAGAGGGAGATCGAAATTATTTGCGATCATCCCTTTATTTCTAACAAGGAAAATAACCTAATATATAAAGCAGCTCAGCTCTTTTTTAATTTAACAAATCTTGCTCCGGGAGTAAAAATAACTGTCCAAAAAAAAATTCCTATAGGAGCGGGATTAGGAGGAGGAAGCAGCGATGCTGCAACTACTCTTTTAGGACTCAACCTTTTTTTTAAAACTAAAATACCCTTATTTGATTTTATGAAATGTTCATCTCAAATAGGAGCTGACGTTCCTTTTTGTCTTAGAAAAGGAACCGCTCTTATTAGAGGAATAGGAAACGAAGTTTATCCTCTTCCTTCTCTTGAAGAAGGTTGGATTGTTCTGGTCTATCCCGATATTCACATCTCTACTGCTTGGGTATATGAACGTATTTCTCGTAAATTAACAAATAAAAACTTGAAAACCAAACTAAATATTCCTGATTTGATAAAAAGAACAAAATCTAAAAAGCTTCATGCAATGGGAGATTTACTGTACAATAAATTAGAGGAGGTGGTAATAAAAGAGTTTCCCTTAATAAAAACAATCAAAGAAAAATTTAGGAAAAACGGAGCAAAAAACATCCTCATGTCCGGAAGCGGTTCTACATTATTTACACTGGTTGAAAATGCAAAAGATGCAAATAAAATGGCCGATTATATGCGAAGTAGTGGAAAAGTATATTTAGCTCAACCCGTTAATGATAAAGTTAGCAAGGAGGGTTAGGTTGAGAATTTCAGAAGTAAAAGTAAGAAAAGTCGAGGAAAAAGAAAAATTTAAAGCTTGGGTAACGCTGACTTTTGATAATGAATTTCGGATTCATGGTCTAAAGATTATTCAGGGAAAAGATGGTCTTTTTGTGGCAATGCCTTCCAGGAAATTACCTAATGGTGAGTTTATTGATACAGCTTATCCTTTGGATAATGAATTAAGGGAAACAATCCAAAGAGAAGTTATCACAGAGTACGATAATCAATCTAAATAAAAAATTGGGGTATCTTTTCCCAAAAAGGTACCCCTTAAAGACTAAAAAATAATGCGACAAAAAATAAAATTTAAAGCAGGTTTCGTAACTTTATTAGGAAAACCAAATGTTGGTAAATCTACTCTTTTGAATAAGCTGATTGGAGAAAAAATAGCTATTATCTCTCCCCGTCCTCAAACCACCCGAAATATCATTAAAGGGATCGTTACCTTTGAAGAAGCGCAAATAGTATTCATGGATACACCTGGGTTAATTCAATTAGAAAAAGCTTCTACTGCTATGGATAAGAAAATAATAGAGGAAACTCTAATTGGGCTCGAAGGAGTAGATTTAATCGTATTCATGACTGATTATCACCAGATTTGTTCTCAGGATTATTTTATTATGGATCATTTAAAAAATATAAAAAAGCCGGTTATTTTAGCTATTAACAAGCTGGATAAAATGGATGAATATCAAGTTATTTCTTTAACCAATAAATACCAAAAATATTTTCCTTTTGATGTATTTATCCCTATATCTGCTAAAAAAGGGACTAATATTTCTATTCTTGTTGGTGAAATCATTCATCGTCTCCCTTCTCATCCTCCCTATTATTCCTCAGATTTATTTACCGATCAGCCCGAGCGTATTTTGGTGAGTGAATTTATTAGAGAAAAAATATTCAAGCTCACCCATCAGGAAATTCCCTATTCCGTGATAATTAAAGTGGATGAGTTTAAAGAAAGAAATGATAATTTAGTTTATATTAGTGCTGCTATTTACGTAGAACATTCTTCTCAGAGAGGAATTCTTGTAGGCAAAAAGGGAAATATGATTAAAGAAATTGGCCAATCAACAAGAAAAGAAATAGAAGCTCTTCTTAATTGTAAAGTTTATCTTGATTTAAGGGTAGGCGTTAAAAAAGGCTGGCGGAACAAAATAGGGTCCCTCAAAGAAATAGGATTTGAAAGAATGTGAAAGACTAAAAAAATGGAACTCTAATTAAAATAAGATTAAATTATCTCTTTGAAATATTGTTAGCTAAAGTATTACCAGATTATCTCGGTGAACTGCCTCTTCATAGTATTTATAACCAAGCCTTTCTTCAATTTCAAAAGTATGCAAACCCTTTATTTTCTCAAGCTCAACTGAGGAATAATAAACAATTCCTCGAGCAAATTCTTTTTCTTTTAAATCTAAGAGGCTAACAGAATCCCCCGATTGGAATTCTCCAATTATTTTTTTTATTCCTACCGGAAGAAGGCTTCCCCCCTTCTTAACAAGAGCTTTCTTAGCCCCCTCATCTATTAAAATGCTGCCCTTAGTTCTTGCTCCATAAGCAATCCATTTTTTTTTGGCCTGAAGCTTACTTTGAATTGGTAGAAATACTGTCCCCACTGGTTGATCGCTAAAAATTTCTTTTAAAAAATTCTTTTCATCCCCAATAATAACGGGAATACCAGAACGAGTTGCGATTTTTGCTGCTTCAATCTTTGTCTGCATTCCACCTATTCTACCATCAACACAGGTTCCCTGAGCCATTTTTTCTATTTTTTTATCTATTTTTTG
>CAZGDY010000010.1:22979-25276 GCA_964524965.1 uncultured Clostridia bacterium
CCAAGAGCAATGGCACCTGATGATACCAGAATTATCTTTTTCCCTTTTTTTGTCAGTTGAACAATTAATTTAACAAGTTCTTCGATGAAAGAAAAATTGAATCCATCTTCTTTTAACAATAAGCTTCCCCCCACCTTTATTACCAACTTTTTAGAGTTGTGGATTAAATCAATCCTTTTTATCTTTTTCCTCCTTTACCAAAATTGCTAATTTAGCAATTAATTTATTTATTCCCTCACCACTCCTGCAAGATATATCCATAACAAAATAGTGATCACTTATCCTTTTTTTTAGTTCTTTAAATCTTTCCTGGGAACCGGGAATATCTAGTTTATTTGCTACCACTAACTGAGGTTTTTTTAAAAGTTCAGGATTATACTGCTCAAGTTCTCTATTTATTATTTGGAATCTTTTAAAAGGATCATCGGTCAGATTTTCTCCCACATCTACAAGGTGAAGTAAAATCTTACTTCTTTCAACATGCCTTAAGAACCGATCACCCAATCCTTTTCCTCGAGAAGCTTCTTCAATTAATCCAGGAAGATCAGCAGCAACAAAAGAAGTAAAATCATCTATTTTAACTATTCCCAGATAAGGTCTTAAAGTGGTAAAAGGATAGGATGCTATTTTAGGACGAGCGCTGGAAATCTTAGAAAGAAGAGTAGATTTTCCAGCATTGGGAAGCCCGATAATCCCTACATCAGCGATAAGTTTTAATTCTAAGCTAATCCATCTTTTTGCCCCTTCTCCTCCTTCTTCTACTTCTCTTGGAGCCTGATGAGTAGAGGTTTTGAATCGAGTATTACCTCTTCCTCCCATTCCTCCTTGAGCCACAACTAAATATTCTTTTTCCCCCTCCAAATCTTTTAAAATACTTCCTTTTTCCTCTTTTACCAAAGTCCCCGGGGGAACATCAAGTATTATGTTTTCTCCGTTTTTCCCTCTTTTACATTTTCCCTCACCATGCTTTCCCCTTGGAGCCACAAAATGTTTTTTGTAGTGAAAATAAATCAAAGTGGAGGCTTGCCTATTTGTTTTCAGAACGATACTGCCACCATCTCCACCATCCCCACCATCTGGACCACCCCGGGGAATATTTCTTTCTCGACGGAAACTAAGACAGCCATCTCCCCCCTTTCCCCCTTCAACATATATTTTTACTTCATCAAAAAACCTATTGTGATGCATTTTATTTTTTCTGCCCTCCAAAGTAAATAAACTCTCTATTAATTATATTTATATCAAATATTTAGTGAAATGGCAAAAAACTCTAATTTTATAAGCTTAGTGATTTTTGCACAACTGAATTACTTCAGGAATTTTTCTGTTTCGAATAAAACGGTTTTACTTTTATACCATACGCCAATTTTCGGAAAATTTCAGAGACTATATTGACAAGAAAAATTTTTTTGTTATTTTTTAAAAAGCAAAAACTCGTTATTTTACTGAGCTATTGCGAATTTTTATTAAACTGAGAAGAGCTTAAGTTTTTCTGGGCTAATAACATCACTTGCTGCGAACAATGCAAAAATTATTAAAACATAACAAGGTTTTCCAAGAAACCTTATTTTAAACATTGCCGCTTAAAATAAAGAAAAGAATTAACATGAATGAAATTGAACTTAAAATTCCTCAGAAAAAAGAAAAATACAAAATTCTGAAGATGGCTATCCTTTTGGCTATCTGCTGTTTCCTCGCTTATTATTTCCATACCGTACTTAAAATCGATATTATTTTTACTCACTTTTTTTATTTCCCTATTATTTTAGCATGTTTATGGTGGAGAAAAAAAGGGATTTTTGTAGTTATATTTCTAAGCGCATTACTGATTTTTAGTCATATTTTTTTTAAACTAAGCGTAACACTGCTTGATGATTATTTTCGGGTTTTGATGTTTATGGGTATTGGCATTACAACTGTTGTGTTAAGTGAGCGTATTGTTAAAGCAAACCAGAAACTCCAGGAATACTCCAAAAACTTAGAAAAAATGGTCATTGAGCGCACTAAAAAACTAAAAGATACCCAGGAAGAGCTTGTCCGCAAAGAAAAGTTAGCCCTCTTAGGTCAAATAACAGCAAGCGTATCTCATGAATTGCGTAATCCCTTAGGAGTTATCTCCAATGCTATTTATTATTTAAAAATGATTCTTCCGGGAACTAATAAAGAGGTTAAAGAATACCTTGAGATAATTTCTGGGGAAGTTAAAGTTTCTGATAAAGTAATCTCTGATTTATTTGCTTTTTCCCGCACAAAAGTTGCCGAGAAAGAAAAGGTAGCCATATCTAGTTTAATTACTG
>CAZGDY010000011.1:0-24623 GCA_964524965.1 uncultured Clostridia bacterium
TCCCTTTGACCAAGGAGTGGTTTTTGTTAGAGAAGACCTTCCCGGTACCGCTGGCATCAAAGCTACCGCATCCAAGGTAGTGTCTAACGACAGAGGAACTACTATTGGTAACGGAGAAGTAAAAATTACTACAGTAGAGCATATTCTGGCGGCTTTATCGGGAATGGGTGTTGATAATATTACCATAAAAATGGATAGTGAAGAGTTTCCTGCTGGAGATGGTAGTGCACTTATCTGGACTAAATTAATTGAGGAGGCAGAAGTAGTTCCTCAAAATGCTCCCAGAAAATTCTTCGAAGTGAAAGAACCTTTCTGGATAAAGGAGGATGGGAGGAAACTAATAGTTCTGCCCCATAAAGAGTTTAAAATTACTTATATGGTTGATTTTCCTAAAACTCCTTTAAAATCACAACTTGCCGAATTTATCATAAATAAGGATAATTTCCTGAAGGAAATTGCTCCTTCTCGCACTTTTGGATTTATGAGAGAAGTAGAGTATTTGAAAGAAAAAGGTCTTATCCAGGGAGGCTCACTAAAAAATGCAGTGGTTATCGATGATAAGGGTGTTGTGAATAAAGAAGGACTGCGTTTTTCTAATGAGCCTGTTAGACATAAAATATTAGATTTAATTGGTGATCTTTATTTAATTGGAAAACATCTTCAAGCTCATATCATAGCGATAAAAGCAGGACATCTCATTAATGTTCGATTAGCAAAAAAATTGGAGGAACTTATGGAAAAGGAAAATAAAACCAATGGTTTTCTGGGTATAAAAGATATAGAAAAAATTCTGCCCCACCGTTATCCTTTTCTTTTAGTAGATAAAATTTTATCCATTAGTGATAAGGAAATTGTAGGAGTAAAAAACTTTACAATAAATGAGCCTTTTTTTATGGGTCATTTTCCTGGTCATCCTGTTGTTCCTGCAGTTTTAACTATAGAGGCGATGGCTCAAGTTGCTGGAATATATCTTTTAAAGAAGAGTAAAAATCAGGGAAAATTAGCTTACTTTGCTGGGATAGATAAGGCTCGATTTAGAAAACCTCTTGTTCCTGGTGATCAGCTTGTTACTAAAATAGAAATTCTTAGCATGAGAGAAACTGCTGAGAACGTTTCGGGTAAAGTGAAGGCAGTAGGTTTGGTCGAAGGAAAAAAGGTTGCAGAAGCCTTTTTTCTCTTTATTTTGGTGGGAAAATAAAAAAATAAATTTGTTCTTCTTTTATCTAGTTTGGAGATATAAATGAAAAAATTATTTATTCCTATAGAAAAAATTCCTCTTCATTTAGCTGTGATCATGGATGGAAATGGGAGATGGGCAAAAAAGAGAGGTTTAATAAGAACCATTGGTCATCGAGGGGGAATGGAAAAAATTCGACAGATAATGAAATGGTGTCAGGAAAAGGGTATCAAGGTTTTAACTCTCTACGCTTTTTCCAAGCAAAACTGGAATCGGCCTCTTCAGGAAGTAAAATTTTTGATGAAAACGTTTGAAGAGTATCTGAAAAAAGAAGTTGATCATTTAATGGAAAAAGATGTTAAATTTCAAGTAATAGGGAGAGTTGAAGAACTACCTTCCAATTTAAGAAAAAGAATTCACGAAACTGCCTTAAAGACAAAACAAAACAAAGATTTTTTCTTAAATCTTGCCATAAACTATGGAGGGCAAGAAGAAATAGTAGATGCGGTAAGAAATATATCGGTTAAGGTGAAGAAAGGAGAAATTCACTCTCAAGATATCGATGTTAACCTTTTTAAAAAATATCTTTACACTCCTGATTTGCCTTATCCGGACCTTGTTATCCGTACCGGTGGAGATTTCAGATTAAGCAATTTTCTTTTATGGCAAATTGCTTATGCTGAGATTTGGATTACTCATATTTTATGGCCAGATTTTAAGGAAGAGCACTTAAACAAGGCATTGCAAGATTTTGCTTGCAGAGAGAGAAGATTTGGGGCGATAAAGGGAGATTGATTTGTTCCTGAAAAGAGTTATCGTAGCTGCTATTTTTATCCCGATTCTTATTTTTCTAATTTTTAAGGGTAATTTTTTCTTTTTAGCTTTAGTTTGTGGGGTAATTGGAGTTGGACTTGCAGAATTTTATCATGAGGTAGATCGAGGTAAGCCCTATCTTTTTTTTAGGAACATTGTTCTTGGTATTTGTATACCGCTAACAGTTTACTTTAAGGGAGAGAATGTTTTACCATTTGTGGTCACTATTATTATCTTTATAGTTTTTTTCTGGGAGATTTTCAAATTAAAAGGTTCCAAAGCTCAGACTAATATTGTTGAGGTGGGGGGGATTCTGTACATAAGCTATCTTTTCAGCTATATAGTTATTATGAGACAATCTCCTTCAATGGGAATACAATTAGTAATTACTGTTTTGTTTGCTACCTGGATGGGAGATGCTGGGGCTTACGCGATAGGCAGCTTATATGGAAAACACCGGTTTTTTTCCCGCTATAGTGCTCATAAGTCGATAGAAGGATTTTTAGGTGCTCTTAGTTTTAGTCTGGGAGCTATGCTTTTATCCAGGTTATGGATTTCTTTGCCTGTTATCCATCTTCTCATTCTCGGAATTTTGACGGGATGTTGTGGGCAAATGGGAGATTTTTTTGAATCTATGCTGAAAAGAAGGCTAAATATTAAGGATTTTGGTAAATTTCTTCCTGGGCACGGAGGGATTTTAGATCGGTTTGATAGTTTATTTTTTACTGTGCCTATTTTTTTCTATTACACTAAATATCTTGTGAGATTTACAGGTTTGATTCAATGACTTTAATTTTTATGGTTCTTATTTTTCTTATCCTTATTTTTCCTCACGAATTGGGGCACTTTCTTGCGGCTAAAGTTTCGGGAATGCGTGTGGAAAAATTTTCCCTGGGATTTGGTCCTAAGTTATGGGGGGTGAAGAAAAATGAAACCGAATATGCCATCTCTCTTATTCCGATAGGGGGATATCTTAAGATAGCAGGGATGGCTCCAGGGGAGCAGCAGGTTGAGGGTGGATTTTATTCAAAGTCACTGAGCAAAAAGTTAGCCGTTATTCTTTGTGGGCCGGCGATGAATTTTTTAGTTAGCATCCTGCTTTTTTCCTTTATCTTTATAATTGGATTTCAAGTTACAGATTTTGAATCACCGGTGGTGGGTGAGGTAATTGAAGCCTCTCCAGCTCAGGAAGCTGGGGTCAAATTAGGAGATGAAATCCTTAGTATAAATGGGCATAAAGTTGAGGAGTGGCAACAAATAACTAATTTTATTCAGGGAGAAGAAGAAAACGAACTGCAAATTTTAATCTTACGAGGCGAAGATACTTTAATTGCTAAAATTAAACCAAGATATTATCCGGAATACCAACGGAGCTTAATAGGCATCTCTCCCTCTACTAAATTTATCCGTTACGATCCCTTAACCTCTATTGGATTGGGGGTCCAAAGAGTAGCATTTCTTATAAAGTTAATCTTTAAGACTTTGGGGGGTATGATTATTGGGAAAACCCTCGCCCAATTTACAGGACCCGTAGGTATAGTGCAATACGTGGGAGAGGCTTCAAAGCTTGGAATAATACCTTTTGTTTCTCTAACAGCTCTTTTAAGCGTAAATTTGGGACTTTTTAATCTTTTTCCTATTCCTGCTTTAGATGGAGGAAGAATTCTCTTTATTTTAGTGGGAGCGATTCGCAAACGACCTATAAAGATAGAGTTTCAGGAGTTTGTTCATTATATAGGATTTTTAATTTTAATTATTTTTATGTTTTTGGTAACCTATCAGGATATCTTGAGGTTGTTAAGATGAAAAAAATACTAATATCAGGGAACGAAGCTTTAGCAGAAGGAGCAGTGAGAGCAGGTTGCAGATGCTATTTTGGTTACCCGATAACTCCTCAATCGGAAATAGCGGCTTATCTGTCCAGAAGATTAGAGGAGGTGAGAGGTGTATTCTTGCAAGCAGAGTCAGAAGTTGCTGCTATAAATATGGTCTATGGAGCAGCAGCCGCAGGGGTGAGAGCGATGACCTCTTCCTCAGGACCGGGAATTAGTTTAAAAGCAGAGGGACTGTCTTACCTTGCTGGGGCTCAGCTTCCTGCTTTAGTGGTAAATGTGATGAGAGGAGGCCCCGGTTTGGGTAATATCGCCCCCTCGCAATCTGATTATTTTCAAGCTACTAAAGGTGGAGGACACGGAGATTATCATTTGATTGTTCTTGCTCCCTCTTCTGCCCAGGAGATGGCAGATTTTCCTCTTCTTGCTTTTGCTCTTGCTGATAAGTACCGCAATCCAGTTATGATTCTTGCTGACGCCATCTTAGCTCAAATGATGGAAGGAGTTAGCTTTAAAAAAATCCCGATACCTAAAATTGAACCAAAACCATGGACGGTTACTGGTGCAAAAGATAGAAGTGCTAATATTATACGGTCTCTTTTTTTGAAAGAAGGTGTTCTTGAACATCACAACCAGATTCTGCAAAAAAAATACCAAAATATCAAAGAAAAAGAAGTTAAATACCAGATATTTGGAGAATCTAATCCTGAGATACTTTTAGTTGCCTATGGCAGTATGTTTAGAGTATGTATGTGGGTTATGGATAAGTTGAAAAAAATGGAAAAATCTTGTGCTCTGCTTCGTCCGATAACTCTTTGGCCCTTTCCCTATAAAATTATAAATAAATTAGCTGAAAATGTTAAGTTTGTATTTGTTTTGGAGATGAGTCAGGGGCAGATGGTGGAAGATGTGCGTCTTGGAGTTGAGGGGAAATGTCCGGTTCATTTTTATGGGAGAATGGGTGGAGGTGTACCTGACCCCGAGGAGGTTTTAAATAAAATTAGGCAGCTTTTAACTTAAAATTCTTGAAATTGAAGGGAGGTAATTAATTGAGAATCAAAGGGAAAATTATAAAATATGGTGACAATGTAAATACAGATGAGATTATTCCCGGGGCTTATTTAACTACTACAGACCCACAGGTATTGGGTGAGCACTGTATGGAAGGGATAGATAAGGATTTTTTTAGGAAGGTTAAAGAATCTTCAATTGTAGTTGCCGGGAATAATTTTGGTTGCGGTTCTTCCCGGGAACACGCTGTTTTAGCTTTAAAAGGGGCTGGCGTGAGGTGCATAGTAGCCTCTTCTTTTGCTCGTATTTTTTTCCGTAACGCCATTAATGGGGGTCTTTCTATAGTGGAGAGCGGAGAGTGCGCAAAAAGCTCTCGAGAAGGAGATTTATTAGAGATAGACACGGAACAGAGTGTGATTAAAAACATCACTAAAGGTGAGGTTTTCTCAACTGCGGTTTATCCAAGTTTCATCCAAAAATTTATGGAGGAAGGGGGAATAGACAACTGGGTTAAAGGAAATCTTAAGGAATTTACATAAAATTTTCTAAATAAAAATAAATAGGTTTTTTGCAATGAAGCTAAAGATATATGATACGACTTTACGAGATGGAGTGCAAGCGGCGGGAGTTTCCTTTTCTCTTTTAGATAAGCTCCAGATTGTTCGGGAGCTGGATAAAATAGGTTTTGATTATATTGAGGGGGGCTGGCCTGGTTCAAGTCCTAAGGATTTGGAGTTTTTTAATCGGGTAAAAAATATTTCTTTTGCTAACGCCAAAATTGCTGCTTTTGGAAGCACCAGAAAAAAAGATGTTGTTGTGGATAAAGACCCTAATATCCTATCCATATTAGAGGCAGAAACACCTGTTGTAACTATTTTTGGAAAGAGTTGGACTTTGCATGTGCGTAAGGCTTTGTGTACTAATAAAGAAGAAAATTTAAGAATGATTGAAGACTCTGTTAGTTTTTTTAAAAAAAAGGGCAAAGAAGTAATTTTTGATGCCGAGCACTTTTTTGATGGATACAAAGAAAATCCTTTATATGCGATGAAAACGCTTCAAGTCGCAAAAGAGGCTGGAGCAGATTGCCTTGTGCTATGTGATACTAATGGGGGTTCTATGCCTTACGAGATAGACCAGATTGTGAGAGTGGTAAAAGAAGAAGTCAGACACTCCTTAGGAATTCACACTCACAATGATGCTGGTCTCGCCGTTGCTAACACTATTATGGCCGCTCGCATTGGAGTTGTTCAAGTTCAGGGAACTATAAATGGATATGGGGAAAGATGTGGTAATGCTGATCTTTGCGTGCTTATTCCAAATTTGAGATTTAAATTAGGTCTGGATTGTCTTTTTAAAGAGACTTTAAAATCGTTGACTCGAATTTCTCGCCTTGTTGCTGAATTGGCTAATCTAACCCCTGATGGGCATCAAGCGTATGTAGGCCGGTCTGCCTTTACGCACAAAGGAGGAGTTCATGTTAGCGCTATCTCTAGGGATAGAGAAACTTATGAGCATATTAATCCGGAGTTAGTGGGGAATAAAAGAAAAGTGATTATTAGTGAGCTTGCTGGTAGAAGTTCCATAATTTATAAATTGAAAGAGAGAAATTTAGAAGTTAATAATCCCCAGACTATTTCTAAAAGTTTAATTAATAAAATAAAGAAGTTGGAAAGCGAAGGTTATGAGTTTGAGGCTGCTGATGGGAGCTTTGAGCTTTTAGTTAAAAAAAGTAGTGGGGAATACAAGAAATTATTTGATGTTGATGGATTTCGCATCATTGTGGAAAAAAGAAATAATGAGAAGCTTATTTCTGAGGCTACCATAAAACTCAGGATTGGGGATAAATTAGTTCATACAGTAGCAGAGGGAAATGGTCCGGTAAATGCCCTGGATAAAGCTTTGAGAAAAGCTTTAGAAGATAATTTCCCGAAACTTGCAGAGATGCGTCTTTCTGATTACAAGGTCAGGATACTGGACACCGGATTAGGAACTGGGGCAACGACAAGAGTTCTTATAGAATCAGTTGATAAAGAAGGCAGATGGGGGACGGTAGGAGTTTCCCCCAATATTATTGAGGCAAGCTGTACCGCTTTGTTGGATGCAGTAGAATATAAGTTAAATAAATAAGATTAACCTTTGACAACTCCCAAGGGAACTACTTTTGCTACTTTTCTGGAAAGCCCTGCCTTTTGTACTATGTCAACGACCTCATTTACATCTTTATAAGCATCGGGCATCTCTTCGGCAATGGTTTCTTTTCCTTTGGCGATAACAATAATACCCTTTTTTTCTAATTCTTTTTCTATTGATTTTCCCCGGGCTATCTTTTTTGCTGCGGTGCGGGACATAACTCTTCCGGCTCCGTGGCAAGTACTTCCCCAACTTTCCTTCATAGCCTGTTCTGTTCCCACTAAAACATAAGAGGCAGTTCCCATATCCCCGGGAATTAAAACGGGCTGCCCCACTTTTTTATAGATTTGAGGCAATTGAGGGTGATTAGCAGGAAAAGCTCTGGTTGCCCCTTTTCGATGGACAAAAACAGTTTTTTCCTTTTCTTTTAATTTATGTTTTTCAAATTTTCCTATGTTATGGCATACATCATAGACCAGGCTCATTTCTAACTGATTGGGAGAAAGATTAAGTACTTTTTGGAAAACTTGCCTCATCCAGTACATGATAACCTGTCGGTTTGCCCAGGCGTAATTTGCTGCGGCTGCCATAGCTGAAAAATAGTCTTTTCCTTCGGGAGAGGTGAGGGGAGTACAGGATAATTGTCTATCGGGTAAAGAGATTTGATATTTATTAATTGCTCGTCTCATTAGGGCAAGATAATCATCGCATACCTGATAACCTAATCCTCGTGAACCAGAATGGATAATGGTTACAATTTGTCCTTGGAAAAGACCAAATACATTAGCGACAACTGGATCAAATATCTTTTCTACGATATCTATTTCCAAAAAATGATTTCCCGAACCGAGAGTTCCCAGCTGATTTTGACCTCTTTTATAGGCTCGTTGGCTTACTTTTTCCGGATCTGCTCCTTGCATTCTGCCATAATCCTCGCACTTTTCCAGATCTTCTTTTTCCCCGTAGCCTCTATCCACAACCCATTTAGCTCCTTCATTTAGTACTTTTCTCAACTCAGAAGGGGAAAGTCTTAGCTTAGAAGTAGAGCCAACTCCACAGGGGATATTATTAAAGAGGGCAACAAGAAGTTGCCTTAATTTAGGTTTAATATCTTTTCTTTCTAAGTTAGTCCTGACCAGTCTGAGGCCACAATTAATATCGTAGCCGATTCCCCCGGGGGAGATTACTCCTCCCTCTTCAGGATCAGTAGCTGCTACTCCTCCTATGGGAAATCCATACCCCCAGTGCATGTCAGGCATAGCAAGAGAGTAGTTAATAATGCCCGGAAGATAAGCAACATTTTTTACCTGGAGGGGGGTTCTATCTTTTTCTACAATTTTTAACATTTTTTCATTGGCGTAAAGCCTTCCCGGAACTCTCATCCCCTCAGTTTTGGCTATTTCCCAGCGGTAATCATCAATTTTTTTTATATTAAATTCATCGCCCATTTATCCCTCTTTCGATTATTTAAATGAAGTTTAAATATCAAATATTATTTGCGCTTCCCATAAATTGTTATTTTTGCGTATTTCAAGAGCATGATAAGTTACGGCTTTAATTTCCCTTTTTAGTAGGTGTTTAGAAAGATTAATTTTTTCACCAGTTACAACAGCTTCTAATCCAGAGTTGTCTATTTTATTTATCTCAAACTTTTTAAAGACCCATTTATCTATATCAAATTTAGATAAAAGTTCTCTTAAATAGTCCACAAAAATATCTTCTATTTCTCCTTGAGAAATTTTGATATTTAAAGTTTGCCGGAGTTTAATCTGCTTAATTTCAGTGATTATATCAAACATTGCATACCCGGCATTGGAAAAAAGCTCCCGAAGATTTTTTCCTTTAACTTTTATCCCCAAATCAGCTGTATGGTTGATAAATTGATAGTTTTTCATCAGGGTAATAATATCTCTTTAGATAAGCTAAGTCAAGAATGGGTTTTATTAAATGATAAGATGTTTTCTTGACGAAGTAAATCTTGAGATGTATAGTAGATGTTGGATTCGAAAAAGAGACTATTTTACTAAAATATTTAAGGGCGAAAATGCTTGTTGTCCAAAATATATTAAGAGAGAAAGTAGCCGTAATTGCTGATGATATCACTGGCGCTAATGAAATTGCTGCTACAATGAATAATAGAGGAAAAAAATCTCTGGTTGTGAACACTATTTTGAGCGATGGTCAGGTCGCAAAACTGTGGGAGGAGTATCAAGGATTAGTTTTTAATCTTAATTCCCGCGATCTTTTTAAAGATAAAGCTTGCCAGAGAATAAAAAATGTTTTAACTTTGTCCCCGCAAATTAAAAAAAGACTTATTTATAAAAAAATAGACTCTACCTTACGAGGAAATGTGGCAGCAGAGATAGGTGCTCTTTTGGACGCAGGATGCGCAGATATCGCTGTTTTAGTTCCTGCATTTCCCTTAATGAAAAGAATAACAGTGGGAGGATACCACTTAGTAAAACAGGTGCCCATAGGTAGATCTTTTTATGCTCAGGGTTTTTATCACTCTTATATTCCCGAGATTTTAGGAAATTCCACTAAATATCAAATTGGACATGTGAACTTAGGGATAATTGAGAAGGGAGCGGATGCCATTATTCATAAATTGGTTGAAGAGCATCAAAAGGGTTTATCAATTATTTTCTGTGATTGTTGTACGGATGATGACTTAAAGAATATAAAAAAGGCAATTTCCAATATTCATTTGAAAGTCCTTTCCGTAGGTTCGGCGGGCTTATTCAGGGAATTTTTTCATGAATACACAAATTCTTTATTACCTTCTCTAATAGTGTGCGGCTCGCTTAACCGAATGACGCGGTTGCAACTTGCTCGTATATTTGACCAGAAAACATGTGGATATTTAGAGTTATCTGTTTCTTCCCATTTATTATCAGATAAAGGCGAGGCTCAGATAGAAAAATTGCGTCAAATGGGGGAGAGCTTATTATCCCAGGGCAAAGACCTTGTGGTAGCCACATCCAATAAACCTTGGATTCATCCCAATAAGTTAGAGGTAGCTAAGATTAAATTGAAAATTAACCAATCTTTGACTTATTTAGTTCAATCATTTACTAAAAATTTTTCTCTTGCTGGTTTGATAATTAGCGGAGGAGATACAGCTATAACTTTGCTGGAAAGTTTAGAGGCATTAGCATTGGAAATAATTGATGAGGTGGCTCCTCTTGTTCCTGTAGGAATTATTAAAGGTGGTAGAAGGGAGGGGATGGTGATTATAACTAAGACAGGTGGTTTTGGCGAAGAAAATGTTTTTTTGAAGGCTCTCGATTATTTAAGAATAAGGAGTAGAAAAATTGAAAGATAAAATACCACTTATTGGCATTACAATGGGGGATCCCACGGGAATTGGACCAGAAATAGCGGCTAAAGCTCTTGCTATAAAACAGATTTATCAAATTTGCAAGCCTTTAGTTATAGGAGATGCAAAACTAATGGAACAGGCTTGTAAAATTGCCAAAGTAGATTTAAAAATAAATTCCATTAAACAGACAAAAAAAGGTAGGTATAACTATGGGATTTTAGATGTTTTGGATCTTCAAAATGTGGATTTGAATAAACTTGTTTATAAAAAAGTAAGTAAGGAGGGAGGGAAAGCCTCTTTAGATTTTATCTATAAAGCAATTGAACTTGCTATGTCCAAAGAAATAGATGCCACGGTTACAGGTCCTATTCATAAGGAAGCCATTAATCTTGCTGGATGTCCCTGGGTTGGACATACCGAGATATACGCTCAGAGAACCGGAACAAGAAATTATGCGATGATGTTAACAGAAGGGAAGTTTAGAGTAGTTCATGTGACGACTCATATTCCGATGAGGGATGTATCTGGTTTTATAAAAAAAGAGAGAGTTATAAAAGTCATAAAATTGGCTTATCAGGCCATGATAGATTTAGGTATAAAAAACCCTAAAATTATAGTTCCTGGTTTCAATCCTCATGCTAGTGACGGGAGTCTTTTTGGAGATGAGGAAGAAAGAGAAATAACTCCAGCCATTGAACAGGCAAAGAAAGAAGGTATGAATGTTGAAGGACCTATTCCCCCAGATACAGCTTTCATTAAGCTAAAAAGTGAGCAGTATGATGTCGCTATTGCTATGTACCATGATCAGGGACACATACCTTTAAAACTTTTGGGTTTTAGCTGTACAACCTCAGGAGAGTGGAAGTCTATAAGTGGAGTTAATATTACCCTGGGTCTTCCTATCATTAGAACCTCAGTTGATCATGGAGTAGCTTACGGAAAAGCAGGAGAAGGAAGAGCAAGCCCTGATAGTTTAATTCAGGCAATAAAGTTAGCCGCTCAACTGGCTAATGGCAGGAAATAATTATACTCATTTTTCTTGACAAACTTTTTAGATGAAGCTACTATAAAAATGATAATTTTGTTCTTTGGGGAAAGTTTAGCGATTTTTGGTTCTTCAATCATCGCTTCATTTTAGGAATTGCAAGGAGAAATAAATCCGAAGGTAAAAGATGGTATTTCTTTCTTGACTTTTTTCTCGAAAGGGGAGAGAGCTTATGAGTGAGGCTAAACGCCTGCAACTGCAAGCTAAATTAGGAGTCCTTTATCGCATCTGGGGTGGAGAAAAAGTTACTCAGGTGGCTCGTGATTGTGGTGTTAGCAGGCAGGTGGTTTATAACTGGAAAAGAAAAGCTGAAAAAGTGCTTTACGCCGCTTTGGAGAAGAAAAAAAGTTCTAATATTTTGCAATTACTGGAAAAGAATCAAACCAGAGAAATTCAAGGAAAGACAAAAAAATCTTTCTCCAAGCATAAAATAACTCAAAGAAAAACAAAAACTCTCCGAGATAATTCTATCTTACCTCCTGCATTTAGTAGTTCTCAACGTAGTAATAACGGGAAAAGACCTAAGTATTGCCCGGCATGTAGCTGCGAGAAAGTATATAAAAATGGTACTTATATTAAAAAAAATCAAAATGATGAATTAAAGAAAAAAGAAGTTGTCCAGCGCTATATTTGTGTGTGGTGCAAAAATTCTGTTTATCTATGATGGAGCTATTTCTGCAGTGGGAATGTTCAAGCTTTTGAGTGCTTTTTTCTCTTAAAAAGAAAATAGAAGTTTTTTGTAATAAAAAGAGCATATTAGAGCCAGCCTTTTATTTTTAAAAAAATATTTTTTGACACCCACCGGTTTTGTGTTAAAATTAAAAAGCAGGAGAAAAAAGTGGATTGCAGGAAGCTGCGACAGGAGATGGTAAAAAAGCAGCTTATTCCCAGGGGAATAAATGATCGAAAAGTTTTGGATGCTTTTCTTGAGGTGGAAAGAGAAAAGTTTGTTCCTTTTTTATTAAGAAAGGATGCTTATAAGGATTTTCCTCTTTCTATTGGTCAAGGACAAACTATTTCCCAACCTTATATGGTTGCCTTGATGACCCAATATTTGATTTTAGCAGGACGAGAAAAAGTTCTGGAAATCGGTACTGGTTCCGGTTATCAAACAGCTATTCTTGCTCTTTTGAGTCGTGAGGTTTACAGCACAGAAAGGATTCCTTTGCTTGCTGAAAGAGCAAAAAGAGTTTTGGAGCAGATAAATTATAAAAATATTAAAAGTTTTGTTACTGATGGAACTTCAGGATTGGAGAAATATGCTCCTTATGACCGTATATTGGTCACTGCTGGAGCAAAAGATATTCCTCCCCCTTTAATTGAACAACTTAATGAAGGGGGGATAATGGTGATACCTGTGGGAAGTGCTTATTCTCAAAAACTAATTGTAGCAAGGAAAAAAGGCGGAAAACTCTTTCCTCAGTTAGCCGAAAGATGTGTATTTGTTCCTTTGATTGGCCAGTATGGCTGGGAGGACAAAGCTGAATAGTTTATCTAGTTCACCTTGTTTATTTACATTTTTAATAAGTATGCTTCCTATAGCTGAGCTGCGGGGAGGACTTCCTTTAGGTATATCGTTAGGAATATCTCCTTTTAAAGCTTATTTGATTAGTGTCATCGGAAATGTTATTCCTGTTTTACCTATTCTCATCGGGCTTAAATATTTATCTAAAATTGCTCAAAGATACAGTTGGTCAAGTAAAATTCTTAATATATTGGAAAAAAGAGTTCAGAAAAAAAAACAAATTATTCACAAATATGGGATTGGAGGAATTATAATTTTAGTAGCGATACCTTTGCCTATTACAGGAGCCTGGACGGGGAGTTTGGTAAGTTTTCTTCTCTGTGTTCCGCTGAAATATTCCTTTCCGGCTATTTTTGCCGGAATTTGTATAGCTGGAATTATTGTGCTTTTTGCCACACTTGGTGTCTTTGGTTTAGGTAGAATATTTAGCGGGATGTAGCGCAGTCTGGTTTAGCGCGCCTCGTTCGGGGCGAGGAGGTCGGGGGTTCGAATCCCTCCATCCCGATTAAGGCAATATTTTCAAGATTTAAAAAACTTAACTATTGTACAGGAGTTTTTCTAAAAAAAAGTTATTGAAATACTTTTCAGAGAAGAAAAACTGAATTATTAACCAATGCAAGATGAGCGTGTTAATATGTCAATAATCCTAAAGGAAAAAGCTAAACTTATAATTAAGCTCGCCCTAATTATTTCTGTCTTAATTTGGGTTAGTTGGTTTTGCCCATCCTTAAAAGCAGCCCAGCTTACTTACTATAGATACTATATTGTTGAAAAAGGGGATAATTTATGGGAAATAAGTAAGCAATACGATGTTTCAATTGAGAATATTAAGAAAAAAAATAATCTTGGCACGGATATAATCCGTCCCAACCAGAAATTAGTTATTCCGGTGAAGGTTGAAGGGATATACCATGCGGTCAAAAAATATGAGACGCTGTGGCGTATCTGTAAAATCTATGGAGTTGCTATGGATGAGGTTATTTCTCTTAATCGTTTACCGAATCCCAATCAATTAGCCCTGGGACAGAAATTATTTATTCCTGGTGCAAGTAAGGTTAAGCAGATTGATATTCCTGAAAAAATCATCATTCCTGAAAAAAAAGATATTCCTATACCAAAACAAGAAAAAGAGATAACGGAATCTTCTATTTCTCAAAAAAAGGTGCAAGAAAAAGAATTTTTGATATGGCCAGTTGAAGGAAAGATAAAGGCATATAGGGAAAGTGGTTTTGGGATTGATATTCTTGCTCTGGAAGGAGCTAGTATTGTTGCTACCGCAAAAGGTAAAGTTTGGTACAGCGATTGGGTGAGAAATTACGGTTGGACAATAATAATTGAACACCAAGAGTTGAAACTGTACACCTGTTATATGCATAATTCTATAAATCTGGTTGAAAAGGATGATTTGGTCGAACAGGGAGAAGATATTGCCAGAATAGGCAATAGCGGAACTGCCGAGGAAACTATGTTGCATTTTGAAATTAGAGGAACAAAAGATGGTAAGTCAATTAATCCATTTGAATACATACCTTCCTTACCAGTTTTAAATAACTCCAATGATTAAAAAGTGAGCTATTAACAAAGTTAAAGAGAGGAGATCTTGTAATGTTAAGCGGAAGATGGCTCAGGGAAAATGTAGAGATTATGAAAGAAAGTTTAGCTAAGCGCAGAGCAAAAACTGACCTTGACACTTTTTTTTGTTGGGATGAGGAAAGAAGAAGTTGTATTAAAAAAAATGATGAAATGAAGTCTTTGCAGAATAAAAAATCAAAACAAATTGGAAAGCTTAAAAAAGAAGGAAAAGATACTACGATTTTAGTTGATGAAATGCAAAAGCTTGTGGTTAAGATAAAACAGTTACAAAAAAGGAAAAGAGAATACGAAAGCAAAGTGAATAATTTTCTTCTTAATTTACCAAATAAGTTAGACCCTCAGGTTCCTTGGAATAAAAACCAGGAAGTACGAAGATGGGGTAAAATACCTGATTTCAATTTTTTAGTGAAAGACCATCAGAGAATTGGTGAAGAATTGGGTATCCTTGATTTTAAATCAGCCGCCAAAATGACGGGAAGGGGTTTTGTAGTATCTAAAGGATTGGGAGCAAGATTAGAAAGAGGGTTGATAAACTTTATGTTGAATTTGCATGTTAGTCAGGGGTACGAAGAAGTACTTCCTCCTTTTATGACCAATGAATCTGCTACTACTGGTACGGCCCAACTTCCCAAATTTAGGGAAGAGCTTTATAAGTGCGAGAAGGATGATTATTACCTTATTC
Organism: uncultured Clostridia bacterium; assembly: GCA_964524965.1. Lineage (GTDB taxonomy): Bacteria > Aerophobota > Aerophobia > Aerophobales > B3-G15 > Kmv34. The sequence goes on from CAZGDY010000011.1 coordinate 15,131, forward strand.
CAACTGCAGAAGTACCCGTTACCAATCTTCACCGGGAACAGATTTTAGAAGAAAAAGAACTTCCCATCTCTTATACTGCTTACACTCCTTGTTTTCGTCGAGAAGCCGGTACTTATGGCAAAAAAATCCAAGGATTGATAAGGGTGCATCAGTTTAATAAGGTAGAATTGGTTAAATTTACTACTCCTGAAACCTCTTACCATGAACTGGAAAAACTTTTAGAGGACGCAGAACAGGTTCTCCAAAAACTTAAGATTCCTTACAGAGTGGTTAAACTTTTTGGGGAAGAATTAGGTTTCGCCGCTGCTTTCGGTTATGATATTGAAGTATGGATTCCCAGCCAAAAAAGGTGGTTAGAGATATCTACTTGTTCCAACTTTGAGAATTACCAATCTCGAAGAGCCTCCATAAAGTATAAAGAAAAAGTAACGGGTAAAACTAAATATGTTCATACTCTCAATGGTTCAGGAGTTGCTGTAGGAAGATGTGTGGTAGCCATTTTGGAGAATTTTCAGAACGAAGAAGGGAAGGTTTGCATTCCAGAGGTTCTTTGGCCTTATATGGGTGGAGCACAAGTTATTGAAAAACATAATTTGTGAGGTAAAAGGGAAAGGAAAGTTTTTCTAAATTTATAAGTTAGCAATCGGCAGCCATTAGGCCAAGAGTCTGGTTAAAATAAGATAAATTAAAGAATATGGTTACTTTAACCTTAAAAATAAATTTTTAATGAATAGTGAAAAAATCAAGCAAGCCTTAGCGGTGGAAAATATAGAAATAACAGATTATAGAGGAATTAATCCTCGTCAAGCCTTAGCGAATATTAAAAGACGCTGTCAGGAAAGAAAAGAAGGAAGAAAATCTAATTTTAAAACAGCTCTGGTGCTTCAGGGAGGAGGTATGCGTGGTGTATTTGGGGCTGGAGTTTGTTGTGCTTTGGATGAGCTCGGGTACAGCGAAGGATTTGATGAGGTTTATGGAGTTTCTGCCGGAGCTTTAAATGGAGCTTATTTTATTTCCGGAGCGGGAGCATACGGCGCCACTATATATTACCAAGATATCAACAACAAAAATTTTATTAATTTTTTCCGATTAAAAAAAATTGTAGATATAGACTTTTTAATGAGGGTCATTGAAAAAGTAAAACCGCTTAACATTGAAAAATTTGTATCTTCTTCTACCGTTCTTAATATTTTATTAACCGAGGTCGGTACGGGAAAAACTGTTTTATTCAATAATAAATCAAAGATTACTGATATTCTTAGTATTCTCAAGGCAACTGCTGCCATTCCTTTTGCTTACGATATTCCTGTTAAGATTCAGGGAGCTAGTTATTTAGATGGAGGTGTATCCTGCCCCATTCCTATTACAGAAGCTATTGATGGGAAATGCACTGACATTCTGGTAGTTTTAACAAGACCCAGGAACTATAAACCATTCCTCCCTAAGGGAATTTTTAACCGCCATTTTATAGAACCGCGAATAAAAAAGCATGGTGAGGGTTTTTACCAGACCTTTGTAAACAAGGATAAAATATATGCAGAAAAATTGGCTGTTGTCAAAGGCGAAAAAATCTATGGTCATAAAAAGGTAAATATTTTGGTAGTTTCTCCCGGGCAACCATTTAAAGTTAAGAGAATGACAAAAACGGAAAGTATTTTAAAAAATGCAGTTATAGAAGGTGCAGTAAAAACGCTAAAGCTGTTTGGTGCAAGTCACTATTATCCTGTAGAGGTATTAAATTTTTTGAATTATTGAGAATTGAAAAGTCAAAAAAATTAAAATGTTTATTTAAGAGGTATCAATAAATGGAAAAGATAGTTGTGTTAGGTGCCGGAGCAATGGGGACAGCTATAGCTTCTCATTTAAATAGTCGGGGACATCAGGTAAATTTATGGGGAACTGACCTTGATGAGGAGATAGTGAAAACAAGAAAACAGAAAAAATTGGCAATTAAAATCCCTGAAAATATCGATATTTTTTATTTTAACCAAATAAAACAAGCTTTGAAGGATAGAAAAATTGTGGTATTTTGCATAAGTTCAGAAGGTGTTGAAAGAGTATCTAAATTTTTAGCCTCTTATATAAAAGATGAGATGATAGTTATAAATATAGGAAAGGGAATTCCTGAACATCCTTACTTAACGCTTTGCGATTTAATTGAAAACAACTTAACTGAGGGCAGTAATTTGAAGGGAAAAGTAAAGATGGTGGTCATGGGAGGACCGGCTCGAGCTATTGAAATAATTCAAGGAGAGATTACTGAAGTTGTTTTTGCCTCTTCTGATCTGGAAATTGCCAAGTTTTGTTGCCAAGTTTTTCAGGGACCTACTTTGAGGGCTAGTTTTACTTCAGATAAAGTTGGTGTTGAGCTGTGCGCTGCTATAAAAAATTGTTATGCTCTTGCCCTCGGAATAGGAGATGGACTTAGTGCACCAAATAATAACTTCAAGGCAGCTTTAATGGCGCATGCAGCTGAAGAGATGGCTAAAATAGTTGTGGCTAAAGGAGGGAAAATAAAAACAGTTTTAGGCTTAGCAGGAGTAGGAGATTTGTATGTGACCTCTCAAGCCGGTAGAAATAGGACTTTGGGGCATCTTTTGGGGAAGGCAATTTCTCTAAAGGAGGCCTTGGAAAGGTTGAAAGGAGAAACTGTTGAGGGTTATCCAACATTAAGAGGAATGCATCGAATAGTTAATGAATTAGAAAAGAAAGGCGAGTTAATAATAAATAAAGATCTTTCTCTTTTTTACACACTCTACGGGATTTTTTATGCTGGAGAACCATTACAGAATATAACTAAAAGTTTATTATAATACCAAGGAAAGGTTTTAATTTATGAAAGCAGCAGAATATCACAGGCATGGCGATATAAGGATAGTTGATATTCCGGTACCTGAAATTGGCCAGGAAGAAATTTTGGTAAAGACAAAGGTGTGCGGGGTGTGCGGAAGCGATGTTTTGAAATGGTACCGGGAAAAGAAAAAATCTATTTCTTTCGGCCATGAGGTGAGTGGAATAGTTGCAAAAATAGGTAAAAAAGTTGAAGGGTTTCAAAAAGGAGACAGAGTATTTGTTCATCATCATGTTCCCTGTTATATTTGTCAGTATTGCCGCAAAGGCTATTATACGATGTGTGCCATGTTTCACCAAACTAATATTGATCCCAGAGGCTTTGCCGAATATATTAGAGTACCAATGCTCAATGTTCGGCAGGGCGGTGTCATTAAATTGCCGGACAATGTTTCTTTTGAGGCGGCAAGTTTGATTGAACCAATAGCTTGTTGTGTGAGGGGGTTGAAAAAGACTAATTTACAGATGCAAGATACTGTTCTTATTATTGGAGCTGGATTTTCCGGGTTAGCCCATCTACAGCTTGTTAAAATGATGGGGGCAGGCTTGGTAGTTGTTACTGATTTTTTTGATTTTAAATTAAAAAAAGCTAAGATGTTAGGAGCAGACTTTACTATTAATCCCAGTTGTCAGAAGGTTAAGGAGAAACTTTACCAAATAAATGAGGGGAAGGGTGCGGATTTAGTGGTGGTTACCCCGGCTTCCACTAAAACAATAAAAGAAGCGATAGATTTAGTGGGTAAAGGAGGTACTCTTTATCTTTTTGGACCTACCTCGCCTGAGGATTATGTATCTATCTTCCCTTTTACTTTCTTTTTTTCTGAAATCAATTTGATTACTACTTATTCTGCCTCACCCTTAGAAACTCATGCTGTATGTAAATTGCTGAAAGAAAAAAAAATTAATGCACAAGAGCTCATAACCCATCGATTTAGCATAGATAAGATTGAGGAGGCTGTAGAATTAGCAACTAAAGCTGAGGAATCTTTAAAAGTGGTGATTGAATTTGAATAAAAAATAATTTTTTCCTGATACATTCTTTTATTTGACATCCCTAACGAATAATTTTATCTTAATTAGAGAACTAATGAATAAGAGGAAGGTTTATTGGAAGAGAAAACAAAATGGCGTAAGGTTGATCTACATGTTCATTCTTTATATTCAAAAGTTGAGGGGAAAGTTTTAAAAAAAATAATTCAGTCGGAATCCTACACTTCTCCCCGGGAAATTTACCAGGTAGCTAAAAAAAGAGGGATGGATTTTGTCACTATTACTGACCACAATTCCATTCAAGGAGCTCTGCAAATTGCTCAGTTGCCTGGTGTGTTTATTAGTGAAGAAGTTACTGCTAAATTTCCAGAGGACGGGTGTCTTATCCATTTAATTACTTTAAAGATAAATGAAATTCAACACCAGGAAATACAAAATTTAAAGGATAATATTTATGAACTTGTAAAGTATTTAACCTCTCAAGATATAATCTTTTTTGTGGCTCATCCTCTTGCCTCGGTAAACGGAAAGCTTAAAGAAGAACACTGGGAAAAAATGCTTCTTTTATTTGATATTTTTGAAGTTAAAAACGGAGTTCAAAAGGAAAAAGATAATTTATTGGTGGAAAAGATATTAAAGACTCTTTCTCCCCAAAAAATAGGAGAATTAGCCAACAAATATGATATAACTCCCTTGTCAAAAACTCCCTGGATAAAGTCCATGGTAGGAGGCTCAGATGATCATGGGGGATTATTTATTGGGAAAACGTACACGGTGGGAGAAGGATCTTGTCTTAATAGCTTTTTGAAGTTTATTAAAGAGGGAAAATGCAAACCGCAAGGGAAAGGGGGAACTTACTTTACAGTTGGAAACAGTATTTATGCTACAGGATACAGGTTTTACAAAAACAGATTTAAAAAAAGGATAAGTTTAAATTTTTTAGATAAAATTTTAAGCGATGAGAGAAAAGGAAAAATACTGGAAAAAATATTTTTAAACAATGGTAGAAAAGGCCCTCTTTTTTTTCCTAAAAATTTCCTAATTTCTTATGTTATTAAAAAATTTTCTAAAAAGATGCCTTTACTTCATATTTTGAGAACTGTACGAAAATTCAATAAAAATTTGCCTTCTTATGCTATTCTTTTTCCTTATTTTTATGGTTTTGTCTACCAGAATAAGGACCAAAACTTTACGAAAAGAGTCAAAAGAGGATACCTTAATCTTGGGGAGCCTTTGAAAGTTGCTGTTTTTGCTGATACGGCATGGGATAAGAAAGATTTTTCCTCTCCCTTTTTTGACAGATCGCATTTATTTCCGGAAGATGAAGAAGTAGAAATTTTGTGTTGTGCTAAGAAAAAGAATTTTTCTGAAAAAGGGTTAAAATTATTTCACTCTGTGGCAGATTTTCCTTTTCCTTTTTTCCCCCAAATTAATCTTTATATACCTTCTTTGTTAGAGGTTCTTATCTATTGTGAAAAGAAGGAGTTTACCGTTTTGCACGTTTTAACTCCTGGTTCTATGGGAATAACGGGGATTTTGGTTTCAAAAATTCTCAAATTGCCCATAATAGGAACCTATAAAACTGATTTTTCCAATTTGATTGCTTCTTCTGATGGTGATGGTGGTTTTAAAAATATGGTGGATTGGTACCTTGGCTGGTTTTACAATCAGATGGATAAAGTAGTAGTGGATTCGAAAAGATACTTTGATAAATTGAAGGATAAGAATATTTCTCAAGAAAAAATAACAATTATTCCTAAACAAGCCGATCACGATTCTTCCTACGATTTATTCCCGCTGCTTAATCAAATTCCCCAAGATATATTTGAAACTAATATGTTTAATAAGTTGCGGGAAGTGTATAAAGAAATTCTTCAACTTCAGAAATTTGAAACACTGTCTCCGGTAACATATTAAATCAATTCCCCTTTTTCCAAAATCTCAGGAACGTACTTATCCCATCCCAGGGGCATAATATGTACTCCTTGTCCCATTCCCTTAAGTTCTTTTATCAGAGATGCTGCTATTTCAATGCTTTTTTGAGGGCGTTCTTGTTTGGATGCTGCAGCCATTATTTTAATAAGATTATCGGGCACAAATACACCGGCTACGTTAGCGTTCATAAATCTTGCCATTCCTGCTGACTTTAAAAGAACTATTCCTACCATTATAGGAACTTTAATGTGTTCTGTTGCCCGCATAAATTGTTCGAATTTTTTAGCCTCATACACAGCCTGAGTCTGGAAAAATTGAGTTCCTGCTTCTACTTTTAGTTCCATTTTAGTTATCTGAAGCTCAAGGGGATCTGCTCCCGGGTTAACTACTGCTCCTAAACAAAAATCAGGAGAGCCAGCCAGTTCGTTTCCCGCGATATCCTTTCCCTCCATAAGAGTTTTCGCTGCTCTTAGAAGAGACACTGAATCAAGATCAAAAACCGGCTTTGCCTGAGGGTGATCTCCCAGAAGAGTATGGTCGCCGGTAAGACACAAAACATTTTTTATTCCCAGTACATAGGCCGAAATTAAATCTGATTGAAGCGCTAATCTATTTCTATCTCTACAGGTTAGCTGAAAAATTGGCTCCAGATCTCTTTCAGCTAAAAGATGAGATATTGCTAAGGAGCCTATTCTCATCACTGAGCTTTGTAAATCAGTAACATTAAACCCATCCACTTTCCCTCTTAAAAGTTCTGCTTCCTCTAAATTCTTATCGATATTTACTCCCTTAGGAGGACCTATTTCAGAGGTAATAAGAAATTTTCCATTTTTTAACTTTTCAGAAAAGTTCATTTTTTAATTTCCTCCCGCGATAGAGATTCTGTAATTGTCTTAGAGTAATCCCTTAACAACGAATTTTTTTTTAACATATTTAATTTTCCTATTTTTTCTAACCTTTTGTAAATTAAAATCCAGGCACAATCAGTTTCTGGATTTACCTCACACTTTCCATCTTTTGCTCCTCCGCAGGGACCATTTAAAAGAGATTTGGCACAGTTTGTAAGAGGGCAAATTCCTCCAGTGTAGTTGAGGTAACACTGTCCGCATTGATTACAGTCAAACTCTTGACTGGTTAGTCCCTGAAATCCATTTAAATAGAGAGTATCGCAACCTGTATAGATAATCTTATTTTCCAGTAGAGAGGAGACAACTTGAGTTCCCACTCCACAGGAGAAAATAAAAATTGCATCCGCACTTTCTATTTGTTTTTTATATCCTTTAATATATTCACCAACAAATTCCCTGTTGCAAAGATAATCAAGAAAAACTTTTCCAACAACTTCTTCTTTTAAATTATCTATAAATTTTTCTACATCTTTTCTAGGAAAGTAAACCTCTTAGCTACCTATGCATACAAAGATGAAAATTTTTTTTCCTAAAATTTTTGGCAGGAGTTCTTTCTCAGGTTTTATTTGAACTACGAGCATAATCTTTCTCCTTCTTAATAAAGTTCAAAATAGAAATTTTTGAAGAACAAATTGATTCGCAGCATCCGCATTCTATACAATTTTGTACATTATAATCGGTTGCTTTTTCCAGCTCATTTTTTTTCCCGTAAAAAGCATAGTAAAGAGGATAAAGTTGCATAGGACAAACTTCTACACAACGGCCGCACTTTATGCAGTCTCTTTCTTCGGAAACCTCTACCAGGTGTTTTTTTAAGATGACAAGACCAGTCGTTCCTTTTATAAGAGATGAATCTAAGCTTTTCTGGGAAATTCCCATTGTTGGGCCACCCATTTTTAATTCGTATTCTTCTAAGAGCTTTCCTCCTTTTTTATCCCAACAATATTCAATAATGTCTTTAAATGGAGTTCCTATCTTAATCCAGTAATTTCCTGGTCGAACTAAGTCTTCCCCGGATACTGTTATAGCTCTTTTGAACAAAGGAATTCCTTTTGTTACTGCTTGGTAAATAGCAAAAATTGTACTAATGTTTAAAACTACCACTCCAATATCTAAAGTAAGTCCTTTTTCAGGAACCTCTTTTCCCAGAATTTTTTTAACTATCTTAACTGGTAAAGATTTATCTAAAAAATTATTTAAAGTTTTTATAGCTTCAGATTTATTATCTTCAACCCCGATAAAAATATCGTTAACGCCCAAAATTTTTTGAACCAGGCTTATTCCTATAAAAATTTCTTTTGGATACTCAATCATGATTCTGTTGTCGCTATTTAAATAAGGCTCGCATTCGCATCCATTTATGATTAAAGTGTCTATTTTCTTAGGGGAGGAAAGCTTTACATAGGTCGGAAACATTGCTCCACCAAGACCAACAATTCCCTTCTCTCTTATTATTTCTAAGAGGTCTTTTTTTGTTAGACTATCAAAATTTTTATTAGGCAGGACTGAAGGATCAAGTTCATTTTTCCCATCATTTTCGATTATTATAGTTAAATCCTCTACACCAATTGCCGGATGGATTTTTTTCTCAATAGATACAACCCTCCCGCTTATGCTTGAATGAATAGGAGAGGAAATAAACCCATCAGCTTCTCCTATTTTTTGCCCAACTTTTACCTTATCATCCAATTCGACTAAAGGTTTAGCTCTTTTTCCGGTATGTTGGGAAAAAAAGATAATCGCTGTTTTCGGTTCCGGAAAATTTTCTATTTTTTTGTTTTCAGTTTCCTCTTTTTTCTCTAAGGGATGCAACCCTCCATAAAACCCCTCGTTTCTGAGAGCCTGGTTTTGCAAAAATAAATTGTTTTTAAGTTCCGGGGAAGGTTTAGAATAATCTCTCGTTTGGATGGATTCTAAAATAAACTTTTTCCCTTGTTTTCTAACTCGCTCATAAATTTTTATCCAGGCACAGTCAATATCTGGATTTACTTCACATTTGCCGTTCTTTGCTCCTCCGCAGGGACCATTTAAAAGAGATTTAGCGCAGTTTGTAACCGGGCAGATTCCTCCAGTTGAATTTAAATAACACTCATTGCAACCAGCGCATTTTTCTTTTTCTAAGGAAATACCATGATAACTAATCTCACTTGTAGAATTTTCGCCCCGGGGAATTGAATCAGCTAAAGTGTAAACAGGTTTTCCTTCTAAAAGCTTGGCAACAAACTGTACTCCCAGGCCACAAGAAATCACCCCTACGCTATTGCAGTTGGAAAGGTCTAAGCTTAAAATATTTTTTTCCGATAAAAAATTGTTACACAAAAAATCAATTTTTGTATGACTGACAATTTTTTTATTCTCTTTTTCTAAAATTTGCAAAAGTTGTGTATAATCATCTTCGTTTTCTTGTTCAAATTTTTTATAGCATTTAGCACAGGAAAGAATAGCTATCTTATTTACCCCTTCAAAAATCTCTCGGATTTCTTCCTCGGATTTTAGCCTAAATTTAGAATAATCAATTAAAGTTGTTTCCATTATTTATCCTCATAGCCCCCTTTATATCTAAAAAACAACAAAAAACACATTATATCAAATTTAAAAATATCAGATTTAAAAATTTTGTCAAATTTTCATTGTAGCCATTTAAGAATTTTACTTGACTTTGAGGGTGAAGTCCTTAAAATTGCTATTCACTTTTAAATAAAGAAAAGGGGGCTAGTTATGCTTAAATTATTTAGCTCATTTCTTATGCTTTGTCTCATTATTGGATCTATCCAGTGGACAGGAAGTTCCGCTTATTCAACTGTTAAAAT
>CAZGDY010000012.1:0-24388 GCA_964524965.1 uncultured Clostridia bacterium
GAGTAGAGGTGGAGCGAACAAAGAGAATTCTTCTTGTTTTTGCTTCCTTAATTGCTGCTTCAGCAGTTTCGGTGAGTGGGGTAATTGGCTTTGTGGGGTTGATTATTCCCCATATTACAAGACTTTTGGTAGGACCTGACCATCGAATGCTCCTTCCTACTTCTTGTTTGATTGGGGCAATATTTCTTTTGTGGTGCGATACTTTAGCTCGAGTTATCATCGCTCCGGTTGAGCTTCCAGTAGGGATAATAACGGCTTGTTTTGGCGCTCCTTTTTTTATCTATCTTTTAACCAGAGGCAAACGAGGTTAATTTATGCTTGAAGTTATAAATCTTTCTTGTTATTTTGAAGAGAAAAAAATTCTCCAGGATATAAATTTTAGTCTTTTTCCTGGTGATTTTTTAGGAGTGGTGGGGCCTAACGGAGCAGGAAAAACAACTCTCTTAAGATTGATAACCGGAATTCTTTCTCCTGATGTAGGGAAAGTGCTGATTAAAGGGAAAGATATTGGATTTCAACCTCGTCGTACTCTTTCTCGTAGGGTAGCTATGGTGCCCCAAAATACTTACATAAATTTTCCCTTTACTGCTTTTGAGGTGGTTTTAATGGGGAGACATCCTTACCTTAGACGATTTGAAGGGGAGAAAAAAAAAGATTTAGAGAAAGTTAAAGAATGTATGCACCTCACCAAGACCTGGCATTTAAAAGATAAAAAAGTAACTCAAGTAAGCGGAGGGGAACTCCAAAGAATAGTTATAGCTCAGGCCCTCACCCAGGATACCCCTCTTTTACTTTTAGATGAGCCTACATCTCATCTGGATATAAACAACGAGTTTAAGATATTGGAGATTATTCTTAAGTTAAATAAGGAGAGTGATAAAAGTATAATTTTTGTTTCTCATGACCTTAACTTAGCTGCCCGCTATTGTGACAGATTAATTCTTCTAAAAGAAGGAAAGATATTCACCGAGGGGGAAGTAGAAAAAGTACTTACTTCTCAAAATATAAGAAGCGTCTATCATCTTAATGCTCTGGTAAAAAAACACCCTATTACCGGCTGTATCTATACTTTGCCAGTCTCTCTGCGAGGAGAGAAAAAGAACAATAAAAGAAGAGGTAGAATTCATCTTATTGGAGGAGGGGGAAGCGCTAGTAGAATAATGAAAGAGCTTTTTGATCGAGGTTATGAGATCTCAGTAGGGGTGGTAAATGTTTTTGATGCTGATTTTGAAACGGCTAAGGTTTTTGAGGTACCCTGTGTGGTAGAGGCACCTTTTTCTCCCATCACTCCCGAGTCACACCAAAAAAACCTGGATTTAATTAATGATTCTCAACTGATTATTTTGTGTAATGCCCCTTTTGGCAGTGGAAATATTTTGAATTTGAAAGCAGCTTTATATGCCTTAAAAGAAAAAAAACTGCGGGTGATAGTCCAAAATGAAGTTCCTATCGAAAAAAGAGACTATGCTCAAGGTGAGGCAGGAAAAATTTTTGATGAGTTAATCAAAGGAGGAGCAATAATTACCACTAAAGAAGATGAAGTACTTACTCTTGTGCAAAACTAAATAAGGATTAGTTCAGAGTTTTATAGTATGAAGTGCCAAATCAAGGATAGAAAGTCCAAAAATTATCCAAAGAATGAGAGGAATCTCACCGAATTTCCTTAAAATAATTTTAATTAAAACGTAAAAGATGAAACCAAAAGCAAGACCAGTGCTGATACTGTAAGTTAAAGATACTAAAATGATTACCAAAAAACAAGGGACGGCAACTTCAAGGTCTTTAAAATTAATATCGACAATGTGTCTCATCATATAAAGTCCTACCATAATTAAAGCAGGAGCTGTAGCGTAGGAAGGAACAATACCAATTACAGGAATAAATAATAAACCTGTCAAAAAAATAACTCCGGTGACAATAGAGGTAAGACCAGTTCTACCCCCTTCCTTTACTCCAGTAGCTGATTCAAGATAAGAAGTGGTGGTAGATGTTCCCATTAGAGCACCGAACATAGTAGCTGCGGCATCAATGCACAGAAGTCGTCCCAATTTAGGGATATTTCCATCCTTTTTCACCATATTTGTTTCGTAGGAGATGGCTACTAATGTTCCCAGACTGTCAAAAAGGTCCATAAACATTAGAGAAAAAATAGCTCCCATAAAACTAAACCGCAAAGCCGCTAAAATGTCGATTTTGAAAAAAATAGAGGATATATCCACATTAAAGACTACAGGAGAGACAGGGAGTGTAATCTTACCCAGGATTATTCCCACAGCAGTGGCCGAGAAGATACCGATAACAAGAGCACCCTTGATTTTTTTTATTTCCAGAATAATTATTATTAGAAGGCCAAAAAGACCGATTAATACATTGCTGTTTATAGGGCCAAGTCCTACCAAAGTAGCCTCGTTTTTTACCACTAAACCAAGATTAACAAGACCGATAAAGGTGATAAAGATTCCTAACCCTACGGAAATAGAAATTATCAAGGAATGAGGAATTGAACGGACGATGGCTTGTCTCACACCCATAATAGTCAATACCAAAAAAAGAAGACCTGAGAGAAAGACGATGCCCAGGGCAGTTTCCCAATTTACCGCTCCTCCTAATACCAAAGAATAAGCGAAAAAAGCATTTAACCCCATACCAGGAGCCATGGCAACGGGAGTGTTGGTGAAAACTCCCACCGCAATGGTAGATACAGCGGTAACAAGACAGGTAACTCCAATGAGAGCGCTTTTATTCATACCGGTAACGCTTAGAATTTCCGGATTTACAAAGGCGATATAAGCCATAGCAAGAAAAGTGGTAATTCCTGCGATTATCTCAACTCTTAGACAAGTTTTATATTGTCTCAGCTTGAATAATCTATCAAAAATATCCATATGTTATCTCTTCCAATAGATAAAATAAACAATTTAGTTTCTATGAAACAGGGAAAAATGTCAAATCATCGCTAACTTGATTAATTTTAAGGCTTTTAGTAAAATACATCTTAGATTCTTTAGGATGGTTTTTTATAAATAAACAGTGCTAAGATAGCCGTACTGCAAAGTAAGAGTTGCTTAATTTTAAATTACAGTCTCTTTCATTGACAGAAAGCCTCAAAAAAGCTATAATAGTCGAAAATAATTAAAAGAGGAAATAATTGATGAGGAGAAAAAAGTTACTTTTTAGTGTGGGAATAATGGTAACTGTTTTTACGGTGGCGATTTTATTGAAATTTTCTCCTTTTGCCAGTATTTCCCCTTTTGAATTTTTTCATATCGATTCCCCCTCCGATTTATTAAAAAGTGAAAATCAAGAACTTCAAGAACAAAAAATAACCCAAGAAAAGCTTGGAAATTCTGTTTTGGAGGGATTTACCCCTCAAGAAGTAAAGAGTAGCTTATCTTCCTTGCTATCTGGCGAAGAAAAAGAGAAAGTACCGACATTTACCACCTTTTTTTCCGGTAATATTCACCGGGGTGATACCCTCTATGACGTGCTGAAAGGAGCAGGTGTCAGCTCCCAGAGAATTTATCTTATCGCAAGATCTCTAAAATTGGTTTTTAATCCCAAAAATTGTAAGCCGGGAGACAATGTTGAACTGCAAAAACATAGTGAAAACGGGCTTATAATATTTAAGTATTTTCCGGAAGGACTTGACTATTATCTTGTAGAGGAAACACAGTCTGGAGTTTTCTTGGCGAAAAAAGAAAAAGTGCCAGCAGATAAGATTTTAATTGGTGTGAAAGGAGAGATAAAATCTTCTCTTTACGAGGCCATGAAAAAAGAAGGACTGGATAATGAGCTCATTTTACAATTTGCCGATATTTTTTCTTGGGAGATAGATTTTCTTACTATTCCCCGCAAAGGAGACTCTTTTCAGATAATATGGGAGAGGTATGTTAATTCAGAAGAAAAAGTTTTAAAAGAAGGCAGGATTCTTGCTGCTCAATATATTAATGCAGGTAGAGAACATGCAGCTATATTTTATTGTGACCCGGAAGGACTCAAGGGATACTTTACACCAGAGGGAGAGTCTTTACGCAAAACTTTTCTTAGTTCTCCCTTGAATTACAGAAGAATATCTTCTTATTTTTCTTATCGTCGGTTCCATCCCATTCTTAAGATTTATCGCCCTCATTTAGGAATTGATTATGCTGCTCCTACAGGAACTCCAGTTTCTTCCGTAGGTGAAGGAGTAATTACTTTTGCTGGGTGGAAGGGAGGATTTGGCAATTATGTTAAGATTAAACATCCTAATGGATATATCACCAGTTATGGTCATTTTTCTCGCATAGCTAAGGGTATAACAGAGGGGAGAAAAGTACGACAGGGACAGGTTATCGGATATGTAGGGACAACGGGCCTTTCTACAGGACCCCATCTTGATTTTAGAATAACTAAAAATGGTGAGCATCTTAATTTTCTTAAGCTTAAACACCCTCGGGCCACGCCTCTGGAATCAGTTTATCTTGAGGAATTTAATAAAACTAAAGATGTTTATGTTTATTATTTTCAGGTTTTATCTCAAACTCCTGAGAATACCTTAGTTTTTCTCAGGGAGACTCCTGAAGAAAGGGAGGTAGTTTCCTCTCGTTATTCTGGGAGTGCTCCTTCTAATAATTTTCCTGAACTTTTATTTCTTTTTGTAGAGCGCATTATTTAATTTTCCCGCCTGTTTCTGGAGATTTTTGGGAAATTCAGAAAAAATTGACTTGATGGGAATGTTTGGTAAGGTTAAGGCTTAAATATCAAGTTATAAACTCCATTTTTCCTAAAAATCTTTTAACTTAATCCACTAAGTGTGTTTTTCAAAAAAACATAAATGATGAACTCAAGCAACTCCAATGAAATAGGATAAACCAAGTGAACAAGGAATTTATTAAAAGCGTTTTAGAGAAAGTAAAACAGGAAAAGCTATCTATAGATGAAGCTTTGGAAAGACTAAAAACTCTTCCTTTTGAAGATATTGGTTTTGCCAGAATTGATCATCATCGTGAGCTTCGCCGGGGATTTCCTGAGATTATTTTTTGCGAGGGAAAAACAATTCTTCAGATTAAAGCTATTGCCCAAAGACTCTGGAAGAAGGGAAATTTAATTGTAGCAACTCGAGCCAATAAAGAAGTTTATCAGGCAATTAAAGATGTTGTACCTGAGGTTATTTATTATCCTGAGGCAAGAATAGTTGCTGGAGGAAAAGCAAAGCCTATTGTCAATAAGGAAAAATTCATCTTGGTGATTTCTGCAGGGACCGGAGATATTCCTGTAGCCGAGGAGGCAAAGGTGATATCTCAGCTGATGGGCAACAAGGTTGAAACTTTATATGATGTGGGAATAGCAGGATTTCATCGTATCATTGAAGAAAAGAACCTTCTAACTACGGCCAATGTTTTAATAGTAGTGGCAGGAATGGAAGGGGCATTACCTGGATTAGTGGGAGGATTAGTAGATAAGCCCGTAATAGCTGTTCCGACCAGTATAGGATATGGAGCCAGTTTTAGTGGAATTTCAGCTTTGCTTGGAATGCTTAACAGTTGCAGCCCTGGAATAGGAGTTGTAAATATTGATAATGGCTTCGGAGCGGGTTATTTTGCTTCCTTAATTAACAATATGAATATAAGCATAAATAAACTATGAAAATTGCCTACTTTAATTGTTTTTCAGGAATAAGTGGAGATATGGTATTAGGTGCTCTAATAGATGCAGGAGTTTCTTCATCGATTTTTGAGAAAATAATTGATGATTTAAATCTGCCTAATTGTAAAATAGTTTACAAGAAAGTAAAAAGAAAAAGTATAGTGGCCACGAAAGTGGATATTATCTTGTCTTCCGAGAAGAAAAAATCTCCAATAGAAACTCTAACTCTTATAGATAGTTTAAATTTACCTTCCTATTTGAAAGAAAAAAGTAAAGAGATTTTTCTAACTATGGCAAAAGCTGAGGCAAAAATTCATCAAGAGACTCTGGAAAGTTTGCATCTGCACGAGTTGGGGTCTTTAGATACATTGATTGATATAGTAGGTGCGGTTATTGGTCTTGATGCGATGGGTGTAAAAAAGGTTTATGCCTCTAAAGTAAATTTGGGCGGGGGAATAGTTAGGACTGCCCACGGGGATCTTCCCGTTCCTGCTCCGGCTACTGCTGAACTTTTAAAAAAAGTCCCTGTTTATTCTTCTCAAATTGAGGCTGAGCTTACTACCCCTACAGGGGCGGCAATACTTAAAGGTTTGTCTAAAGGTTATGGGCCTATTCCTGATATGAAATTAGAAAAAATTGGATATGGAGCAGGAGAAAAAAACCTTTCTTCTCCCAACGTTCTCAGAGTATTGATAGGAGAAGTAGAAACTTTTTTTCAGGAAGACTGGGTAGCTGTTCTGGAAACCAATATAGACGATATGAATCCTCAATTCTACGATTATGTTATTGACTCTTTTTTCAAAAAAGGTGCTCTTGATGTTTTCTTAACTCCAACTCAGATGAAAAAAAACCGTCCCGGTGTGGTTTTAACTGTAATCTGCGAGGAAGAAAAAGAAAAAGAGCTTCTAAAAACAATTTTTTTAGAAACGACAACTCTGGGTGTTAGAATATCCCATACTCGACGGAAAAAGATAAAAAGAAAGATAAGAAGTTTTCAAAGTTCTTTAGGAAAGGTCAAAGTCAAGTTTGGCATTTTAAAAGAAAAAATAATCAATCTAACCCCAGAATATGATGATTGTAGAAGAATTGCTGCAGAGAAAAATCTGCCCTTGAGAGAAGTTTACCAATTGGTAAAAAGCGAAGCTTTGGCATCGCCATGTTTTTTCCCAAAAAATTAAAAAAAGACATAGAAGAACTATTAGTTCTGCAGATGATGTTTTATGAGTTAATAAAAAGAAGAGGTTTTTTAAGGTAAAAGGTATATAAATAAACAGAAGTTTCTTTCCAATTTTGTAACAAAAGATAGATTTTTATAGATTAGACAAGAAGTGGACTAAAAAATAAGGGTGGCTATAGGAGGCTACCTGAGAAGAGAGGCGAAAGTGGGAAAAATAAAGTTTAGTTTTTTTCTGGTAGCGGCTTTGGCCGTTTTATCTTTGTCTGTGATGGCCTATGGACAGGAGGCTGAAGTAGTAGAGCCGGAAAAGGAGATAGGTGTATTAAGTGCTCAATTTGTGAGCATTGAAGGAGATGTGGCGGTAAAAAAAGCAGGTGAGGAGATGTGGCGTCCAGCTTCCCTGGACATGTTGCTTGAGGCAGGGGACAGAATTATGAGTTGGAGTACAGGAAGTGCTGTTATTGAGACAGAAAATGGAAATGAAATAGAAATTTATCCACGAACCGAGTTTTTAATAGAAGAGATGGGATATGATGAAACTGAGAAAAAGTCAAAATTTAAAGTGTTTTTAGGGAAAGCCTTGTTTACAGTACAAAAAACTTTTAGCTTAAAACATAAATTTCAGGTCGAAACACCAGCAGCAGTAGCTGCAGTAAGAGGTACTAAATTTTATATATATACAATGGAAGATGGGACTGTTTCAGTTAAAGTGCTGGAGGGTGTAGTACGGGTAAGCAATGCTTTGGGGTCGGTAGATGTAGGTGCAGGTGAGCAGGTAACAATTGAACCAGAAAGTCCTCCCGGCACTCCTGAAGAGTGGGTAGAGGGAGAAGAAGTAGTAGAGGTAGAGGAAGTAGTAGTAGTAGAAGTGGAGGAGGAAGAAGAAGCAGTAGTAGAAGTGGAGGAGGAGACTCCCACTGTGAAAAAACCTTCTTTAGGAAGAGTAGAAGTAGGAATGGAAACAGCGGGAGGGAAGGGATTTTTAAAGATACGATATGTTCCTGAATTTCATTTTGGTGCCTTGGGATTAGCTTTAAATTTAAGTCTTTATTACGGTCCGGATGACGATACAATGGGAATTTTTTTAGATAGGGATACAGGTCAATTGGGATGGGAGATATCTAAATTTGAACAGGTTCTTCAGCTTATCAAATGGGTAGAGCTTGATACAAAGCCCCTAAAAGTACGTTATGGAAGATTAGATAACGTGACTCTGGGAGCAGGGATGCTTATGAGTGATTACTATCCTAACAACGAGACTGGAGTGATGGCCCATTTGCACTTGGGTGTTGGGGGAGGAAGTGTGTTTTATCCTACGAATAATGTGACTAATGTTTGGGGTAGCCGACTTTTCCTTCAGTTGGGAGAAAGACTGCAAATCGGAGCAAGTTTAGTTCAAGAACTGCAAGCAGTTACTTTAGCGGATGACCAAGTTCAAGGTCCACTTATTGGAACGGCTGCTGACGCTATCTATTCTCTTGGTTCGCCGGATATATATTTTCAGGTAGGTACCTATACGGGTAGTAATGTAGATGAGAATTTTGCCTGGTCTACTGGTATTAGGGGAGATATGGGCTTTCTTAAGTATCGTGCTGAGTACAGAGAAGGAAATATAATTTTTGGTTATTTTGATGACATTTACGAAAGGGCTAGAATAGCAGAAACTCTTTCTTCTGTAGTTATTAATACTTTTTCCGGTTATCTAATACAGGGTGCGATAAGCCCCATAAGTAATTTTTCTCTGGGAGCTACTTACGAAGATTATGCAGGGCAAGAGAATAAATTAACCGGAGAGGTAAGTTTAGTTTTTTCGGAACAGATCCAGGGAAGTATAGTCTATACCAAGAGAGGAATAGGAGGTGGAGGAGAATTCGATTTTTACAAAAACGCCGGTATACATCTCGGGATAAGCTATCCCGTAAGCCCAGGGACGATATTAATAATTACCAGGAATGAGTATTACGATGATCTGGGTAACAAAACAGTCGATGTTGACGTATCTGTTCAAATTATTATTTAATTTGTAAATAGTGTATTGGAAAGGTCAAGAAGATGAAGGTCTTATTTAATCGTCCCGCACTAGCTGGTATTATTGTGGGAATCCTTGTGGCTATCGTGCTCTGGGCAGGTTGGGGATTGGGAATTTGGGAACGCATTGAAACCTCAACCTTAGATTTGCGTTACTTATTGCGACCTTCATCTTCGCGACCTTCTTCCGTTGTTATAATAGATATTGATCAGAAGAGTCTAACCAACTTAGGAAAATGGCCCTGGCCTCGTTCATTTCATGCCAATCTGGTAAAACAGCTACAAAGTGCAGGAGCCAGTGTAGTAGGGTTTGATGTTATATTTAGCGAAAAAGATAAAAGATTTCCTGAAGAAGATGAACAATTTGTAGATGTCGTTGGCCAATATGGATTAGTAGTACTTCCCGCTTATTCTAAAGGAGAAGTGGAGAATCTTCCTTTTGTTGAGCTAAGGGAAAAGGCTGCTGGGATTGGAAGTGCAGCTTTTATTCCCGATCAGGATGGAGTACTACGGCGGCTAAAATTAGGGCAGCGAATAAAAAAAAATAACTATTGGGCATTTGGGATAGAACTTTTAAGTGTTTACCTTAGTTTAAGCGAGAGTGATATCTATTGGAAGGATAAGAATGAATTTGTAGTGAACAATATTCAGATACCTTTGGATGAAGAAGGAAAGATGCTTATCAGTTTTAGAACAGGAAATCCTTATCCTCATTTTTCCTACGTTGACATTTTAGAGGGAAACTTTTCTCGGGGAGCATTAAAGGGCAAAATTGTACTTGTAGGAAGCGTAGCAGAAGGGGCAAGTGATTTTTTTCATACTCCTATTCATGCCCGAATGCCGGGTGTGCAAATGCATGCCTACGTTATAGACAGTATCCTTAACAGAGATTTTCTTACTAAAGTACCTACCTTTTATCTTGTTTTAATCCTTTTTTTATTATCTATTACAACTGGAATGTTATTTTTTTCCTTAAAGTGGAAAAAATCGGTTCTTATGGTTGTTATTTTTTTAGGAGGATGGTTTGCCTTAAATTTATTCTTTTTTACCCAATTAAACCTTATTTTGGATTATCTGCCTTTTACCTTTGCTATTGCCTTAAACTTTGTAGGAGGTATTATTTATCAAAATAAATATGCCCAGGAAAAAGCACAGGTTCTTGATTTAAATCTTTCATCCTTGTACCAGATGGGTAGAACTACGGGGCTTACTACGGATGTTTCCCAATTAGTACAATTGGTTTGTCTTACTACCACTGAATCATTGGATGCTTTTATTTGTGTGGTGATGTTAAAGGAAAAAGATGAGCATCTTAGTGTAAGGGGAGTTCATGGAATTAGCCTGGAAAATTTCTCTGGTCTGCAATATAAGATAGGAGAAGGAGTAGCGGGAGAGATAGCTGCTTCGGGTAAAGGTATTATAATTAATGATTCTCGAAAATACGAGGAAATTAAGCAATTTGATAAAGAGGGAAAAATAAGCTCAAGCCTTTATGTTCCTCTGATCGTGGCCGGAAAAATTACAGGAGTTTTGCATGTACATAAAAAAATCAAAAAGGGGTTCACCGCTGAGAATTTGAAGTTTTTGTTTGCTATTGGGACTCAGATGGCAATAACAATTGAAAATGCCCGATTATATCTGGAAGTAGCTGAAAAGGAGCGAATGGAAAGGGAACTTGAAATTGCTCGTCAGCTTCAAACAAGCCTCCTTCCTGAGGTAGCTCCTGAGGTCAAGGGTTACCAAATTGCGGCTAAGAGCTTACCAGCTCGAGAAGTTGGAGGAGATTTTTATGATTTTATAGAGATTAATCAAAACGAGATAGGTTTAGTGATAGGTGATGTTGCCGGAAAGGGCCTTCCTGCTGCTTTATTTATGGCGCTTTCTCGGAGTTTTGTTAGAGCTCAGGCAATAGGTAATCGTGCAACTTTTACTACTTTGGAAAGAGCTAACAAATTAATTACCCAGGATGCCCGGGGAAAAATGTTTGTAACCTTATTTTATGCCATTTTAGATGTTCCAGCTAAAATATTGCGGGTTTCGAACGCTGGTCATAACCCCCCTCTTTTATTTCACTTTGCTACCAAGCAGTGCGAGGCGTTGGAAATAGAAGGTATCGCTTTGGGTGTTTTTGAGCAAGCACAATTTCAAAACAAGGAAATTATTTTAAAATCAGGAGATGTTGTTCTTTTTTACACAGATGGCGTGGTTGAAGCTATAGATAACAATGAGCAAGAATTTGGAATGGAAAAACTTACAGAAATATTTAAAGAAAATTTCCATCTGGAAGCCCGCCAGCTCATTGAGCTTATAGAAAATAAAGTGCAGGAATTTGCGGGTAGTCAACCCCAGTTTGATGATTTGACTCTTTTGGTTGTTAAGGTAACTTGAATCGTTTTTTTATTTTGCTACTTTTTATGGCAAAATTGTTATTAGGGAGTTTTGCCGGGGTATATTTATCTGATAATCTTTAGATTGAAAAGATTTAGGAGGAAGTGAAAATGGAAGTAAATATAGAAGAGAAGGAAGGAACAATCGTTGTTGACGTAGAGGGTCGCATAGATGCTTCTACCGCTCCAAAATTGGAAGAAGAGTTACTTAATAAAATTTCCCAAGGCAAAAAAAAGTTTTTGGTAAATTTCAGTAAAACCTCTTACGTAAGTAGCGGAGGATTAAGGGCAGTTCTTACAGCAAGATGGGAGTTACAAAAACAAGGAGGAAATCTGGCCCTTTGCAATTTAAATACTAATGTATATAAGGTTTTTAAAATGGCTGGATTTACTTCTATTTTTAAGATTTACCCCAGTGAAGAAGAAGCACTTGGTAAGATTTAATTAGCAAACTAAAATATATCCAAGCGATAAGTTAATAGTTATTTTTGTGTTTTGACGATAGAAGAAAACCCGGCTAAATGTTTTTTATATTTTTAGAGCTTTTTTAGCGGCTTCTTCAAGTTTTTGGGGGTCAACAGGTTTATCTATAAATTCTAGAGGTTTTTCTCCAATAAATTCCTTCATATCTTTTTCAGAAAACTTAATGCCTGATTTTTCTGAAACTCCTGTTAACATAATTACAGGTATCTCTTTAGTTTTCGGATTTGCTCTTAGCTCGTAAAAAACGTTAAAACCATCTTTTTTGGGCATCATAACGTCCAAAATGATAAGGTCAGGGACCTCAGCTGCGGCTTTTTCTAAACCTATTTCTCCATTATGTGCTGATATCACGGAGAGATCTCCAATTTTGAGAAGAACAATTTTAGTAAATTCAATCCAGTCAGGGTCATCATCTACTATGAGTACAACTTTTTTTCTATCGGTCATTATTCTCTCCTTAAGTTTGTGTTTTATATCACTATTTATTTCTTATCATATCATCTTGCTCCCCAGGTGTCAACTTATAAAGTTTCAACGGTAAGGTGAAGTGAAATTTTGATCCTTTACCAACATCACTTTCTGTCCATATTTTTCCTTGATGGCCTTCAATTATTTTTTTAACAATTGCGAGTCCTAATCCAGTGCTTTTTTCACCTCCGGTAGCTCTTACGCTAGTTTTTTCAAATGGTTCAAATAGCTTTCCAAGTTCCTCTGTCGGTATTCCTTGGCCTTGGTCTATCACGGAAATAATTACATCATGGTCCGTCTTTTCGATGTTGATTTCAACTTTTGTGGAAGGATAGGAATACTTTATGGCGTTGCTAATTAAGTTATTAAATACTTGTTCAACTTTTGCTGAATCGATGATTATTTCCGGAATTGTCTTATCGCATTTTAAGGAAATTGCAATTTGCTTTTTATTAGCTAGAAAATTATTTAACTCAACGTTTCGTTTGATGAGAAGGAGTAAATCCATTTTTTCCAGATTTAGTTGTAATTTTCCTGATTCAATCTTAGAAATATCCAGGAGGTCATTTATAAGTCCGAGCATGAATTTGCTGCTTAGTTGGATAACGGAGAGAAATTTAGCCTGGCTTTCGTTGAGCATAGATGAAGTTTGTTCGGATAAGAAGTTGCTGTATGCTAATATGAGGCCCAAAGGGCTACGTAAGTCATGAGCAGCCATCCCCAGGAATTGGTTTTTTTGTTCGTTTAATTTTTCAAGTTCCTCATTTCTTCTCTTTAATTCGTGTTGGGTAATGACAAGTTCTTTATTTACTCTTTGTAATTCAAGGTTTTTTTGTAGGGCATTTTCATAAGTAGAAATGAGAAGATCAACTATTTGAGCACGTTCTGAGGTAATTATACGCTTTTTACCGGCAAAGAAAATTTCCATACCCATTTTTTTTGTTTCTTTTTTTCGAAGTTCCTGAGTTGTAAGAATATTTTTAATGCGAGAAATAAGAAATTGTTCTTCGTAGGGTTTTGTAATAAAATTGTCCGCTCCACACTCAAGAGCCTTAATCACATCCTCGGGGTCAGAAAGCTGGGTCAGAAGGATAACTGGTATCTCCTTGAGGTTTTTATCTTTTCTTAACTGATAGCAAAATTCAAATCCATTCATTTCGGGCATAACGATGTCGCTGATGACAATTCTTGGTAGGTGTTTTTTAATTTTAGCAAGGGCTTCTTTGCCGTTGTAGGCAACTGAAACAAGATAATTATTTTGTTCGAGCACATATTGCAATTGTACAGCTTGCGTTATACTGTCCTCAACAATTAAAACTTTAATTTTGTCGTTTGCAAGGTTTTTTCCTGATTCCATGGATTAGCCTCCTTGTATTTTTAATTGAACTATTATAAAGAGTTTAGTTTATTTTTGGAAAACGTTGAATTTTCTCTAAGTTTAACTCAGACAAGCTCTTTTTATTGTATTTAAAGCAGCTTTTGGATGACTTTTAGTAGGTTTCCCTCTTTAAGATTATTTTTTGCAATATAGGCATTTGCACCGGCATTAATACCTTGTTTTCGATCTTTTAGAGAAGTGAGAGATGTTATCAGTATTATGGGTAGTTTAACAAGTTTTTTGTCATCGCGAATTCTGGTGGCAAGGTCAAAGCCATTCATTTGAGGCATTTGGACATCGGAGATTACTAAATCAAAATTTTCCATTTTTAATCTTGATAAAGCATCAACACCATTAATAGCAGTTTTAACTAAATATCCGGCTGATTCTAAAATTTTTTTTAAAAACATTCTCGAGGTAGTAGAATCATCTACAATTAAAATAGATTTTTTTTCCTCTTTTAGCTGGTTTTCTGTAACGGAGTTAGGATTAATTTTCAAAACTGATTTCATTAAATCAAAAATATCCAAAATGGGAGCTAAATCACCCGATCCAAGCACAGTAACACCGGCAATATTGCGTACATGCAAGAGATGTTTGCCGAGGTTTTTAACCAAAATTTCCTGTTCGCTTAAAATCTTGTCAACACTAAAGGCGATTCGTTTTTCCCCGAGTTTGACCACTAACACAAGAGCGAAAGGTGAGTTTCTGTGCTCTTTTTTTGCAAGCTCTAAAACATCATCAAGGTATACAAGGGATAAAATGCGTCCATTTAAAGAAATCATTTGTTTGCCTTCTATCGTTTTTATCTCTTGTCTTGATAGTTTCAGAGCTCGTTCCACGTATATTGTAGGCATAATAAATATTTGTTTAGCGCTCTGAACCAAAATTCCTCTGAATGTTGCAAGTGTTAAGGGAAGAACTATGTGGAAGGAAGTGCCGATATTAGGTTTAGTTTTTATAGATATGGAACCACCTAATTTTTCGATTTTTTCGTGCACAATAGCCATACCCAGTCCTCTACCCGATATATCGGTAATAGAGGAACTGGTGGAAATTGCTGAGCGAAAAATGAGTCGTATTATTTCCTCTTCACTAAGCTGATTTGCTTCTTTTTCTGATATTATTCCGCTTTTTAAAGCTGCTTTTTTTACTTTTGAAGCGTCAATTCCTGATCCATCATCTTGTATGATAATCTCAACCTTGTTACCTGTTACATGCGAAACGCTTATGGTAACTGTTGCATGTTCAGGTTTTCCTTTTTTTATCCTTTCTTTTGAGTGTTCAATGCCATGGTCAATGCAGTTACGCACTAGATGAATGAGAGGATCTTTAATTTCTTCCAGAATGCGTTTGTCAATTTCAACTTCGCTTCCCTGGAGAACTAGACGTACTTGTTTGTTTTGTTCTCGAGAAAGATCGCGGACCATTCGGGGGAATATTTCCAGGAGTGAAGAGAAGGGAAGCATGAGTATCTTCTTCATATCTTCAAGATGATTATCTATCATTGCGCTGGTTAGACGATAATCTTGTTCAGATGATTTTACAAGTGCCATGAGCTTGTTCTGGAGCAATTTGAGGGGGGTATGATTCCATCTGGGGAGTATTGTTAATTTAGTAGAGGGATTACTGACTTGAACCTGTATATTTGATTCTTTTTTAATTTCTGGGGGTAGTTGCTTAATTTTACTTATCTGTTGATAGGTTTCCCCCCCTTGTTTTTTATAAAGATCAAGAATTTCTTTAGCGTTCCGAAGTTCAATGATACGTTGGCTTATCATCGATTTCAGGGCAAGCATCTGCTCTGCTTGAAGAAATAGTGTATCCAATTTTGCTGTGGCCAATCTTACTGATTTGGCTAGAACAGATTTTTTTTTAATGAGCTGGTCATCTTGAATAACGGGCTTTGTTATTTTTAGTTTGGTAGCAGCGGAGATCTGGGGTTCTCTCTTTTCTGGTTTATTTTCTTTAGAGGGGTGTTCGGGAGGTGGCTTGAGGAGAGTGGTTTTTGAGTTGTCACGCAGATGATCTTTAGATGGTGTTTTATTTTTATGTTTAGCGGGTTCCAAGCTGGTAAGTTTTTCTAAAAGTTCCGAAATTTGGATACTATTGCTTTCTTCCGGAGAAGATAATAGTTTATTAATAATATCAATTGTGTCATAAAATATATCAAATAGCTCAGAGCTTAGAGTTCTTTCTTTGTTTTTTAAAACAGCTAAAACATTTTCCAGCGTTTGGCAAATTATTTCAACGTTGGTTATTTTAACGGCACGTGCAGCTCCTTTTAAGCTATGTACCTGACGAAAAATCGTTTCTATGATTTCTGTTTGCTTTTCAGGAATCGATGTATTTTCCAGCTCAAGTAATTCCGAAGACATAGATTTAAGACGTTCCTCTCCTTCCGCTTTGAATGCTAATAAAAGTTTCTTTAGGAACTCTTCCTTAGCTTTGTCCACGCCCATTACTCCTTTCGTACTTTGTTTTGTTCCACCAGTTGTTTTAAGCTCTGCCCTAGTTCATTTAAGCTTTCTGCTGCGATTTCTAATTGTTGAGTCTTCTCAACACTTTTAGTAGCCGCCTGTTTTATTTTTTGCATCGCTGAAACTACTTTGTCTGTACCTGCCAACTGTTGATTACTGGAAGTGGCAATTTGAACTGCCGCCTGCGTTGCCTCTGTAATGCTGTTAGTTAGTGTCAGAATGCATTTACCTGCTTGAGTAGACTGTTTTACACCAATCTCTACTGCTTTATTTCCTTGTTCTGCCACCTTTACAGCGGCTTCAGTTGCCTTTTGAATATCGTTTAAAATAGTTCGTACCTGTCTTGTTGCTTGTTTTGATTGTTCGGCAAGGTTTTTAATTTCTTGAGCCACCACGGAAAAACCTTTCCCCTGTTCACCTGCTTTTGCCGCCTCAATAGAGGCATTTACGGCTAAAAGATTTGATTGTTCTGCAAGGTCATCAACTGTAGAGATAGTTTCCCCAATGGTTTGATTATGTTCGCTTAATCTTACAATACTTTCTGCTATAGACTCCATTTGGTTTCTTATGTCATACATTCCTTCTATGTTTTCCTCTGTAGACTTTTTGCCGATTTGGGATATCTGTGCTACTTTTTGGGCGCTTTCGGAAACATATCTTGCTTTTTTATTAGTGGTTTGCGCGGTTTGTTTTACGTCTTCCACGGTTGTAGTTGTTT
This sequence comes from uncultured Clostridia bacterium, assembly GCA_964524965.1. Taxonomy (GTDB): domain Bacteria; phylum Aerophobota; class Aerophobia; order Aerophobales; family B3-G15; genus Kmv34. The sequence goes on from CAZGDY010000012.1 coordinate 16,745, forward strand.
CACTCACCACTACTGCGGTTTGTTGTGCACTTGAGGTAAGTTGAATTACTGCTTTTAGAATTTCGTTGGCAGATGAAACGAGAATGTTTGTCACATCTTGGACTTGTTGCCATGGTTCAGCAAGCTTTTTCAGTGTAGAAAAAGCGTAGAAGTCAATAGTTAATTGTTGGTCAATAATCGTCATTTTAATTAAAGCTATTAGGGAATCAGATAAATGGTTAGGTCTGAACTTAAATTTTTTTGCTAATAAAGGAGTAATTATTGACGTTAAATTACTATAAGCTCCAATGTACCATTTTAGGGGCGGAGTGGCTTTTTTATGGATAGCGCTAATATACTGTAGCTTTTTTTCGAAATAAGCTTGGTCTAAGTTACTTTGAAATAAATCAAGAAGATAGTTTCGTTGAAGGGATTTTAGTTCATTCAAATCATCTACTTTAGTTATAGATGGATGCTTAAATAAATAAGTGCAAGATTCCTCTACAATCGCTTCTATATGTTTTTGGATAAAGGGGAGTAGTTTTCCTAAGAGCAAAACCTCTTTATGAGTTAGATGCAATAAACTCTTTCTGCGCTCTATTTCTTGTTCATCTAAATTTAACTTTTCAGTTAACTTCATATCGTTACTCCTGTACACAATTGTTTTGTAAAGATAGCCGTAATTTCATATTTATTTTAAGTTTGTATCTTTTCACTAATAATGATTTTTTTGCTTGAAAGCATCTTTGCTGCGTCTAAAATCATTAGTTGTTCTTTAGTCACGCCTCTGAGGTAGTTTTTTTGGGTTTTTGTTAACGTAGAGTCCGGTAATTGTATTTTTTCAAGGGAGACAGAGCGCATTCCTGTTATACTATCGGCGAGAATGCCAAACTCCATTTCGCTTGTATGGATGATGATGACATCTTTGTGGTTTGTGAGTGTTTTTTCTGAAAACCCAAATAATATCTTGATGTCAATAACTGAAATAATTTGTCCACGTAAGTTTATAATACCGAAAATAAATTTTGGTGTACAGGGTAGTGATGTGAATTTCTTTAAATGGCAAACCTCGCGGATGTAAATTGATTCAATGCCGTAGTTTTCACGGGAACAAACGAATTCAAGTATTTCTAGATGCGTTATTTTGTTTATTTTTTTTCTTTGGGGTTTTTGGGCAAGCATACCTGCTCTTAATTTAAGAATTTTTTCCTTTTCCCTGGAAGTTGGTATAAACCCTCGTTCAATTAACATTTGAGTAGTTTTTAGGTGTTGGTGAGCTATCTTCCAAAGATTTGCATTATTTGTCATCTTATTTGAAATAAAATTTTTTTTAGTCAAGTGATTCATTTAATTCTATCCGTTTCCGATTATTTTGGTGTTTTCTTAGCTGAGTATTTTATTTTACATTTTATCTTAATTTCTTTTTTCTTTCAATGAAATAAATTCTTCGAGATTACAAATAAAAATTGTGCCATCCGTAAGTTTTACGGTGCCTTTGGGATGTTTTATATTGGTGATAATTTTTTCTGTCAGAGCTAATTTTTGTTCCGGCAAGGCAATAACACCTCTAACATTATCTACCAATAAGGCAATATCTTTTTCTGAGATACTGGCAATTATCAAATGGTCATTTAAATTAATTTCTTTTTCTTTTAGGCCCAACCGCTTACGGACACTTATGACAGGGGTGAGTTTGCCGTGAATGTTAATTGTGCCTAAAATAATTTCTGGTGAATTAGGCAAAGGAATAATTTCAACGGCACGAATAATTTTTTTCACTACGGAAAGGCGCAGTGCAAATTGCTGTTTCTCGATGCTAAAGACTACTAGTTGTTTCATTTGGAAAAAAGACCCATTTATTTTTTTGCGTAGCTCTCAGTTAATTTTGGATCATAAGGTGCTTGTCTTCCAATACATTTTTGGCGAGGACAGAGCTGACAGTTATAAAATTTAATTTCAGTAGGAAAGTATATTCCTGAAACAGATTTTCTAGGAATCATCAGGAGACTATCGTTTAAACGTACACCGATAATTTCTTGCGTATCACCAAAAATAGAAAACAGTTCTTTTTGTTGAGTGATGGGCCAATCTTTTAGAGAACCCGGGCTCATTTTGGAGAGTTGTTCGAATCTATATTTTTCTTTAAGGTGTTTTGTTAGATGCCTGCGGGTGTAACGCAGGGCTAAATTTGCTATTTCTTCTAAATAGTACTGTTTAAGAAAATCTTTTATCGAAGCTGCCTCACTCTCCAATTCTTTCCCAATGGTAATAATATAGGGAAAGACTCTTTCTATTTTATCCAGGTTTTTTCTAAGAATCTTACTTTTGAAATTAACCTTCCCAATATCTAAAGTTATTCCCTTTTTATTTTCCACATAGGCTGGCTTATAAACCGCTCTGGGGTTTATTAGAGTAGTTGCTAAATTAGTTAGCTCTTCTATTAATTCTCTTTGTTTTTGCTGAGTCTTATCATTTATCTTAAAATGCTTAAATGTTTTTTCCAGGTCAAATTTGATTGGAATATCTTGTAATATCTCCAGGTCGTTATCGTAAAGTGGTTTTTCTTTCAATTTTTCCCCCTTTTCTTTTTGAGTTTCTTTTATATTGTTATCTTTTTTCTTGTGCTTTATTTACTTTGGGTTATTGGTTTGAGAAAGAGTATAGCAGTGGGGAAGGGGATGTCAAATACAAAAGGGAAAGATTTAGATTTTCCTAAAATCTTTTTTTGCTCATTCCTCGTCAAATAGATATCCGAAAAGGTGCAAAGACCAAATAAACCAGAAAAACCAATATATTAACATATTTGACACATTGGGGAAAGATTTTAAAATGCTAAGAAATCAGGTTTTGCAATACAGTATTTAATTTAGATATAGTATATTTTATTAACGAAAATAGATGAGTTTAAAATCTAACTTCAATAAAATTTATAATTAAGGTATTTTCTTATCTATTGCCATGCATATTAACGAGCGAGAAATTAAGGCTGTATATCTCAAAGATATTGACTTATTTTATGTGGAGTTGCTTTTAACAAAAAGTGACTGTCCGGAAAAAAGAGAATTTCCAGATCTTCAGCTCTGCTCAGGAGATTGTCAGGGTACTTATCTAAGTGCAGCAGTTAAAAATGATGTGGTAAGGATTATTGGTAGCATTTACTTTAAGCCACATGTTATGTACGGTGAAAAATTTGTAAAAAAACACAATTTAAGAAAAGAGGAAATTGCAGAGTATGTAAAAAGTTATTTAGCTGACAATCCTTGTACTACCATATCTTATATGGGTGGTAGAAAAAAAAGGATTTATGTTAGGGGAGAACATGTAAAAACTATTTTTGAGAGATGTGTTTTCCGAGTAGCACAGGGAGAATTTGCTGATCTTTTGATAAAATTACGAGAAAAAGACTTGAGGGGAATTACTCAAAATTTAGCTGAGATAAAAAAAATAGCAATTATTACTACAACCACAGAGTTTAGCAAAAAAATTGGCGGATGAATTTAAAGTGGCAAGAATGGTTAAAAAAAAGATAGGTCAATCTTTCTTGGAACTAATTTCGGGAAATATTGTGAAACAAGAGACAGAAGCTATAGTGAATGCAGCTAATAAAATGTTAGCTCCTGGAGGAGGAGTTGCCGGGGCAATTCATCGGGCAGCAGGTTATGGATTGTGGGAAGAATGCAAAAAACTTGGGGGTTGCAAGACAGGCGAAGCAAAACTAACTTCGGGGTGTAACTTAAAAACAAAGTATATTATTCATACAGTAGGTCCTGTTTATAGTGGCAGAAGAGAAGACGCTCAAGATTTAAAGAACTCCTACTACAATAGTTTAAAGTTAGCTATGGAGCATGGTATTAAGAGTATATCTTTTCCCTCTATAAGCACCGGTGTCTTCAGTTATCCTATAAAAGAAGCCTCCTTTATTGCTTTGAAGACTGTTCTAGATTACTTGAGTGAGCATAAAGAAATTAACTTAGTGCGATTTGTCCTCTTCAGCGCTAAGGATTTGTTAGCCTATAAACAGAGTTTAGAGAGGATTGAGAGTGTTGATTATCACAATAAATAAGCTCATAATTTTATATTTACATTGTTCTATGAGGAGTTTACAATGAAGAATTTTCTTTTGTCTGAGATGAGTGGACATGATTATAAAAAAGCTAATTTTGATAAGGCTATACTTTGTTTAGGGTCAACAGAGAATCATGGAGATCATCTTCCTTTGGGAACTGACAGTCTTATTTCTTATGAGTTGGCTAAAGAGGTGGCTAAGAAAGTGGACGACACGATGCTTCTTCCCGTAGTTCCTTTCGGTATGAGTGAGCATTATAGTAATTTTCCTATAGCAATAAGTCTTGAGACGGAAACTCTTATAAGGCTCATAAATAATATTCTTTCTTCTCTTATAAAACATAGGATATATAAAATACTGATAATAAATGGGCATGATGGCAATATTGCTTCAATAGAGACGGCAACCCGTGAGTTTAAAGTCTCTCATCCTCAGATTAAAATTGCGGTACTGAATGCCTGGTGGGTCACGGCAGGTAAAATTTTACCGGCCAACACCTTTGAAGTTTGGAATGGTCTGGGGCATGCAGGAGAGGGAGAGACCTCTATGGTTTTGAATTTAAGGCCAGATTTGGTGAATATGAAAAAAAGCAGAGGTATTTTGCCACATCTTCCTCAGGAAATAGAGATAAAATGGATTTTTGACGAGATAACTCCGTATGGTGTAACTGGCGATCCTACTAAGGCTACGGCGGAGAAAGGTAGAAAAATGAAAGAAGCTCTGGTTAATCATATTAGTTCCTTCATTAAAAAAATGGATGAAGTGAACTGGGAATACAAAATATGAAATTTGAGAGACTTAATAATTTATGTTTTTTTATTTGTTTTTTTGCAAGGTGCCTTTAAATATAAAGGCGGATAGCCAAAAGAATTTTTTGAGTTAACAAGAGTTATCAACAATCAGGATTCTTTGTGCTTTTCAGGAAGTGAGGCTGTTATCGGGAGTGTAAAGCAAAAATATACTGGGTAGTATCGGTTGCAAAGAGCTATACCTAAACTACCTCAGCGTGAATCAGTTACAAAAAATTTTGATATTTATAATCAGGAGAATAATATGGAAAGCATGGATAAAGTAAGAAGTAAGATGGAATACAAAGAATTGACTCCGGGCACTAAAATACCTGTTATCGGAATCGGAACATGGACTATGGGTGGAGGATTAGAAGGGACTGATGTTACCTATGACAAAGAAAATATTTGCGCAATTAAAACGGCAATCAAACTTGGAATGACCCATGTTGATACTGCTGAAATGTATGGGTGTGGACATTCGGAAGAGTTAGTTGGAGAGGCAATTAGTGATTTTAATAGAGAAACTCTTTTTATCACTACTAAAGTTTCACCAACTAATTTAAGATATGACGATCTTATTAATTCGGCAAAACAAAGCCTTAAAAGATTAAGGACTGAATATATTAATTTATACTTAGTCCATATGCCTAATCCAGAAATTCCAATACAAGAAACAATGGGAGCAATGGATTTTTTATGTGAACGGGGATTAGTTAAACATATTGGAGTGAGTAATTTTTCGGTTGAGCAGATAAAAGAAGCCCAAAAGTATGCCCAAAATGAAATTGTGGCCAATCAAATAGAGTACAATCTACTGATAAGGAACAGTGGTGGTTTATACAATGCTAACATAGAATCTGAGATAATTCCTTATTGCCAAGCAAATGCTATTTTAGTTGTTGCTTATAGACCACTTGCAAAGGGTGAGCTTGTGAAACGGAGTTTTAAAACCTTAGATGAGTTAGCTAAAAAATACAATAAAACTCAGGCTCAGATTGCAATGAATTGGTTGATTTCCAAAAAAGGAATTATTACTATACCGAAAACATCAAATATAAAACATCTTAAGGAAAATTTGGGTGCAATTGGCTGGAGATTAAAATCAAAAGATATTTATAAACTGGACAATCAATTCGAAGGTTCAAGCCTTTAGTATTTGTATAGCAAAGATAAGGAAGATAAGGGGTTAATGGATGAGTTATGCTTAAAAAACAAAAGACGAATTACCAGAGGAAAAGATAGGTAAAAAAATGGTAAAAGAAAAACTTCATAGATTGGAACCAGCCGTTTATAAGTATGTTTTTGGGCCAAGCGAGCCTTTATCGCAAATAAAAAGTGGTGATTCAGTTATAGCTTTAACTATTGATGCTCATGGATTTGATCTTTACGGTAAACTTTTACCCGAGGATAAAAAACAAAAAAGTGAGTTCACTCAATTCCAAGAGTCCAATCCACTGGTTGGTCCGGTATGGGTTGAGGAGGCTTGGCCGGGTGATGTGTTAAAGATAAACATTGAAGAGATTGCTTTGAACAGAAACTATGCTTTTTCTGCCTTTATGCCTAATTTTGGTTCTTTTACTGGGGAAAGCAAAGGAAAAGAGCTTTTATTTAATGAGTCTCTTCCTGAAGTTGAGTATCGATGGGAACTTGATTTAAATTCTCAGACGGGGACCCTTAAACTTGTTCACAGTACCCAAAAAAAGATTCAAATTCCTCTCCACCCCTTTATTGGTTCCATAGGAGTTGCTCCTCGATTTGGTCGGGTAGAAACAGCTCTTGTTCCTGGTGAATATGGAGGAAATATGGACTGTCTGGAGACAGCTGCAGGGTCAATTCTGTATTTACCGGTGTGGGTGCGAGGAGGATATCTTTCTTTTGGAGATATTCATGCTGCTCAAGGAGATGGAGAAATTTGTGGAGTTGCTCTGGAAACAACAGCCCAGGTTACTTTAAAAATTGAAGTGATTAAGAACAAGGTGATTCAATGGCCGCGAATAGAAAATACAAGTCATATAATGGTAGCTGGTAGCGCTCGTCCTCTCATAGATGCTGTTAGTATTGCTCACATTGAACTTGTAAAATGGTTAGTCACTGACTATGGTTTTGATAAATGGGAAGCTCTTCAGGTTCTCTCACAAGTTGGTAGTATGCGAGTGGGGAATGTTGTGGACCCTAACTACACTGTGGTGGCAAAATTTCCCAAGAAGTATCTTTCTTGACTCCATTGTCTCGTAGTAAAAAATGCCACTTTCAAAATATTATCATTTTAAGTTAAACAAGATTGGAGCTTTGTAATAAAAACTTTGGGTAACATGGCTGGAATGAAATATACATGGGTAAGGTAGGATGGATACCTGTTGATGCGACTGCCTTTGAGATTAATTATCTTGATTCTGGTCATATTCGCCTTGGAGTTTATCAATTCGCTACTACTACTACTTTTAATCCAAAGAAAATGGAGATTCTTGATTATAAAGCAGGATTAATGAGATGTAAAACAGATAGTGAATGCAGAGGTATGCGGTCCAGTAAATTATTTAACAAAAATCCCTAAATAATTTTTTATAAAGGTTCATTATTACTAATAGTTAGTATAGTATTTAAAGTAGGCTTTTTTCTGTTTATTGTTGTTCTTCCTCAAGTCTGTTCAAATAAAAAACGTATCCCTTGTTCATGAGCTCTTCCTTTGGGATAAAATACAACCCCGCTGAGTTTGTACAATATCGAAGTTTTGTTGGTGGTGGCCCGTCATGAAAAAGATGTCCCAGATGAGAATCTGCATGGCGGCTTCTTACCTCAGTTCTTAGC
>CAZGDY010000013.1:0-22410 GCA_964524965.1 uncultured Clostridia bacterium
AGCTCTTTTACGCTCAACTGCCACCTCTGCATTTTCACCTCCCCATCACTTGTTTATGGGGAGGATAGTATATCAAATTCTAAGAGAGGGGTGAGGTTTTCATTTTGCCTACTATGACATTATCATTTTGCGACGACATAAGTACTATTTTTTCTTGACATATTTTTTTTATATGGTACAAATACAAATTAAATATTCTTAATATATTTTTGCCATAGGGGGGAGAAAGATATGCAAAAAGCACAAAGGATGAAAAGATTAGGAACTGAAACTGCTTTTGAGGTTTTAGCTCAGGTAAATGAGCTTAAAAGAGAAGGCAGAGATGTTATAAGCTTTTGTATTGGAGAGCCTGATTTTGATACACCAAAAAACATTAAAGATGCAGGGGTAAAGGCACTTAAAGAAGGATACACTCATTATTCTCTTTCAGCTGGAATTCTTTCTTTAAGAGAATCAGTTGCTCGCTATATTTCGAAAACTAGAGATATAGAAATAGACCCCAAAGAGGTAGTAGTTACTCCGGGAGCAAAACCAATTATCGCCTATAGTATTCTTGCCTGTGTTGATGAAGGAGATGAAGTGATATACCCCAATCCAGGTTTCCCAATTTATGAATCATTCATAAATTTTGTGGGAGCAAAACCTGTCCCCCTCCCCCTTTTAGAGGAAAAAGAGTTTAGTTTTGACCCTAAGCAGCTGGAAGTAAAGATAACTGAGAAAACAAAAATGATCATTATTAACTCCCCTCAAAATCCTACGGGGGGTATCTTAACCCAAGATGATTTGGAGCTAATTGCCGAAATAGTTAAGAAAAAAGATATTTGGGTTGTATCAGATGAGATTTATTCTCAAATTATTTACGATACAAAATTTAATAGCATAACCTCTATTCCAGGAATGAAGGAAAGAACAATTTTAATAGATGGTTTTTCAAAAACCTATGCTATGACTGGCTGGAGGTTAGGATTTGGAGTAATGAGGAAAGATTTAGCACAAGAGATTACTAAAATCCAGACCAATGTTAACTCCTGCACAACTACCTTTATTCAGTATGCAGGGATTGAGGCTCTGGAAGGTCCACAGGATGCCTCCTTGGCTATGACTAAGGAATTCAAAGAAAGGCGCGATCTTATCTGGGAAGGACTAAATGAAATTAAAGGAATAAGATGCGTTAAACCAAAGGGTGCTTTCTATGTCTATCCTAACGTGACTGAGGTTTGCCAAAATCTTAATCTCCCAGATTCTAAAAAACTTCAGGAATATTTACTTTATAACGCAGGTGTAGCAGTACTTGGTAGAAGCTGTTTCGGAAGAAGATGTGAGGAAGAAAAAGAGGAGTATGTAAGATTATCCTACGCAACTTCCAAAGAAAATATATTAGAGGGACTAAAAAAAATTAAAAAAGCAGTTGAAAAATAATTAATTAAGAAAAGTGTGTAAATGGAAGAAAAAAGTCAAGAATATTCGTATTATCTGTCAGTTAAAATTTAGCTAACAAGACTTAACGCGTGCAATTGACAAATTTTTAAGATGTTATACATACAGTTTTTTAAGAAAAATAATCTTTTTCGCTTTTTTTTTGTTGTGCATGGGTGCAGCTTTTGTTGAATAACTTGGTTTACCTCTCTTGTTTGGGTTGTAATCAACTTTGACTTTTTCTTGCTTACCATAAATTTTAGCAATGGTTAAGCTTATATCAAAACCTATCTTATTAGTTTGATTTGCTTTACGAAGACTTTCTAAAAGTTTGAAAGGAGGTGAGGAAAAACCGAGTAGGTTAATTCGTATTGGGGAAAAAGGAAGCTTCATATAGAGAAATTATAAAAAATTGATTTCTCTTTTTGAAAGCTTCTGTAGAGAGAAAAATAAACCATACCTAAGATGGGGAGGTTAAAGTTATGAAAAAGGTTCATATTAAAGTATTATCTATGTTTTTAGTTGGATTATTATTCATAGGTGGGTTAACAATGGTGGCTATGGCTGATTTACCGACCCAAATGGCAAAGGAAAGCACTTTAAGAGCGGTTTTAGAGAAAGGTGTTTTGAGGGTTGGTGTCCACACTACTGCTCCTCCTTGGGGTTATTTAGATGAAAATTACGAAAATGTGGGATTTGATATAGATATTGCAAAGCTTATGGCCGAAACACTAGGTGTGAAATTAGAACTTACAGAAACCGAAAATGTTAATAGAGTTCCTTTTTTAGTTACCGGAAAAGTTGATGTTGTAATTGCTGTTTTTGCCAGTACACCGCAAAGAGCTCAATCTATAGCTTTTTCTACTCCTTATGGTCCTTATACGTTGGTTCTTGTTGGTCGTAAAGATGATACTGATTTCAAAAATTGGACAGATACCGCTGGTAGAAAGGTCGCTGCCGGTCGGGGAGGAACTGTAGAAATAGCATTTACTAAAATAGCTCCGGAAGGGACTGAAATTGTTAGTTATGAAACACCTGCCGATTGTTTCCTGGCTTTAGAGCAGGGAAAAGTTGATGCTGTTGGAGAAGGATATACCATATGTGCTTATCAAGTCCAAGAACATCCTGACTGGGAGATAAAAGGAGAGCCTTTTACTAGAACTTTCCCCAGTATGGGAGTGCGCCAAGGAGACCAAGTTTGGTTAAATTGGATAAACTTATTCATTCATCATGCCTTAAGTGAAGGGAAGATTCAGGAGTTCTGGGTAAAGCACTTTGGAGTTCCCTGGACAGAAATATGGCCAAATTTTTAAAAAAAGCTGCATGAGATTTTTATTGAATCTACTGCTCTAACTGTGAGAAATTGAATCAGATATAAGAATTTGGTTATTCTTTGCTGATAATGAATATACTTTTAGGTTATAAAATTCACCATTCATCTCCACTCTTTATGAGTGGAGATGAATGGCAGAAAGTTAATAGAAAAATAGCGTAACTGTTCTGTTCATTAGGATAAAAATAAAAAAGTCTTGAAAAAGAAGCGAAGCTTCAAATTACTAGAAATAGGTTAATAATAAAAAAATAAAAAAATTAAAGTAAAATAATGTTTAATCTTTCTATTCCTGATTTAAGGTTTTCTGTTCCCTTGAGGAATTTAGATTACTTTTTGTGGGGGCTAATTTTAACTTTTCGATTAGTGGGTTTATCTTGTGCATTTGGAATTGCGGTCGGGATAATTGGAGCTTATTTAAAAAATTCACAAAATAAAATTTTACAAAAGATAGTTGGTGTTTATGTAGAGATCTTCAGGAATACTCCTCTTTTAGTCCAGCTTTATTTTGTATATTTTGCTCTTCCCACATTGTATATCGATTTAGATCCTAATACTACAGCTTTGTTAGTGCTAACATTAAATATGGGTGCATACACAACAGAGATAATCCGTGGTGGAATCCAATCTATCCACAAAAGCCAAATTGAGGCGGGCTATTCCTTAGGAATGAACTATTTTCAGGTTTTTCGGCACGTCATCTTACCTCCCGCGATGAAGACTATAGCACCTCCTTTAAGCAATCAGATTATTTTAATAATTTTAGCTTCTTGCCTTGTCGCTCAGATATCGGCAAAAGATCTGTTTTATCAGGCTTCAAAATTAGATGGTCAAACGTATAGAAGCTTCGAAATTTATTCGGTAACTGCATTGATTTATTTTGCTTTGGTGGAGGGATTATACATACTATTTTATTATATAAACAAAAAGATTTTTCGGCACGCTCCTCCTCAAAGACTATCATCTACTCTTTAGACTTGTGATATTTTTCTCGATTTTCATATTTTTAAAAAATTTAAATATTGAAAATGCTATTCTGGGTACTATAAATATAAATTATAAAGTTTGATATATTAGGTAAAATTTTACAATTCTTTTTTTTACTGTGTATTTTTTCCTTTATTTAACCATAAAAATAGTGAATTTACATCAATAAAGAGGAAGCTTACGTTGATAGGAAAATTTGGGTGGAATGACTTATTTTACATATTAGAAGGGACTTATACTACCCTAAAACTTTGTGGAATTTCTTTTTCTTTGGGTGGATTGTTGGGTCTTATCATTGGAATTGCCAGAAGCAATCATAAGATAAAAGCATTCAGATGGATTGCAGCAATATATATAGAAATATTTAGAGGAACGCCATTGCTTCTTCAACTAATGATAGGTTATTTTGGGGCTGACCTTATAGGATATGATATTTCTAGAATGCTTACGGCCAGTATAGTTTTGTGCCTTTATACAGGAGCTTACTTAGGAGAGATTTTTCGAACAGGATTAGAGTCTATTCATAAAGAGCAATGGGAAGCAGCTTCTTCTTTAGGAATGAGTTACATCCAGAGTTTGCGTTACGTTGTTATTCCTCAAGGTACAAAAGTTATCATACCATCTCTTATTGGTTTTTTAATCGGACTGGTAAAGGCTACTTGTTTGGTTTCAATTATTAGTGTGGTGGATTTAACATTAGCGGCTCGCCGAGTAGGTGAACGAATATACTTTCCTCTTCTATCCATGGGTATAGCGGGCATAATTTACTTTTTGTTATGCTATCCTCTGTCAAGGATGGGGAAAAAATTAGAAAAACAAAGTAGTGCAGGGAGTAGTGACAATGGTTGAAATTGAAAATGTCCATAAATCCTTTGGACAATTACATGTTCTTAAAGGTATTTCAATGAGTGTAAAAAAAAAGGAATCAGTTGTAATTATGGGACCCAGTGGTTCAGGGAAAAGCACTTTACTTCGATGTATTAATTATTTAGAACCAATAGATTCGGGGAGTATTGCAGTGGACGGTGAATTGTTAACTCCTAAAACTTCTATGCGTTCTGTCAATCTTCATAAACTACGTGCAAGAATTGGTTTTGTTTTTCAGAGATTTAATTTATTTCCTCACCTTACTGTTATTGATAATGTGAGCTTAGCTTTAAAAATAGTTAAGAAAATGGACAAAAAGAAAGCCGAGGAAATTGCTTTACACTCTTTAAATCAAGTCGGATTAAAAGATAAGACTTTTTCGTATACAGATCAGTTATCTGGTGGACAACAACAACGTGTTGCCATAGCTCGCTCTTTAGCTATGCATCCAAAATTAATGCTTTTGGATGAAATAACTTCGGCTTTAGACCCAGAATTAATTAAAGAGGTTTTAGAGGTACTCGCACGAGTTAGTGAATCGGGGATGACCATGATAATAGTTACCCATGAGCTTAAATTTGCAGAGGAAAGTGCAGACAGAATTTGCTTTTTCTATGATGGAAAAATATTAGAAGAGGGTATCCCAAAGCAGATCATCGAGGACCCTAAAACATTGGAAGCTCAGAGATTTTTCACCGCGCTTTCATAAGGATAAAAATTGCACAAACTGTATCAATAAAAATCGATAAAATTACTAAGTTTATCAGTATCTGGGTGGAGTATACCAGTTGTGTAGGTATACAAAAAGGAAGGAAGTAACAATTAAGCAGTAAAAGAAAATATGGTTGCTGTATCTTGAAAATATTTACTTTACCCATAGATATAAGTATTGAGCTTGAGCTGATAAAGCTAAAAAAAGATTGTAGTAACTAAATTATAAGGAGATCTAATATGCAGAAAAATGAGATGAGGCAAAAATTGGGGAAAGATCAAGAAAAATTTTTTTTACATGAGATGTCCTGGGTTGAAATCAAAGAAATTGCTAATGGAAAAACAGTGGTAATACTTCCTACAAGTTCTATTGAACAGCATGGGCCACATTTACCTATTGGAACAGACAGTTACATAGGGTACGAACTTTGCAAAAGATTGGGTAAGAGTTTAGTGGGAAAAATACCATTTGTTATTGCTCCTCCGATGGTATTTGGAGCATCTTCTCATCATATTGATTTTCCTGGAACAATGTCTGTTACCACAAATACCTATCTTGCGTTGATTCAAGATCTTTGCCATTGTTTAATTGGCCATGGCTTTAAAAAGATTATTTTACTAAATTCACATGGGGGGAATACGGCTCCTTTGGAAATGGTCATTAGAAATATTCGAGATCAACATAAGGTCGTGATTGCAGCAGTTACCTACTGGGTAGTAGCCACCAAGGAAATTACTCGCATTAGAGAATCAAAAATTGGTGGAATAGCTCACGCTGGAGAGCTTGAAACTTCCTGCATGCTCGTAATTAAACCTCATTTAGTCAATAAACGTTTGCTTAAAAGAAAAATACCTAAATGGAGAACTAATTACGTTATGCTAGATTTTCAAGATATGGGTAAAGTAAACTTAGCTCAACATTTATGCGATTTTACTTCCACTGGTGTAATTGGAGACCCTACCTTAGCTAGCGAAGAAAAAGGAAAGCAGTTTATAGAGACAATTACAGATTCTCTTTCTAAGTTTGTCATAGAATTTAGCACTTGGGAATTGGGCATGATGACCGAAGAAGTCTGAGACGAACTGCGGGAAAGGATTTTTATGTGCTTTAAACTACCAAGTATTTAATATTTCTATACTTTTTAGTCTTTTATTGGAAAATTTTATTAGAGAGAAGAATTGAATGAGATTAAGAAGTAAGGTGGCTGTTATTATGCGGACAGGCTCTGACATGGGAAGAGTAGCTGCTATCCTTTTTTCGGAAGAAGGGGTAAAGTAGTTGTTGTGAATATAGAAAAAAAATTAGAACAGGCTACGGTTGATATGATTAAAGAAAAATAACGAGAAGCGCTTTTTATACTCACAGATATAACTGATTCTCCTCAATTTAAGTCTATAGTGGCCAAAGTTATAGAAAAGTATGGAAAGATGAATATTTTGGTCAATAGTGCTGACCTGTGGTACTTAGGAAATATACTCGATACCGACGAGAGACTATGGGACAAGATTATGGATATGAATTTCAGAGTAGCGTTTCTCTGCTGTAAATATTGCATCCCTTTGATGATTAAAAGTGGCGTTGGGTGGTGTTAACATATCCTCGTAAGTTGGGATTGTAATCTGGAAAAGCATGACAGCTTATTGTGTTTCTAAAACCGCGCTGATTTCTTTAACTAAAAGCATAGCATTAGATTTTGCTTCTCAAAATATAAGAGCTAACTGTGTTCGTCCTGGAACCACAGAAACTCCTATGGTAACTTCCTAGTTAGCCCAGCAGCCCAATTCAAATAAAGCTCGGCGTGAGATGAAAAAGGTTCGTCCTGCAAATAGACTGGGAAGACCAGAGGAAATTGCTCATGGTATTCTTTATCTTGCTTCTGATGAATCTCTCTATGCCACAGGAGCTGTACTCTCTATCTATGGAGGCGGCACTGTGTAGTAAAAAAGAAAAGGATTAAAAATAAAAGCGAAAAAGAAGTGATATTCTCTCTGCAAAAGGAATGAAGTATCTCAAAAAGCAAGAATTAGGGAGTTTTAACCCTAGTAATTTCTTCTGCTATTTTTCCCTCACTTGTAAGGGGTAAAGCTTTTGAGCGAATTTTGTAGGTAAAAAGGAATCTTTTCCTGAGCACTAATGCTTTTTACAATAGCAAAGGAAAAATGGTTTTTGGCCATATTTTTGGCAACTTTTTTGTCCTTTTTCTTGTTAGATGTTAATTTGAGCGAAAATTTTTTGTTTTAAATTATGTTTCGCCTAAATATTTCATCTTTTGGTATAGTTTTAGGTGATCCTGAAGGTCCTGGGTGGTTCTAAAACCATACCTGAGATCTTCCCAGGATTTAACCAGTTTTATGGAATTCTCTGCATTACCAGATCGTAAGACATTAGGCTCTTTGAGATAGGTGAACACATACTCGCAGGAATATCCATGAACATCTTAACGATCTTTTTAAAATGGCAATTTTTCTTATGCCAGCCTTCAAAGTATAGTTTATTCTTTTCCTCGTAGGCCTCATCCATGGAAGTGCTATTTTCAAATATATTTCTTATTCGATCTTTTGAAACAAGGATGTTTGCAAGAAGATCTTTTTTGCAGGAGGAGATAATCTCATTCATTATTTCCCTATTCTTCTCAGTATATCTTTTAGGGTGCTAAGGTTACTTGCTACTTCTTCTTTACTTTGACTTGAAAGAGCATCGATATAAATGATGTAACCCTTTATCCTGTCTGAGGTTATGAGATGCTTATGAGTTGATCTTTCAGGGTCAAGATCATCAAGACAAAGTACTCTCATGGTTTTAGCTTCTCTATAAGGTTCTTGAAGTTTAGCTTAACAGCTTCTTTATGCTTCCAGCAGTCAATGGTACGCCTTGAACTAGTAACATTGAAAAAGCGAGCAAAACGTTTTTTTATCTCTTCTGGAGAAGTGTTGTCTAATACATCGTTGGTTACTCCTTCTTTGATTATCCGGTTGGTTGCTCTTTGGTACTTTGCAATTCCTTTTACAGGTAAGGGAAAACTTTTGATCCTGCAGTGAGGATTTTGGCATTTAGCAGATACCATAAGTACTTTGAGCAAGATAGGTTTATTCAGATCGAATTCCTTTACTGTTTTTCAGTGTTCAGCTTTTTTCTAAAAGTTTGCTTTAATTTACATACAGGACAAACGCAATACTTCGGGATACGGAGTTTAATAATCCTAATTCGTTTTTTTTAGCCACCTGATAGCCTCTGCCTTTTTAGAAGGAAGTGTATCAGGTAAAAAATTAAAGAACAAAGTAAACCATATAACTATTTCCAAAAATATAGCCAAGACCCGAGATGATTTTTTGAACAGTTAGATTAAGAGTAAAAATTTTCAATTTTTCTTGAGAAGAAATAAAATTAAAATTCTTGATAATATTATTGTTTTGAGAGAGGTTTTTTCACCTCTCGCTGGGAGGCAGGAGAATGATAGACTTACGCAGTGACACAGTTACAAAACCTACTCTGGCAATGCGCGAAGCAATGCTTCATGCTGAAGTAGGAGACGATGTTTTTGGGGAAGACCCTATGGTAAACTTACTGCAGGATAAAGTAGCAAAGTTTTTTGGAAAAGAGGCTTCTATCTTTGTTTCCTCAGGTACTATGGGCAATGGATTATGCATAAAGGCTCAAACTGTACCAGGTGATGAGGTAATTGTGGAAAGAGACTCTCACATTTTCAATCATGAAAGTGGTGCAGCGGCGGCTTTAGCTGGGGTTCAACTTTATCCTATAGAAGGAGAAAAAGGAATTTTTTATCCTGAACAGATTGAAAAAGCTGTCCGGAGTGAGGATTATCATTATCCAGTGACTCGCCTTATCTGTATAGAGAATACCCACAATCAGGGTGGAGGAAGTATTTATCCTCCTGAAGTGGTGAAGGAAATCTCACAGGTAGCAAAAAGATACGGTTTGTCTGTTCATATGGATGGAGCGAGGCTCCTTAATGCTACTGTAGCTTTAGGGATAGATCCTATAGGCTATACCCGTTATGTCGACTCAGTGACCCTTTGTTTATCTAAGGGTCTTGGTGCACCTGTCGGCTCAATGGTAGCCGGGACGACGCAGTTTATCCAGCAAGTTAGACGCTTTAGGAAAATGTACGGTGGAGGGATGAGGCAAGTGGGGTTTTTGGCTGCTGCTGGACTTTATGCTCTTAAGCATCATGTTGACAGGTTAGCTGAGGATCACCAGAAGGCCAAAAAGCTAGCCGAGGCACTGAATGAAATCTCTGATATCCAAATTGAGCCCCAAAGAGTAGAGACTAACATTCTTTACTTTAAAGTTATAAAAAAGGAGTGGACGGCTCAAAAATTAGTTGATGAGTTAAGAAAAAAAGGCATCTTGATTTTGCTAATAAATAATCGCCTTGTCCGAGCAGTCACTCATCTTGATGTTAGCTGGGATGATATTGAAGAGGTCATTTTGGCTTTCCAAGGGTTGTTCTATTAAGTTTTGTTTCTCTGAAAGATCTCAGGCAAAGGGAAACAAGGCTTGTGGGACATAGATTACTGATCACTACCAATCTTTTGATATATGGAGGCAACTAATAGAAAACATCCTTTCGTTAAGAGGCAAAATTGCGGTCATTATCGGTGTAGCGAAGGGAATGAGGAAGAGCACCACCCTACTGTTTACTAGGCTGAGAGCAAAGAGCACATTTATGGATATCGGTGAGCCCAGCCCGAAGAATACCATAGTGGAGATACAAAAATAGGGGAAAACGGCATACCCTTTGATCGCAGATATCACTGATCTTGAAGCCTTAGAGGATCTTACACGTGAGGTCCTACAGAAGATGGGGGGTAATAGTCAATATGATCCTGCACGCTTTTTTTCTTAATTTGGAAAAGATCAAGCCAGCAGATTTTGTCTAAAATAAGAGGTGGGAAAAGACATATTTCTTCACCAGTTACATAGCCCAAAGATTTTAGTTTCTCATAAGGAGTAAGGTTATCAATTCCCTGGTGGCAACGCTCTAAGTTATAGATATATTCCCACCAGGGACATCTTTTAAGTAGATCTTTCTCATCTTCTATCTTTTTAGGATGTCGTCCTTTAGGTCGATGTGAATCATCCGTAAGATTTCCTTGTGCCTGTTTCTTTAAAGCTAGATACACTGTATGATGGGAGCACCTTACTTTTCTGGCACAGGCCCTGATATTACCGTTCAAACACTCAAGATTGTAGAGGAGAGTCTTTCTAGCAAACTCATCACTTGTCTCTTTTTTTAACTCGTAGTATGATTGATGGGGGACGGTCATAGAGGGGAACCTCCTTTCTTAGGGTGAAAAATACGCCTTGTGTTTTTACCCCAATTTTAGAGCGTTTTCTCATGGCCGTCCAGACCTCCTTTACTTTCCTGAAATAATCACATCGTCTGTATTCTTTAACTAAAAAGTGTGCGGTATCATTGTAGCCATTTAAGTTAAAAATTTGACATTCTCGACAAGGGTTTTACAATAGCGGGTAATCTTTTCTATTGTTTGTAAAAAAAATGAGAAGAAAATGGAAAAAGTAAAATATAGTAACAAAGGTTTTACTCTGGTGGAACTGATGGTGGTGGTTACAATCATTGCCATACTTACAACTATTGCTGTTCCCAATCTCATGGGAGCAGTGACAAGAGCTAGAGTTGTTAAAGCGTTTACCGATATGAGAATTATAGGAAATGCAGCGCAAGTGTACTGGATTGATAAAAATACCTATCCAACATCAAGTAGCGATTTTACTAAAGGAGCTGTAATTTATATGACCACAATTCCCAAAGACCCTTTTAACGACAATAATTCCCGGGCTGTAGCAGCGGGAGCATTAGAGGAAAATAGTTTTGGATACTATACAACTGGTGATGAAACTTGGCTTATTGTTTCTAACGCACCGGATAAAATTCCTGATACAATTTCAGAAACTATTGACTGGTCCGCTCGAACTGTTGGCCAATTGGGTGGATGGGAAGGAGCGGAATTTGGTTATGGCTACCAATGGTATGATCCTGGAGCAGGGTCAAATAGTATTGGCGATTTGGGAGTATCAGGCCCTTAATGCAAATATGTTAACAGTTATCTGAATAATACCTCATATCTTTACAGTTTTATTAAAAGGGGTTTTGAAAAACACTTGAGCTCCATAAAATTCACACCTTATTAAATATCTTACAAGTCTAACTAATTTTGCCTAATTTCAGAGATTCACACTAAAATAAATCTTTTACGGGCTAATTTTGTTTGACTTTAAGGGGAAGTTGGTTAAAATAAATTGTATCAGTTAAAAGTGAATTTTTACCGGATAAAGCTTGTTTGAAAATTTTGAAAAAAAGTTTTAAGATGAGTAATAATTCAACGGGAGGTTTGAATGGTTTTTGATAAACATTTAAAAATTTTGTCCAGAGATGAAATTTTTTCCAAAAAACCTGAATGGCGTAATCCGAGTGGCGCTAAATATTTTTCTATGTACTCCAGTGTTTTTGGTGGAGTGGTAACTGACCCAGCTTTGATGGTGATTCCCTTGGATGACCATATGGTTCATCGTGGAGACGGTATTTTTGAAGCTTTCAAGTGTGTAAATGGGTATGTTTATAATCTCGATATTCACCTTATCAGATTGCAAGACTCTGCAGAACTTATCTCACTGGACTTGCCATTTGATTTGCAGGTTATTAAGCAAATTGTTCTAGAAACTATATTCATTGGGGGTGTCAAAGATTGTATTGTACGTATTTTTGTTTCTCGTGGATTGGGAGGATTTAACTGTGCGCCAAAAGAATGTCATAAAAGTAATTTATATGTTGTTGCCATAGAGGCCTGGACTGCTCCCGAGTATTTTTATACTGAGGGAGTATCGGCAATAACAAGCAAAATTCCCGTTAAGCCTACTTTTTTCGCTCAAGCTAAATCTTGTAATTATCTGCCAAATGTATTGGCGGATATAGAAGCAGAGCGAAGTGGTGCAGATTTTGCTATTTTGCTTGATTCGCAGGGATATTTTTCAGAAGGCCCGACTGAAAATGTAGCCATTGTGAACAAAGATAAAATATTTATGTATCCCAAATTTGATCATATGTTAAAAGGTACTTCCTTGTTGCGAGGGATTAAGCTAGCCGAAAGTTTAGTTAAAATGGGAGATTTAAAAAAGATTTCTCAGGTAAATATTTCCCGGGAAGAAGCTTATAAAAGTTCAGAAATGTTTATCTTCGGTACCGGCCCTAATATTCTTCCGATAGTAAGGTATGACGAAAAAATAATTGGTACTGGAAAACCAGGACACATATATCACCAATTCTCAAAGCTTTTTCAAAAAGATATAACAGAGAATAAAGAAGTTCTCACCCCTGTTTTTGAAAATTAAACTAAACAAATAATTAATCTTTGGTTGGATTGGCCTAATGAATTCTTTGGACAATTTAAATTGACCTTTTGACCTTTGGTTGGTTTCTATTATAATGTTTAGATAGTCAAGAAAGGGGGGTGGTGGAAATGGAGGAGCTTATAAGGAAGGCTTTACTTTTAGGAGTGGGAGCTGCTGCACTTACCAAGGAAAAAATGGAAACTATTCTTGATGATTTAATTAAAGCTGCAGAAAAAATAGAAGAAGAGGATCTTTTATCTCGAGTGATCAAAAAAGGACAGGAAACAAAAGGAGAATTAGAGGAAAGAATAGCAAAGAAATTGGGCCGGGTTATTGACAAGACAGAACTTGTTACTAAGGATGATATTTTAAAACTGGAAAAGAAAATAGAAATGTTGGAGAATAAAATCAAAGAGCAAAAAGACTAAATTGCATCTTACTATTATTTCATTTCAATTCTCAATTCTGTAGGAAAAGACGGGGATTAGTTTTGGCTAAGTGATGTTTTTAATCATTTCAAAAGTTAGGATAAATTTTGTCTTACTAAAGAATAAGAATTGGAGGAATAGAGTAGTATGATGTTTTTTTCTCTTTGAAAAAAGAGGTGAGATGGAAGGGAAAACAGTTCGCATAGGTATTTTTGGTTTAGGAACAGTGGGAAGCGGAGTAGTAGAGCTTCTTATGCGAAAAAAAGGAAAATTAGGTAATTTTTGTTTTTCTTTAGAAAAAGTAGTAGTTAAAAATCTGGCAAAAACAAGAAGCTTAAATCTTCCATCTAAATTTTTATCTTCAGATCCTCAAGATATACTGAATAATCCTGAAATAGATACAGTTATCGAGGTAATAGGGGGTATCCACCCCGCTAAAGATTTTGTCTTAGAAGCTCTAGAGAAAGGGAAAAATGTTATAACTGCCAATAAAGCTATTTTAGCTACTTCAGGTAGTGAGATTTTTCAGACCGCTAAAGAAAATAATTGTTATTTGGGAGTAAGGGCTTCTAATATAGCAGCTTATAGACTTATTGAAAGTTTAACGAGTTCTCCTTCTAAAATAGAGAAGTTAGTGGGTATTTTTAATGGAACCTGTAATTATATTTTGACCGGGATGGAGGAAAAAGCTAAAGATTTCTCATCTCTTTTAAAAGAAGCGCAGGCCATGGGATATGCTGAGGCTGACCCTACGGATGACATTAATGGCCGGGATACTGCTCATAAATTAACTGTACTTTTGGGGTTAACGCTGGGTTATTTTCCTTCTTTGGAATCCATCTATGTTGAGGGAATAAGTAATATAAAAGGTCAGGATGTTGCATTTGCAAGAGAGTTAGGCTATAAAATAAAATTGTTGGCTATAGCTCAAAAAAAAGAAAATATACTGGAGGCAAGAGTTCATCCAGCGCTGGTTCCTAATAACAAGTGGTTGGCTCGTTTGGAGGGGATTGAAAATGGTCTGGAAATTAGAGATGAAATAGGACTAGAAATAGGAATGCAGGCACCAGGAGCAGGAAAATATCCCACTGCTACTGCCATCATAGAGGATTTAATTTATATTGCTCAGGGCAGAAAGTTATTTTTATCTTTGCAAACCCCTTCTATCAATTTAAAATCTATGAGGGAAATTGAGACCAAATATTATGTGAAATTTTATGCTATTGATAAGGCTGGTGTTCTGGCAAAAATAGCTAACATATTAGGAAATCACGATATTAGCATTGAATCAGTTATTCAAAAAGGAAGAGAAAACAAAGAAAATAATTTAGTGCTAATTATTATGTTAGTCCACCGTTCTCGCGAGGAAAACATCCAAAAAGCCTTAAAACTAATAAGTGATTTACCTGTAATTAAAAAAAATCCATTCCTAATCCGTGTAGAGGAAGGAATATTTTAATAAAAAAGAAAACAGTAGAAGGAGGCGGATAAAGTGCCACATGTTACTATGAAAGAACTCTTAGAGGCAGGGGCTCATTTTGGTCATAGGAAGAGTGCTTGGAATCCCAAGATGGAACCTTATATTTATCAACAGCGAAACCAAATGCATATCATAGATTTGACCAAAACAGTGAAGCTATTGGATGAGGCTTACGATTTTATAAGAAATCTTGTTTCTGAGGGAAAGCAAATGTTATTTGTAGGGACAAAACAACAAGCCAAAAAATGTATTCAAGAAGAAGCGGATAGGTGTAGCGTGGCTTATATTAGCAATCGATGGCTGGGAGGGTTTTTAACTAATTTTTCTACTATTAAACGGAGAATAGAAAGACTTTCTAATTTGGAGCGAGGAGAAAAAGAAGGACTTTGGGAGAAACTTCCTAAAAAAGAAGAAATTATGTTAGGAAAAGAATTGAATAAGTTAATTAGAAATTTAGGGGGCGTTAGAAATGTAGATACCCTCCCCGATGCTTTATTTATAACTGATATCCGGGTGGAGAACACTGCTGTAAAAGAGGCAATAAAATTAGATATTCCTGTAGTGGCCATAATTGATTCTAATGTGGATCCTGAATTGGTGAATTATCCCATCCCGGCTAATGATGATGCCATAAAGAGTATCAAGCTTATTACTGGCAAGGTTGCTGATGCTGTGGTAGAAGGTAGAGATCTTTTTGAGAAGAAAAAATTGATTGAGGAAAAGAAAAAAGCAGAAAGCCAAGAAATGGAAGAAATGGAAGAAGAAGTAATTTCCGAATCAGATGAAATAACAGAAATAGACGGTGATGAGAGTGAAAAAGAGGAAGGAGTTTAATATGGTCATTTCACTTGATAAATTAAAAAAACTACGTGCTGAAACTCTGGCTGGAATTGTTAATTGTAAAAAAGCTCTGGAAGAAAGCAAAGGAGATTTGGAAAAGGCTAAGATAATTCTTCGGAAAAAGGGCATAAAGATTGCCCAGAAAAAGTTTAAAGAGGTTACTAACCAGGGATTAGTTACTTGTTATACTCATCACAACGGTCGGGTTGGAGTTTTGGTGGAAGCGCATTGTCAATCAGATTTTGTCGCTAGGAATGAAGAATTCCAGCAATTTGCTAAAAATATAGCAATGCACATAGCTGCCTGTAATCCTGGGTGGATTACTCAAGAAGAAATTTCTGAGAAAAAAATAGAAGAGGAAAGACAAATCTTAGAGGAAGAGGCAAAAAGAGAAGGAAAACCATCTCATATTGTTGATAAGATAGTAGAGGGAAGAATGAAAAAATTCTATGGGCAAACTTGTCTTCTTAATCAATCCTACGTAAAAGATGAAGAGAAAACTGTTGATGATTATCTTCAACAAATGATAGTAAAATTAGGCGAGAATATAAAAATAAGCCGTTTTATAAGATTTGAATTAGGTGAAGAGCAAGGGTGATTCTTATGTCCTCAGCCCCCATCTTGAAATGGGAGAGAATAATGCTTAAAATGGGAGGGGAAGCTTTATCAAAAGAGAGAAGTTTTGGCATCTCTTTTCCCCGCCTGAGTTGGATTTCTGAAGAGATACGTAAAGTAAAGGAATTGGGAGTTTCTATAGGAATCATGGTGGGAGGAGGAAATATATGGAGAGGAAAGGAAGCTGCAAAAGAAGGAATAGACCGAGCTACGGGAGATTATATGGGGATGTTAGCCACTATAATTAATGCTCTTGCCTTGCAGGATGTTCTTGAAAAAAAAGGAATAGTGACCAGGGTTCAAACGTCAATTGAAATGCAGGAAATTGCCGAGCCTTATATTCGCAGGAGAGCCCTTAGACACTTAGAGAAAGGAAGGGTAGTTATTTTTGCTGGGGGGACAGGTAATCCCTACTTTACAACTGATACAGCGGCTGCTTTACGGGCACTGGAGGTTGATGCAAAGGTTATCTTAAAAGCTACCAAAGTCGAGGGGATATATTCCGCCGATCCTTTTAAGGACAAAAAGGCTAAAAAATTTGATCATATCGGATATGGAGAGTTTCTTCACAAAAGGTTAGAGGTTATGGATTTTACAGCAGTGACTTTGTGTATGGATAATAAACTTCCTATTGTTGTTTTTGATCTGGACGAGCCAGATTCCATTAAGAGAATAGTTCTGGGTGAGAAGGTTGGTACTATAGTTGAGGACTAAAATATTCCTGGGGAGGATAAAATGGTACTCATTAAAAAAATATATCAACAGGTAAGGGGGAAAATGGAGCTGGGTAAAGAAGCTCTTAAGAAAAAATATGCTACTATGAGAGGGGGGAGAGCAACTCCTGAGATAGTAAGCGGAATTAAAGTAGAGTGCTATGGGTCTAAGATGGCTCTTCCTCAATTAGCTAATATCTCTATTCCAGAGCCCCGGTTAATTGTTATCGAACCTTGGGATAAATCAATTTTGAATGATGTAAAAAAAGCTATACTTACTTCCGATTTAGGGGTAAATCCAAGTGATGACGGTAGTTTAATTCGCATTTCTCTTCCACCTCTTACCGAGGAGGGAAGAGAAGAATTAGCTAAATTAATAAAGCAATGGGCAGAAGAGGAAAAAGTAACTATCAGAAGTGTTCGTCGTGAGGCTCGAGAACAGATAGAAGGGATGGAACAAAATAAGGAAGTTTCTGAAGACGAAAAGAGAAGAGCTGAAAAAGAAGTTCAATCCTTAACCGATGAATATATAGAAATTATAAATAAGTTGAGAGATAAAAAAGTAGAGGAAATTAAAAAAGTTTAATTTCCTCTTCCCGAGTACCTTCCCTTTTTTAAAAATCTGATATTTTTATTATTTTTAGAACATCTACTATTTTTCTTTAGAGGTCTCTCCCGCTTTGAAAATAGCGTATTTTGTCAATGGTGGGGCAATCAACTCGTTTATAACAACTGAGGCTAATACTGCACTTATCATTATATTTCCTATGCTGGAGAAAGCAGGGTGTTGCTTGGCTAAAATAGCCAGTCCCACAGTTACCCCGGCTTTTGGCAATAAACCAAAGCCTAAATATTTTTTAATTACCAAGGAACTACGGGCAATAGATGCCCCTATTCTTGTTCCTATAAGTTTACCACCACATCTACCCGCAATAATTAATAAGCTCAATATACCGGCAACTTTCATGATTCCTAAATCGAAATGGGCACCGGCCAAGGTAAAAAACATAGCAAAAACTACATCACCAATGTCATCAATTACTATAAACATATTTTCATCTTGCCTCATTTTGTTAATGATGATAAAACCCATAGTCATACTTGCTAAAATGCTGGAAATATTTAAGGTCTTTGCTATCCCAACGCATAGCAGAATCATACCTAAAACTACCGCTAATAGTTTTTGTTTTGTCTTAGCAAAACGACTGATGTAGGTTAGTCCGAATCCTAAGGCTGTTCCTAAGAGTATCGCCCCGCCAATATCAAACACTGGAAACATCAATATTTTGTATAAGGAAATACTGGCAAGGCCAGAAACCAATACTCCTGCAATGCTTAAGCCAATGGCAAAGGCGATTATGCAAAAAGCATCATCTAAGGCAATTATAGCCAGCAATGTTGTGGTTAAAGGGCCCCTTGCTTTATACTCTCTAATTATAGCTAAAGTTGCTGCAGGAGCAGTAGCGCAAGATATAGCACCAATCACTATAGCCGGAGCCAGGTAAGTTTGAAGGAAATTTGAATCAGGAATACCAAATTTTATAATGATAGGTCCAAGAAAGGCTATTAGCAAAACGACAAATATCCAGGCGCCCATTAATTGAAAAGGGGTAATTATTAAAATGTCTTTGCTAAATTTTTTTAATCTTTTAAGGTCAAGACTTCCGCCTACTAAGTAGCCAATAATTCCTAAACTAATCTCAGTGATTATATTTAACTTGCCTGCTGTTAATTCCTTAGGTATGACATTTAATAAACTCAAACATATACCAATGATAATATAGCCGCTAATGGCGGGAAACTTAATTTTTTTAGCAATAAAACCGCCAAAAAGGCCCACTAATATAAGTAATCCCACAGCTAATATTGAGTTCATTATAAAGTTTCCTGTGCGTTTTTTCTCATTTTAAAGAATATTTTTCTCTTTGAAGATAGCTATAATGATGTCTAATAGGCTGATAATTCCCTTTAGATATCCATTTTCATCTACAACGGGTAGTCTTTTTAAATGATGTAATTTTAGCAAAGAGCGGGTTTGTGCAATTGTGGCCTCCTCGTCTATAGTTATTGCATTAGTGTTCATTAAATCCTTAACTATGAAAAGTACTCCCATTTCAGCAGGAATATCTATCTCCAAAAGATTTATCTCCTCAAGCTCATCCCAGAAGGGACTTCTTCTGAGAGTTTCCATAATGTAAGGGGGAGATGGTTCAAAAATCTTCAAAACATCTTCTAAGGAAACAATTCCCACGAGTTTATTATTTTCTTTTATTACTGGTAGAGCGTGGAAGTTATACTTGTAAAATATCTGTACCAATTCTTTTAAAGTAGTGGATTCTTTAGCTGCTATTATTTGTTTTCTCATAGCATCTTTCACTAACATTTTTTTTTCACTCAATATTTCTCCTCCCTTGTTCTTTTTATTTTTGCCTCTTTTCCGATTTATTCTATAACTGAATAACAATTCTATGTGTGCTTATTACTTTGTCAAATTCATCTGCAATTTTCTGGAAAATTTTTTTACCCTGTTACTTGCTAAACATGCTTTTTAAGAAAGATAAAAAATTTTATTATTTGACTATCGAGAAAGTTTACCTTATAATAATTTTTTAAATGTGCTCTTAGTTTTTAGGGAAGACACCTGGTAAACACTTCGGGTGTAGTATTTTGTAGTGCTCCTGGAAAAAATCGTGTCTTTATTTGTTAATCATAACAGGTAAATTTTCCTAAAGAAAGAGTTGTTTAAATATCCTTGGGGAAGAGAGACATTTTCTGAACGAAACTAGCCAATGAGTCGTAAAAAAAATGCAACCCTGGCGAAGGATTGTAAGATGTATCCATAGCGAGATTGGTAATCTCGCTTATCCTTAAAAGATTTTTCTTTTTCCGACAATAAAAAATATAAGGAGGTACTTAATATGGGGTCAAACGAGTTAATCAAGAATGCAGAGGACATTGGAAGATTGTTGCGCTTAAGAACATCTCTCTTAGCAGTTAAGATGCTAAGAAGTGAGGCGGATATTCCACAAGGGGCAAAGAGGCCGATGAAAGATCTGGGGTACCATTTAGACCTTTGCCAGGCTTTTGCTATGTCGCGCTGGGGAGGGGAAACGATTGCTATGTTAAAGGAGGACATGTGGTGCTTTGAGCCAGTCATAGGATTTGGACTTGGAGAGCCTCCAGAAGAGTTTCTTGAAGGGCACAATCGGTTTCCCTTGTCGGCAATGACTTTAGAGGCTGGCAAAAAATGGGCTCAGTCATTTCCTCGCTTAAAGGTTGGGGAAGTTCTGGGGATAGTGTCTGCTCCACTTGAAAAAAGCAATTTTGAACCTGATGTAGTTATTATTTATTGTGACCCGGCTCAATTAACACAAATACTGCTTGCTAAAAACTGTGTGGATGGAGAAGATGTTAATTGTACATTGTCTGGTCACGCTGCCTGTGTTTATACTATTGTTCCGATACTAAAACATAAACAATGTCTGATTGCCTCCCCCTGCAGAGGTGATAGGCGCGTTGCAATGGCTCAACACACCGAGATAATATTTTCCGCTTCACCAGGAATGATAACAGATATTAGGAAAGCGCTCCTCTATCTTGAAGAGCGAGGAGAGGGATTTCCCTGGAAGATTGAATTAAAACCAAACCCCGGATTACCAGAAAGTTATATTAAGATAGGGAGGATAATGGGAATACCATGTTGACAAGATAGTTGTGCCTTAGTTTAGGGGGAAAAAATTTGAGAGATTTCCTCAAAAAAACCGTAGAAGTTGTTTTTTAGTAGGGTTTTGATGGAAAAAATCGTTAAGAGAGAGTCTCTTTCATAAAAGGTACCGAAATTAAAGCTACTATAGCAATTAATAAAAATCCCCCAAAAGAGATACGGTAAGCTTGTATAGAATATACGTTGCCCAATTTACCGGTGCAATCTAAAATAAAACCGGTCAGTGGTTGCAATAAAGCTCCTCCAGCAAAAGGGAATAAATTTATCATACCTATTGAGGTTCCTACGATTTGAGTGGGAAAAAGCTCTTTGGCTGCAGTAAATCCAATGACCACTATACCGCTGGCAAATGTTCCTAACAAAAAAAATAGGACGTAAAGAAAAGGGAGATTTAATCCGTCTATCAAAGAGATAAATACTATCCAAATACCTACTATTATAGAGGAGCTTATCAGTAAAATTGGTTTCCTGGCATTAAAAACTTTTTGTGAGAGATAGCTTAATATTGGACTCCCAATGATCATTCCCACTGCGATCATCATTAGGATGTTTCCCGTTTGAGTTTTGCTAAGGTGGTATACTTGCGTCAGATATGGACCTGCCCACAGACCTCCGAAACCGAAAAGAATACCTCCTGTACAAAAAAACCAAATAGCAAGAGGCCAGAATTTTTTCTCAAATACTACCATTTTTATCCCTTTAAAAAGAGGTATTTTTTCTTCTTGGTAAGAGACCGAAGTAGTATTTTGAGCTTCAATAATTTTAGGAAGTCCTAACTGAGCAGGATTATCTCTCACTATAAGGTAAATCAATAAAGCGAGAATCAAACTAACTAAACCAATAATGATAAAAGTAACTCTCCATCCCACCCATAAAGTTAAGAGTGCCAGAGGAGTAGCTGCCAAGAGCCAACCTATCCCACCAATAGCCATTAAAATTCCGGTTATCATGGAAAATTTTTTTATTTCAAACCAGTTAGCCAGAATTTTAAGAGTAGGTACGAAAAGTACCGACACTCCCAGACCAACTATAATTCTTCCTATAATAGAAACAAAAAATGTAGGGGAAATTCCAAAAAGGATAGCTCCTCCGGCTGCAATTAAGGTGAAGATAGTTACTGTCTTTCTTGGACCTAAAGAATCACTGAGCAATCCCGAAGGAAGCTGCATAATTGCGTAAGGATAAAAATAAGCTGATGCTAAAATACCCAGAGCTGCTCCTTTAATCTGAAAAGCTTTAGTTAGCTCGGGGACAACTAGAGCTGGAGATACCCTGTGAAAATATACTATAGCATATCCTATTGCCAGTACGGTAAATATTACCCATCTGTATTTTAACGCTATTTTCCGCTTATTATTTATTCCTGCGCCTATAAGCACTTTATACCTTATGCAGCGTTTATTTAAAGAATATAGCATAGAGTACTATTTTGCTTCTTGGAAGTCAACACACGCTCTCTTGCGCTTTTTTGAAAAGTCCACAATTTTTTTGAGCAACAGATTACAAGGATTTTTTAGCTAACGGAGGCATTTAATTTTAGGTACGAGCGGGGTTTATGATTAGCTTAAATCTTTATTTAAGCGTAAAGAAAAATTTTATGGGAGGTAGTAATTTAGTCTTCCCAAAAAGCTTTTTTCAGAAAAACTTTTCCTTTTCTTCCAGTCTTTCACTGGAATTAAGTTTTCTTTGCGAATGGTTCTGAAAAATCTATTTACTACTCTTTCCTTTGGTGTTTTCCAACGTTGCGGCTTACCTCTACTTGTATTTTGAAGACCTTACTTGGTAGATTTGTGCTCTCTCAAGATTTCATGATACATGAAGTCCTGAACACTATCTAAACTTTGGAACTGGTAGATGTGCCTTAATCTCCGCTGCCTTATGGAAAACACACTCAGCGGGCAGCTAAGTTTACTGTAATGATATTTTC
>CAZGDY010000014.1:0-21817 GCA_964524965.1 uncultured Clostridia bacterium
ATGATAGAAGGAACAGCTAAGAATATGGGGTTGGAAATTACATAAGGAGTAAATTGTGTCTAAGAAAGGGAAAAAATATTTAGAAATAGAGAAAAAATTTGAGAAAAAAGAACATTTGCCCGAAGAAGCTATAGAGCTTATAAAACAAACATCCAATCGCAATTTTGAAGAAACACTCGAGAGTGCAATTGCTTTAAACATAAAGCCGAAGCAAAAAGGAGAAAGAGTTCGAGGGACAGTAATTCTGCCCAGAGGACTAGGCAAAAAGATCAGAGTTCTTGTATTCGCAGCTGGTGACGAAGGAGAGGAAGCTAAAAAAGCAGGTGCAGATTTTGTGGGAGGAAAAGATTTTGTGGAAAAAGTAGAAAATGGATGGCTTGATTTTGATGCGGTAGTTTCCACTCCCCAGTTGATGAGAACAGTAGCAAAATTAGGCAGGATACTTGGCCCCAGAGGATTGATGCCTTCTCCTAAAGTCGGTACGGTTACTGATAATCCAGCGAAAGTTGTAAAGGAGCTTAAAAAAGGAAAGATAGAATATAGAAATGATGCTACAGGGGTAATTCACGCTCCTATAGGTAAGGTATTTTTTGAGGGAGAGGCTCTCTTGGAAAATTTTCACACTCTATTAAAAGCCTTGGAACAAGATAAACCTTCCACTGTAAAGGGAAGGTATGTCAAGAGCATTCATCTTTCTTCTACTATGGGACCAAGCGTGAAGATAAAGTGGTCAGGTTAAGGGATAAAGAGGGTTATGATGAGGATTGAGAAAAAGAAGGAAAAAGTAAAGTCATTAGAGGAGATTTTGGCCAGAAGTTCAGCAAGTTTTGTAATTGATTATCGTGGTTTGAAAGTAGATGAACTTACAGAACTTCGAAGAAAATTGAGAGAATCAAAAGCTTTGTTGCAGATTGTAAAAAATACTTTGTTAAAACGTGGAGCCGAACAGGCAAATTTGAAAGAACTTGTGTCCTTTTTTAAAGGACCCACAGGGATTATTTTTGCTTTAGAAGAACCTGTTGCTCCAGTCAAGAAGCTTAGGGAATTTATGAGGGGACATCCTAATTTAAAAATTAAGGGAGGTATCTTATCGCAAGACCTGCTAGATGCAGAAAAGGTACTTTCTCTGGCTGTTCTTCCAGAGAGAGAGATTTTACTTGCTCAGTTTTTAGTTCAACTTAATTCATCTTTAACACAATTTACTAGAACTTTAGTATCACCTTTACAGAATTTAATTTTTGCAATAAATTCTATTATTAACGAAAAAAAAGGAGGGCCATTGATGGCAACTACACCTAAACAAGAAACTAAGAGTGAAAAAAAAGATAAGAAAGAGGTCATTATTAAAACTGTCGAAAAGATGAATATTTTAGAATTATCTGAGTTAGTGAAAGAATTGGAGGAGAGATTTGGAGTTAAAGCTGTTGCTCCCCAGATGGCTGTAGCCGCTGCTCCTTCTGCAGAAAAAGCAGTCGAGGAGGAAAAAGTTGAGTTTGATGTAATTCTTTCCGAAATCGGAAGTAAAAAAATACAGGTGATTAAAGAAGTTAGAAAACTTACTTCGCTTGGACTTAAAGAGGCAAAAGATCTAGTTGAATCCGCCCCCAATTCTGTAAAACAAGCAGTTAGTAAGGAAGAAGCGCAAAAGATGAAAGAGACTTTGGAGGCTGTAGGGGCTAAAGTGGAGTTAAAATAATAAATTTATAAATTTGGAAGGACATAACTTATGGAAGCTGCATTAAAAGAAAAAAATAAAGTGAAAGAATTTTGTAGATATCCTACTTCAGTTGAAATTCCTGATCTTTTGGAAATGCAGCGCACCTCTTACGAGGGATTTCTTCAAAGATATATTTCGCCAGAAAAGAGGGATCGCAAGGGATTGGAAGCTGTTTTCAAAGATATATTTCCCGTAGAAAGTTATAACGAAAAATTTGCTTTAGAATATATAAAATATCGATTTACTGAACCACGCTGTAGTGTGGAAGATTGCGAGGTAGAAGAACTAACTTATTCTATTCCTTTGTATGTTACGCTCAGATTATTCAAAAAGGAAACGGGAGAATCTGTTGAACAGGAAGTATATCTTGGAGATCTTCCCTTGATGAACGATAGAGGTAGTTTTATCATTAATGGAACAGAGAGGATAGTGGTTAATCAAATTCAGCGAACTCCCGGGGTATTTTTTGAAGAGAGCGCTACTGGTTCCAGTGAGGGAAAAATTTTACATAGAGCTAGGATTATTCCGGAAAGAGGTAACTGGATTGATTTTGAACTAAAAGATGATCTCTTGTATGTTCGTATCAATCGGGGACGAAGGTCTGTAGGTACTTTATTTTTGAGAGCTTTGGGTGCCGATCCGGAGGAAGTTCTATCACAAATATCTCACTCTGAAGACAGAGAAATACTAAGGAATAGTTTCCAACAGGATGGCGCTGAATCTACCAAAGATGCTCTTCTTAAAATATATCACCAACTTCGACCTGGTAGACCCCCTGTGTTTGAGTCAGTTAAGGAGATTTTTCAGAGGACTTTTTTAAATCCGCGGTACTACAATCTGGATAAAATAGGCCGTTTTCAAATTAATCAAGAACTGGGTTTGAATGCAGAAGAGGACTGCGTGGTTTTAAGGTTGGAAGATATAATAGGAGTAGTTAAACATCTTTTACAGATTAACCGTGAGTCTACCCAAATTGAAAGCATAGATCATTTAGCTTATAGAAGAGTGAGAAGAGTTGGAAATCTTTTAACTGAGCAGATTCGTATCGGATTTACTCATCTTTCTCGAATAGTCCAACAGAGAATGAGCATTCAAGCTCCTGAAACTATTGCTCCCCGCTCTTTAGTAAACACTAGAGCGCTGAGAGGAGCGGTGAATAGTTTTTTTCATACGGGCCAGCTATCTCAATACTTAGATCAGACTAATCCTTTGGCAGAATTGACTCATAAGCGCAGATTATCTGCTCTTGGTCCGGGAGGCTTATCCCGAATTCAAGCTAAAGAAGAGGTTAGAGACATAAATTATACTCATTATGGGAGAATTTGCCCCATTGAGACTCCTGAGGGACAAAATATTGGTCTTATAACCTCTCTTGCTATTTATGCTCGTGTCAATAAACTTGGTTTTTTAGAAACTCCTTACCGCAAAGTAGTAAAGGGTCAGGCAACAGAGGAAGTTGAGTATTTATCTGCCCGAGAGGAAGATAAATACTCTATTGCAGGATGCCATGTGGTAGATGAAAAAGGTAAGTTTATTAAATCCCCAGTTATAGCCCGCTCTCGTGGTGAGGTAATTACTGTTCCCAGAGAGAAAGTAGACTATGTGGATGTCTCTCCTAAACAAATAATTAGCTTATCTACTTCTCTTATTCCTTTTCTGGAACATGATGATGCCAATCGCGCCCTGATGGGTTCTAATATGCAGCGTCAGGCTGTTCATCTAGAAAATCCTGAGGAACCTTTAGTGCAGACGGGAATAGAGCGTAGAGTGGCTGAGGATTCTCTTGTAGCTTTAAGAGCAAAAAAAAGCGGAGAAGTTATTTATGCGGATGCCAATAAAATAAAAATAAAACACTCTGGTGGTATCGATACTTATTCTCTTGTTAGATTTAAACGGTCCAATCAGAGAACTTGTATTGATCAAAGGCCTGTGGTGAAAAAAGGTGCTAGAGTTAAAAAAGGTGATTTTATTACCGACGGGCCGGGAATACACAATGGAAAACTTGCTCTGGGTAGAAATATACTGGTAGCTTTCATGCCCTGGGGGGGTTGCAATTTCGAAGATGCTATACTTGTAAGTGAAAGACTTGTAAAAGAGGATCTTTTTACTTCTATCCACATCGAAGAGTTCCAAGTGGAAGCGAAGGAGCTTAGGTCTGGAATTGAGGAAATAACTGCTGATATTCCCAATGTAGATGAGGCTGCTATGAAGGATCTTAACGAAAGAGGTATAATCAGAATTGGAGCAGAAGTAGTTGCAGGAGATATTCTTGTGGGAAAGGTAACTCCTCAGGTGGAAGTAAAATTAACTCCTGAAGAAAGGTTATTGAGAAGTATTTTTGGAGAGAAAGCTCAAAGAGTCAAGGATAACTCTTTGCGAGTTCCTCATGGCATCGAAGGGAAGGTGGTAAAAGTTAAGATATTTTCCAGAGATAAGGGCAATGAACTTTCCCCTGATGTGCGAGAGAGAATAAAGGTATATATAGCTGTAAGGAGAAAAATAGGTGTAGGGGATAAAATGGCTGGGCGTCATGGAAATAAAGGTGTTGTCTCTAAAATTTTGCCTGAGGAAGATATGCCTTTTCTTCCCGATGGTACTCCGGTAGAGATGGTTTTAAATCCTCTTAGTGTACCTTCTCGAATGAATATAGGGCAAATTTTCGAACTTCATTTAGGATGGGTAGCAAAAGAGATAGATGCAATTGCAATAACTCCTGTATTTGAAGGACCCCGCCATGATGAAATAAAAAACCTTTTAAAAAAAGCAAATCTACCTGAGTCAGGGAAAGTAACTCTTCGTGATGGGCGTACTGGTGAGTTTTTTGACCATCCTGTATGTTTGGGGTACATGTATGTAATGAAGCTGATTCATATAGCTGAGGAAAAACTACATGCTCGTTCTACCGGACCTTATGCTTTAATTACTCAGCAACCTCTGGGAGGAAGGTCCAGACAGGGAGGTCAACGATTTGGCGAGATGGAAGTATGGGCACTGGAAGGGTATGGAGCAGCTTATACCTTGCAGGAGATGCTTACCAGCAAGTCAGATGATTTGCCAGCCAGAACGAAAATACATGAGAAAATAATAAAGGGAGAAAACACGTTGGAAACAGAAACTCCTGAATCTTTCAAAGTTTTAGTTAAGGAACTTCAATCTCTTGGTTTATCCCTTGAATTCTGGAAAGATAAAAGAAGGCTCTCCATTAGGGATATGGAAAAAGATGAAAACTGACTTACCCTATTGTGGTAAGGAGGTAAAAATTGTGGAAAACTGACGACATAGAAAAAATAAAAATAAAACTTGCTTCTCCTCAGGAAATAAGAGGGTGGTCTTATGGAGAGGTAAAAAAAACGGATACTATTAATTACAGAACTTTTCGCCCAGAAAGAGGGGGACTTTTTTGCGAACAAATTTTTGGTCCCAGTAAAAGTTATGAATGTTATTGTGGCAAGTATAGAAAGATGAAGTATAAAGGGGTCAAATGTGAGCGCTGTAATGTAGAAGTAACTTCTTCTAAGGTACGAAGAGAAAGAATGGGTCATATTGAACTTGCTACTCCAGTGGTTCATATATGGTATGCTAAAAAGTATCTACCTCTTCTTTTGGGAATAAAGAGGAATGAACTAGAAAGAATAATTTACTTTGTATCTTATGTGGTTATCAATCCTCAAAGTACTCCTATTGAGCCACTACAGATTTTAGAGGAGGATGAATACCAAGCTTTGAAAGAAAAATATAGTGAAGATGCTTTTGAAGCTGGTACCGGAGCTGAGGCTATCCTGTCTATCTTGGAGGATTTGAGGTTAGATTCTCTCAAGGATAAGATAAGGGAAAAACTTCTTCAAGGAAGGACTAAGGGAGAAAGAGTAAAGCTAATTAAACAATTAGAAGTGGTTGAGAACTTTCTTCGTTCCGGGAATGAACCGAAATGGATGATACTAAAAGCTCTTCCAGTTATTCCTCCTGATTTTCGACCTATGGTTCAACTGGAAAGTGGTATATTTGCCAATTCTGACTTAAATGATCTTTATCGTAGAATTATTAATCGTAACAACAGGCTTAAATATCTTTTAGAAATTGGAGCACCTTATATTATTATCCAAAATGAAAAAAAGATGCTCCAGCAAGCGGTAGATGCTCTTTTTGAAAATGAGAGACTGTCTCAACCTATTTTGGGTACAGGAGGAAGACCTCTAAAATCTTTAGGTGAGATTATAAAGGGTAAACAGGGAAGATTTCGTCAGAATCTTTTGGGTAAAAGAGTTGACTATTCTGGTAGAGCAGTAATTGTTCCGGGTCCTGCGCTAAAACTTAATGAATGTGGTCTTCCGGAAAAAGTTGCCCTTGAGCTTTACAGACCGTTTGTATTGGGAGAAATCTTAAGAGAGGGTAAAGCTGAGACTATAAAAAGGGCTAATGATTTAGTTGAAAAGGCAGATCCTTTTGTTTGGGAGATATTAGAGAGAGTAGTGCAGGATCGTCCAGTGTTACTTAATCGAGCACCTACTTTGCACCGATTGGGTATCCAAGCTTTTCAACCTGTGCTTATAGAAGGAGCGGCGATCCAATTGCATCCTTTAGTATGTACTGCATTTAACGCTGATTTTGATGGGGACCAGATGGCTATTCATGTACCTTTATCTTTTGAAGCTCAATTAGAAGCAAAAGTTCTTATGTCTCCTGAAAATAATCTTATTTCTCCTGCGCATGGAGAGCCAATTGTTACTCCTACGCAAGATATTACTCTTGGTTGTTACTATCTCACTGCTATGGGTGACAAGGAAGAGAAAACTATTAAAGCTTTTTCTTCTTCGGAAGAAGTGATTTTAGCTTATGAAACTGGTAAGATAAGACTTCATTATAAGGTTAAAGTTCTGATAAACGACAAATGGGTAGAAACAACACCTGGCAGGGTTATATTTAATCAAGTTTTACCTGAAGGAATGGAATTTCAAAACTACACAACAAGAAAGTCAAGTATGTCTAAGTTAATAATTAAAATCTGGAGAAAATTCGGAGATAGAGAAACTGTATCGGTTCTGGATAACATCAAGAAATTAGGATTTGAGTTTGCTACTAAATCTGGTTTAACCTTTTCTTTATCGGATATTCCATCAATTGAAGAAAAACCCAAATTACTGGAAGAAATGGAAGATGAGACTAAGGGATATAAGATGCTTGTTGAGGAAGGATTAATAACTTTAGAAGAACAATATATAGATGTAATTGATCTGATATCCAGAGTTACAGATATAATTGGCGATAAAGTAATTCAAAGTTTATCTCAGGATCGGTTTAATCCTCTTTACATGATGTGGGATTCTGGAGCGAGAGGTTCAGCTGAGCAACTACGTCAAATTGTGGGAATAAGAGGATTAATGTCTCGGTCCATTAGAGAAACTTACAGACATGAGTTATGGGATGAGGCGTTTCGCCGAGATTTACCCCTGTCTTCAGAAGTTATACGTCAGTACTTTTATCCGACCGCTGGGGGGAAATTAGTGGGAAGGATTGGAGAAGAACCAATTCGCTCCAGCTTCAAAGAAGGACTTTTAGCTACAGAGTATTTTATTTCTACTTCTGGTGGACGGAAGGGCCTTGTGGATACAGCGTTAAAAACAGCTTACGCAGGATATTTAACTCGTAAATTGGTAGCCGCTGCTCAAAATGTTATAATTGCGGAAGAGGATTGTGGAACTATAGATGGTTTTGATATTGGACCTCTTGTAGAAGAGGATCAAGAAATAGAGTCTCTTGCAGAAAGAATTTTAGGGAGAGTAACTGCTGCCCCTGTTATAGACCCTACAACGGGGAAACAGATAATAGATGCTAATCAGGAAATTAGTGCTGAAATTACCGAAAAAATCCAAAAAGCAGGGATAAAAAGAATTAAAATTCGTTCTCCTCTCACTTGTCAAACAACCTGGGGTATTTGCCAGAAGTGTTATGGGTGGGATCTTTCTAACCACTATGCGGTTAGTTTGGGAGAAGCCGTAGGAGTTATTGCAGCTCAATCTATTGGAGAACCAGGAACTCAGCTTACTCTTCGAACTTTTCATACTGGGGGTATCTTCAGAAAGGGAGGTGATATTCCTCAGGGTCTACCTAGGGCTACAGAACTATTTGAGCCTAGAAAGCAATCTCATTCAAAAAGAGGAGTAATTTATCAGGGAAAAGGTGAAGAAGCACTTATAAGCGAAATTGAAGGAAAGATAACTTTAGAAGAGAAAAAAGGTCGTTCATTTGTCAGGATAAAAGGTGAAGGTGATAAGGAAGCTGTATATGAGGTAGGCGGAGAAGTTTTAGTTTCAGATGGCGATACGATTGAACCTGGAGAGAAAATTATTGAAGGTGCGATAAATCCACGTTCTCTTTTAAAAGTTAAGGGAGTACGAGCTGTCCAAGAATATTTAGTTAATCAAACTCAGATGGTTTACAGAATGCAAGGGGTTAAAATTAACATTAAGCATTTTGAGGTGATAGTGAGACAAATGATGAGAAAAGTGGAAGTAGAGGATCCTGGAGATACAGATTATTTGCCTGGAGAACAAATAGATAGGGTTGAATTTGAACGGATAAATAGTAAGATTAGGGGGCAAGGTGGAAAACCTGCCGCGGTAAAACCGATTTTACTTGCCATTCCCAAAGCGGCCCAGGAAGATAAGGAAAGTTTTCTATCCGCCGCTTCTTTTCAGCGCACCAAACAGATTCTTGCTGAAGCAGCAGTAAGAGGACAAATAGATAATCTGAGAGGGCTAAAAGCAAACGTGATTCTGGGCAGATTAATTCCTGCCGGGACTGGTTTTTTAAATGAGCACAATCAACAAGATAATGATAAATAAATAGACTAAGGAGATTTTATGCCTACTATAAATCAACTGGTAAAAAAAGGTAGGAAAAAGCCCAAAAAAAAGCGAAAAAGTTTAGCTTTAGAAAGATCCCCTCAGAAAAAAGGTGTTTGCATAGTAGTTAGGACTCTTACTCCTAAAAAGCCTAATTCTGCTTTGAGAAAAGTAGCTAGAGTTAGACTTTCTACTGGCAAAACAGTAACCGCTTATGTTCCTGGCGAAGGCCACAATCTACAGGAGCATTCAATTGTTTTGGTAAGAGGGGGTCGAGTTAAAGATCTTCCTGGTGTAAAATACCATATCATAAGGGGAACTTTAGATACGGCAGGAGTAGAGGAGAGGAAAAAGGCTCGTTCTAAATACGGGTGTAAGAAAAAATAGGAGATGTAAATGGCCAGAAGAAGAATTGCCAAGAAGAGAAAAGTTTCTCCAGACGCGGTTTACAATAGTAAGGCCTTGGCTAAATTTATCAATAAATTAATGAGAGATGGAAAAAAGAGCAAAGCAGAAAAAATTTGTCAGGAGTGTTTTGAGATAATTCAAAAAAGGACAAAGAAGAATTCTTTTGATGTGTTTTTAACTGCCTTAGAAAATGTCAAGCCTACTCTTGAGGTTCGTTCCCGAAGAGTCGGAGGAGCAACTTATCAGGTTCCTACAGAGGTGAGGCCAGAGAGAAGAGAAGCTCTTGCTATCCGCTGGATAGTGCAATTTGCTCGAGGAAGAAAAGGTAAACCAATGAGTGAAAAATTAGCTGAGGAAGTTATTTTAGCTTTTCGGGAAGAAGGTTTAGCAATAAAGAAAAAAGTAGATACTCACAAAATGGCAGAGGCTAACAGAGCTTTTGCCCACTATAAATGGTAAAAGGTTATTATAGAAATGACAGCGATAAGTAAAGATTTTTCTGTGAAAAAAATAAGAAATATTGGAATAGTTGCTCATATTGATGCAGGTAAGACTACGACTACTGAGCGTATCCTTTATTATACTGGTAAAATCCATAAAGTTGGTGAAGTTCATGAGGGTACTGCAGTAATGGATTGGATGGAGCAAGAAAAGGAAAGGGGTATTACTATAAGCTCAGCTGCTACTACTTGCACCTGGAGGAGGCACCACGTTAATATTATTGATACTCCTGGGCATGTGGATTTTACAGTAGAGGTTGAGAGAGCTTTAAGAGTTCTTGATGGAGCATTAGTCGTTTTTTGTGGAGTAGAAGGTATCGAGCCTCAGTCGGAGACGGTATGGCGACAGGCTAATAGATATCGTATCCCTCGCATTACTTTTATTAATAAAGTTGATCGTCCTGGAGCTGATTTTTTTGAGGTTGTTAAACAAATAAAGGAAAAATTTAGACTTACTCCTCTTATTCTTCAATTTCCTATAGGCGGGGAAGGAGAATTTCAAGGATTAGTTGATTTAGTTAAAATGCGTGCTCTTATTTGGGAAAATGATGAATTAGGTGCCAAATTTACAGAAGAACAAATTCCCCGGGAATTGCAGGAAAAATCTTACAAGCTTCATCACGATTTGATAGAAAAGGCGGCTGAATCCAGCGATCATCTCCTGGAGAAATTTATCGAAAAAGATTCGCTATCGCAAGAAGAGATTAAAAAAGGGATAAGAAAGTTAACTCTTGAACATCGTGCTGTTCCTATTTTTTGCGGAAGCGCCTTGAAGAATAAGGGGATAAGACCTTTATTAGACGGCGTTGTGGATTATTTGCCTTCTCCCATGGATGTTGCCGCAGCTGAGGGCACAAATCCTCTAACGGGAAAGAAAGAAAAAAGAACTTCTTCTGGAAAAGCGCCTTTTTCTGCTCTTGCTTTTAAGGTAACAGTTGATCCTTATGTGGGAAGGCTCACTTATTTCAGGGTTTATTCTGGTGCGTTATCTGCTGCCTCCTATGTTTATAATTCTAGTAAAAATGAGAATAAACGTGTTGCTCGTTTACTGGAAATGCATGCTAATTACCGTACTGAGAGAGAAAAAATGGGTGCGGGAGAAATTGGAGCTTTAGTGGGTCCCAAGAATATTGAAACCGGTGATTCTCTTTGCGATCAAAAACATCCTATACTTTTCGAGTCAATAATGTTTGCTGAACCGGTAATGTCTATAGCTATTGAACCAAAATCTCGGACAGAACAGGATAAATTAGCTGAAGCTCTTTCTAAATTAACTAAGGAAGATCCAACTTTCAAAGTAAAACAAGATGAGGAAATTGGGCAAACTATAATTTCTGGCATGGGAGAGTTGCATCTTGAGATAATTTTAGAGCGGCTTAAGCGGGAGTTCAATCTCCAGGTTAATACTGGTGAACCTCAAGTTGCTTATAAAGAGAGTATAAGAAGTAAAGCTCGGGCTCGAGGTCAGTATATTCATCAAACTGGCGGAAGAGGCCAGTATGGCGATGTGATTCTTGAGGTAGAACCCAGGAAAAATGGCGAGGAAATTTTCTTAGATAAAACCAAAGGAGGAGCAATTCCTAAAGAATTTATTCCAGCTGTTAAAACAGGAGTACAACAGTCATTTTTTTCAGGAGCATTAGGCGGATATCCTATGGTGAATGTTAAAACTACCCTACTGGATGGTTCCTATCATCCCGTGGATTCTTCGGAATATGCTTTCAAAACAGCAGCATTTATTGCTTTTCGCAAGGCTACTATAAAAGCTGATCCTTATTTAATGGAACCTATCATAAAAGTGGAGATTAGAACTCCTGCTGAATTCTTAGGGGCTATTATTGCTGATATTTCTTCCAGAAAGGGGCAGATTTTATCTACAGAAACTAAGGATGAACAGAAAATTATTGTTGCTCATACACCCTTATCCGGGTTTTTCGGCTATGTTACTCGTCTTCGTTCCTTATCTCGGGGGAAAGCTGGATTAAATACGGAATTTTCTCATTACCAGGAAGTTTCCGAGGATAGAACTAAGAAGATTCTGGGTAAGTAAAAAATAAAAGCAATTTTAGCAATTGGGTGATCCAGTTGCTGCCAGGAGTACAAAATTATGTCTAAGTCTAAACAAAGAATCAGAATTAGGTTGAAAGCTTATGACCATAAAATTCTAGACCAATCAGTAGAACGTATTGTTAATACTATAGAGCGCACTACTGCCAGAGTTTGTGGACCTATCCCTTTACCTACGAAAATTAGGCGATTTACTGTACTTCGTTCTCCTCATACACATAAGGATTCCAGAGAGCAATTCGAGATGAGAATTCATAAAAGAGTCATAGATATTTTGGATTCAAACCCTAAGACCATTGATGCTCTCATGGGTATGAATTTGCCTACAGGGGTTCATGTCGAGGTTAAGTTGTAAACTCTGTAGATATTTATACTGTCTAACAGAACAAAGGGAGAAAAATGAAAACTATAATGGGGAAAAAATTGGGGATGACACAGGTTGTTGAACAAGACCAGGTGATACCTGTGACCGCTCTAGAGATAGGGCCTTGTTCGATAATCCAGAAAAAAGAAGTAAAAAAAGATGGATATAATTCGCTTCAATTAGGATTTGAAGAGGTAAAGAAAAAATTAAATAACCCTCAAGTGGGACACTTTAAAAAGTGCGGAGTTACTCCGAAACGCTATTTATATGAAGTGAGAATAGACGATGAAAAAATGTTTTCTTCTCATAAGGTAGGAGACGAGATAAATGTTGGTGTTTTTCAAAAGAACGATTTAGTAAGCGTAAGTGGTATATCCAAAGGGAAAGGGTTTGCTGGGGTGATGAAAAGATATGGATTTAAAGGAGGGCCGGCTTCTCACGGAGCAGGTCAATGGCATCGTCGTCCCGGATCAATAGGAGCATCTGCTTCTCCTTCCCGGGTATTCAAAGGTAAAAAAATGCCTGGGAGAATGGGAGGAAAGAAAGTGACCGTAAAAAATCTGGAAGTTATAGAGGTAAATAAAGAGAAAAATCTTTTATTGATAAAAGGGTCTTGTCCGGGGAAAAATGGAGATATTGTAATAGTGAGAGAGGTAAGAAAATAAGATGGAATGGAATGTTTATAATATGCAAGGAAAGAGGGTGGGTGCTTGTGAGTTAGATGAGGATATTTTTGCTGGAGAAAT
The DNA here is from genome assembly GCA_964524965.1 of uncultured Clostridia bacterium. GTDB lineage: Bacteria > Aerophobota > Aerophobia > Aerophobales > B3-G15 > Kmv34. The sequence continues at coordinate 12,645 of CAZGDY010000014.1, forward strand.
AAATCAACCTCTTTTGAGAGAGATTATTTTATCTTGCCAAGCTAATTTGCGCCAGGGAACAGCTTCTACTAAGACTAGAGCGGAGGTAAGAGGAGGGGGAAGAAAACCCTGGCCTCAAAAAGGCACGGGTAGAGCAAGAGCGGGCAGCATTAGATCTCCTATCTGGGTTGGAGGAGGGATAACCTTTGGTCCAAAACCTCGCAGTTTTAAATATCTACTTTCTAAAAAAAAGAAAAAGCTTGCTTTAATGTCTTCTCTCAAATTAAAAGCAAAAGAAGGCAAAATATTTGTTGTAGATAAGATGGCTGTTGAAAAAGGAAAGACCAAGGAGATGTCTTCCTTCTTAGCAAGTTTTACTAAGGCAGTTAGTTTGAAGGGAAAAAATCTGGTAATAATCAGTAATAATGAGGAAAAACTTTGTAGATCATCTTCTAACCTGAAGGATATAAAGTTGATTGTGGTGACTAATGTTTGCGGGTACCATATTCTGTCCCACGAAAATATTTTTTTCTCTCAGGATTCGTTATTAAAACTTGTCGAGAGGTTGAAAAATGGATAAAAGTCCTTATAATATAATACTGGGCCCAGTAATAACCGAGAGGGCAACTGACCTGCAAAGGAAAGGTGTTTATATTCTTAGAGTTTCTACCAATGCTACTAAAATTGAGATAAGAAATGCTGCGGAGGAACTTTTTAATGTAAAAGTAGAAAAAGTTAGGACATTGATGGTTAGGCCAAAAGGTAGAAAATGGAGAGGAAGAGTAGTCGGTAAGACTTCTCTTTGGAAAAAAGCAATTGTCAGTTTAAAAAAGGGACAGGTTATTGAGAAATTAGGAGTTTAATTATGCCCGTTAAGATCTATAAACCTACTTCTCCTGGGAAAAGGCATCAAACTGGTTCTACATTTTCCGAAATCACTAAAAGTAAACCAGAAAAATCCTTAACCGTGGATTTAAAAAAAACAGCAGGTAGAAACAATCAGGGTAGAATTACCTCTCGTCATCGAGGGGGGGGAGCTAAGAAGAAATATAGAATTATAGATTTTAAAAGAAATAAAGATGGAGTGCCGGCAAAGGTTGTAGCTATTGAATATGATCCTTATAGATCTGCACGTATTGCCCTTCTACATTATGTAGACGGAGAAAAAAGATATATTATTGCTCCCTTGAATCTTAAAATTGGAGAGGAAGTAATCTCAGGTAACAATGCCCCGGTCAAAATTGGCAACGTTCTTCCCTTGTCTGAAATACCCGAGGGAACTCCTGTTTATAACATAGAGTTGAAAAAAGGTAAAGGAGGCCAACTTGTTCGTTCCGCTGGTACCTCAGCAGAGCTTTTATCTAAAGAAGGTAAATATGCTCAGGTTAGACTACCTTCAAGGGAGATAAGACTTATAAATTTGGATTGTCGAGCTACTATAGGTCAGGTGGGGAATGTTGATCACGAGAATATCCAGGTGGGTAAGGCAGGTAGATCTCGTTTAATGGGTAGAAGACCTCATGTGCGTGGTTCCGCTATGAATCCGGTTGATCATCCTCATGGAGGAGGAGAGGGCCGTAGTGGTCCAGGAAGACATCCTGTAAGTCCTTGGGGACAACCAGCCAAAGGGAAAAAAACCAGGAAAAAGAGAAAATCTTCTGATAAATTAATAATTCAACGAAGGAAGAAATAAGGGGGGAGTGTTATGGGCCGTTCCGTTAAGAAAGGACCCTGGATAGATGCATCTTTAGCACGAAAAGTTGAAAGAATGGAAAAAGAAGGACAGAAAAAACCTATTAAAACCTGGTCTCGAAGATCTACTATAACTCCGGAATTTATAGGTTTTACTTTTTCTGTTCATAATGGTAAGGATTTTCATAATGTTTATGTTGGCGAAGATATGGTAGGACATAAGTTGGGGGAATTTGCTCCAACTCGAAAGTTTAATCGTCATGGTGTTCACGCTAAAAGAGTTATTACACCTAAATAAGCATCATTAGATGTTTATTAATTATTTAACAGAATAAACGATATCGAGGTTGATAGATGGAGGTAGAAGCTACAGGAAAGTATATAAGAATATCTTCTTCAAAGGTCCAAAAAGTTGCTAGGTTAATAAGGGGGAAATCAGCAGACGAGGCTATTAATATTCTGGTATTTACCCCCAGAAAAGGTTGCCGAATTATGGAGGCTATTCTCCGTTCTGCCATTGCTAACGCCAAAGATCGTTATGGCTTAGCAAAGGAGACATTATTTGTTAAATTCGCCCAAGTAAATCAAGGGCCAACCTTAAAAAGGACGAAACCAAGAGCAAGAGGAAGAGCTGATTTAATAAGAAAAAGAACTTCTCATATTACAATTGTTCTTGATACAAATCCTTAACGATCTTGCTAATGAGGGATGTTTTTCATCAATAATTAAAGGTTGATTAGTTTAAAGTAGCGGAATTTTAATGATCTGCGGTCAACAATCTTTGTCTGGAATTTAGATTATTAGGCTACCAATTATTTTTAAATAGGAGGCATTTTTGGGACAGAAAGTAAATCCGTATGGTTTAAGATTAGGTATAGTTAAGGAGTGGCAGTCTCGTTGGTATGCAGAGAATAGAAAATATGCCCAGTTTGTACATTCGGATATTAAGATGCGAGAACATCTTATGGAGAGATTTAAACGAGCAAGCGTTTCTTCTATTTCGATAGAAAGAGCCACTAACAAATTAAGAATAACTATATGTGCTGCTCGTCCTGGCATAGTAATTGGCAAGAAAGGAGAGACTATTGAGAAGGCAAAAGAAGAATTGTCTCAGTATGCTCCGGATACAAAGATATTTTTAAACGTTCAGGAGGTTTCTGAGCCAGAGCTTGATGCTCAAATGGTAGCTGACAGAGTTATTTTTCAACTTGAAAGAAGAGGCAGTATTAAAAGAGCTATGAGAGAAGCAATTTCAAGATCTATTGATCGAGGAGCAGAGGGAATAAAAATAATGTGCAAAGGTAGAATCGGTGGGGCAGAGATAGCTAGGAAGGAGTGGGCGAAAGAAGGAAAAATTCCCCTGCATACTTTAAGAGCGGATATTGATTATGGAGCCTCCACTGCTCATACTGGTTTTGGATGTATTGGGGTTAAAGTTTGGATTTATAAAGGTGATGTTTCGCCTTCCATGAAAAATTTTGATGACAAGGAATTGAAAAATGCCACTACAGCCGAAAAAAGTTAAGTATAGAAAAATGCAAAGGGGTACTATTAAGGGAATAGCCAGTGGTGGCTCACAGTTGAATTTTGGAGAATATGGTCTCATTGCTAAGGAAAAAGGATGGATAACTGCTCGCCAAATTGAGGCTACTCGTGTTACTATTGTACGCAATTTAAAGCATGAAGGTAGACTTTGGATAAAAATTTTCCCTGATAAACCAGTTAGCAAGAAACCCTTGGAGACAAGGATGGGTAAGGGAAAAGGAGAGCTTGCTTTTTGGGTAGCTGTTATCAGACCTGGGAGAGTGCTTTTTGAGGTCGGTGGCGTCGAAGAGGCAAGAGCAAAAGCTGCCCTTAATCTGGCTTCTCGCAAACTACCCATACGAACAAAGTTCATATCTAACTCTGAGGTTCCAATATGAAGGTAACCGAATTGAGAGAATTAGAAAAGCAGGATTTATTAGAGAAATTAAACCGGTTTCAGAACGACCTTTTAGATTTAAGGATTCAAGAATACCAAGGGAGAATGACTACTTCTTCCAGCATAAGAAAGATGAGAAAAGATATAGCAAGAGTAAAAACTCTTTTAAAAGAAAAAGAATTGGGAATTAATGGAGGAGTTTAAATTGAAGAAGAGTTCTAAGGTTCGAATAGGAGAAGTAATCAGTAATAGGATGAGCAAAACCGTGGTAGTTAAAATTAAGCGTAGAGTTTCTCATCTTTTATATGGCAAAACCATGACTAGAGAAAAAAAGGTCAAAGCTCACGATAGTGGAAATGAGTGTAAAATAGGTGATTTGGTACAAATAAGAGAGACCAGGCCTTTATCAAAGGATAAACACTGGAATGTAGTAAAAATACTCAACAAGGAAGAAAAAGTCCAATGATACAGCTCCGAACACAATTAATAGTAGCTGATAATTCAGGAGCAAAGAAGATAATGTGTATTGGCGTGTTAGGAGGTTCCTCTCGTCGATACGCTAGTATTGGGGATATAATTGTAGCCGCGGTGAAAAAAACTATTCCTAATTCTGAAATAGTTAAAGGCGAAGTGGTAAAAGCAGTAGTGGTAAGAACTAAAAAAGAGATAAGAAGGAAAGATGGAACTTATATAAGATTTGATGATAATGCCGGTGTAGTTATTGATAATACTGGTAACCCAAAGGGTACGCGTATTTTTGGACCGGTAACAAGAGAGCTGAGGGATAAAAATTTTATGAAAATAATCTCTCTTGCCTCAGAAGTTCTTTAAAGAGAGGAATTATGTCTAAAATCAAGGTGGGAGATGAAATAGTTGTTCTTTCGGGAAAAGATAAAGGAAAAGTAGCTCGAGTAATTGAGCGAATTCCTAAAGGGGATAAAATAGTGATAGAGGGAGTTAACATTACTAAACGTCACGTTAAAGCCCAAAAAAGAGGACAGGAAAGTGGAATTGTGGAAAGAGAAGCTCCTGTTCTACCTTGCAAAGTCATGTTAGTTTGTCCCCGTTGTGGAAAAAGAACTAGAATAGGAGCGAAGATAAGTTTATTGGAAGAAGGAGAAAAGGAAAAACTCCGAGTATGCAAAAAATGTGGAGAAGTTATAGACTAAGGATTTATTATGGCAAAATTAAAAGAGCTTTATAAAAAGGAAATTATTCCTCAATTAATGGAGGATTTAAGGCTAAGTAATCCAATGGAGGTTCCCCGGGTTGAAAAGGTATGCGTAAATGTTGGTTTAGGTAGGGGAAAAACCGAACCAAAGTTGGTTGATATGGCCAAGAAATCTTTATCTCTTATTACAGGCCAAGCTGCTGTGCCAACAAAAGCTAAGAAATCCATTGCTGGTTTTAATCTTAGAGAAGGCATGGTTATTGGTTGTAAAGTGACTTTGAGGGGAGATAGGATGTACGAGTTTTTAGATCGGTTATTTAATTTAGCAATGCCGCGGATTCGTGACTTTCAGGGGGTTTCTGATAGTCTTTTTGATGGTAGGGGAAATTTTACTTTAGGTTTGAAAGACCAGGTAATTTTTCTCGAAGTTGAGTATGAGACTATTGCTAAGTTACCAGGTCTTTCAATAAATATTGTGACTACGGCAAAGAGCGATCAAGAAGCTAAAAAACTACTTCAGAAATTAGGTATGTCTTTTAGCAAGCAAAAAACTTAGCTTTCTGAAAAAGAGGATAAATATGGCAAAGAAGTCCTTAATTGAGAAGTGTAAACGTGAACCAAGGTTTAAGGTTAGAAAATATAGCAGATGTGCTCGATGTGGACGACCCCGGGGATATATTCGTCAATTTGGTCTTTGTCGCTTGTGTGTCCGAGAGTTAGCTCATAAGGGATATCTTCCTGGAGTTAAAAAAGCAAGTTGGTGAACAGCAAGGGAAATCCTCGGTAATTGTTCTTTTCCGAAATATTTTCCAGGCACCAGCGGCTAAATTCTACTTTTACCTTGGAGATCTTATTTTATAGATTGATGCTCTTTGGAATTTTAAGATATACGAAGTTTGAAACATTATTAAAGCGTTAAAACTATAGAATTGTTCAACTTATTTTTTTGGAAAACAGGCCCAATAGATAGCATGAGAGCAAAAGAAGCTCTCCTGATATATAGTGAATTTTCGGGGGCTAAAAAGTAAGTATAATCAAGGATTAAAGATTTTTTTAAAAAGTTAAAAAAAAGTAAAGAAGAGGAGAAGATGCAAACCGATCCAATTGCTGATTTTCTAACCCAAATTAGAAATGCTAACATGGTCTACAAAGAAATAGTGGAGATTCCTGCCTCTAAAATTAAAGAGGCTATGGCTAAGGTTTTGGTGAAAGAAGGTTATATAAAAGGGTATAAAGTAAAAGTGCGAGATAGAAGAAGATTTATGCAGATATACCTGAAGTACTCTTTTGAGAAGGGAGAAAAAGTGATTACGCATTTAGAGAGAATTAGCAAACCAGGAAGAAGAACTTATGTTGGCAAAGAAGATATTCCCCGAGTACGTAGCGGTTTAGGTATTTGCATTCTTTCCACTTCCAAGGGTATTCTTACGGGGAGAGAAGCTAAGAAATTGGAAGTAGGAGGAGAGGTTCTCTGTTATATCTGGTAATAAGGAGTTTTTAATGTCCAGGGTTGGTAAAAAACCGATTTCTATTCCTGAAGGAGTGGAAGTTTTTATTAAAGGTGAGCAAATAGAGGTTAAAGGTTCAAAGGGAAAACTTCTTCAAGTGATTCCCTCTTGTTGTAAGGTAGGTGTTGAAAACGACCAGATTTTAGTTGAGCGGACGAGAGAGGATAAACAAAGCAAAGCTTTACATGGGACCATTCGCAGTTTGATTTTTAATATGGCAAAGGGTGTATCGGAAGGGTTTGAGAAAGAATTGAAGATTGTAGGCATGGGTTATAGGGCGAGATTAGAAGATAAAAAACTTATACTGAACTTGGGATTTTCTCATCTTGTAGAGTATTATTCTCCACAAGAAATTGAGATACAAGTTCCTGATCCTACTACTATAAAAGTTTCAGGATGTGATAAGCAAAAGGTGGGAGAAGTAGCTGCCGAGATTCGAAGTTTTAAAAAGCCTGAGCCATACAAAGGTAAAGGAATTAGATATAAAGACGAGGTTATAAAATTGAAAGTGGGTAAAGCTGCTTTGGGAAGTAAAATCTAATGTTTTGTAAACAAAATTTCTCTTAGCTTAAGGATTTTGTTTACAACTATAAAATAGTATAACGTAGGTAAGTTTTATTATTTAACCAAAGACTACAAGACTAACAGTTGAGAATTGATATTCAGGATAGAGATGAGGTTTTTAGAAAACTGGAGGATAAGATGGTTTTATCAAAAGTGCTGGCAAGAGAGCGGAGAAAAAAAAGAATAAGAAAAAAAGTGTGGGGCGACAAGGATAGACCGCGCCTTTGCATATACAAGAGTAATCGCTATATTTATGCTCAGTTAATTGATGATGCGCAAGGAGTAACATTGTTTTCTGTTTGTTCCATTAAATACGAAGAAAAGAAAATAAATTGCAAGAGTGCAAGTATCGCTAGGAAATTGGGAGAAGAATTGGGAAAGATTGTTGCGGAGAAAGGTATAAAGAGAATAGTCTTTGATCGAAGTTACTATCCTTACCACGGCAGAATCAAAGCTCTGGCTGAAGGAGTAAGGGAACAAGGGATTGAATTTTAGTGTTGCGACAAGAGGCTAAAATGCAAAAGCAATTGATAGAGAAATTTTCAGAAGTATCAGAAGAAATTGGGGAATTAGAAGAAAAACTTATAAGGGTCAGAAGAGTTTTCGCAGTGGTCAAAGGTGGTCGAAAGATAGGTTTTAATGCTCTCGTAGTAGTAGGAAATAGAAACAGATGGGTTGGGTTAGGATTGGGTAGAGCTAGGGAGCTTTTACTTGCTATCAATAAAGGACGTCGTGAAGCTGAAAAAAATCTTGTTCAGGTTTCTTTGCTGGACAATACTATTCCCCATGAGGTCATAGGAAAATTCAAAGCTTCTAAAGTTCTTTTGAAACCAGCTTCGCCGGGTACGGGAATTATTGCAGGAGAAGTTGTAAGATCCATAGCAGAATTAGCTGGCATAAAGGATATTTTAACTAAATCTTTGGGTAGTAACAACCCACTTAACCTGGCTAAATCTGTTATTGAGGGATTGAAGGGCTTAAGAAACTCGCAAGAGGTCTTTCAACTAAGAGGAAGAGGTGAAAAGGGTGAACCTAAACATACTTAAGGCTCCTTCTGGAGCTATTCATAAAAAGAAGAGAGTAGGTAGAGGTCCTAGTTCAGGTCATGGGAAGACTTCTACTCGGGGACACAAAGGGCAGAAGGCTCGTGGAGGAAAAGTATATTCGTGGTTTGAGGGGGGGCAAATGCCTTTGACTCGCAGAGTTCCCAAGAGAGGTTTTCACTCTTTCAAAAAAGTGAAGTTTGAAATTGTTAATGTAGGTGTTTTAAATACATTTGAAGTTAACTCTAATATTGACCCTGAGTTTTTAAAAGAGAAAGGACTCGTTGGGAAAACATACAGAGTTAAAATACTGGGAAATGGGATATTAAATAAGTCTTTGCGTATAAAAGCTCATGCTTTTTCTAATGGAGCAAAAGAAAAGATAGTACAAGCGGGAGGTGAAGTAGAGGTAATCCAGTGTTAGATAGATTACAGAGTATTTTTAAGATTACCGAATTGAGAAATAGGATAATTTTTACTTTACTTATGTTTGTTGTTTTTAGATTGGGTTCTTTCATCCCGATTCCGGGTGTGGATATCTCGGCTCTTGCTAGGTCTACGGTTTTTCAAACAGGGGCATTCGGTTTAATGAATATATTCGCTGGTGGTGCACTGGCTAGAATGTCCATTTTTTCTTTAGGAATAATGCCCTATATCAGTGCTTCTATTATTATGCAACTTTTAACTATAGCGGTGCCACAACTTGAAGCATTAGCCAAACAGGGAGAGGAGGGGAGAAGGAAAATAACTCAGATTTCCAGATTCGCTACCATCCCTATAGCGATTGTTCAAGGAGTAGCTCTTTGTTACTGGATGCAGAGTGTAAATAATGGTGCTTTTGTTTATATTAGAGGTTTAAACTTTTTGTTTCCGGCTATTCTAACTCTTATTACTGGGACGGTGTTGCTGGTGTGGATAGGGGAAAAAATTACTGAAAGAGGAATTGGTAATGGTATCTCTTTAATAATATTTGCAGGAATTATAGCTGGAATTCGGCCTGCTATGGGAAATGTTTTAAGACTGACGCAGGCTGGCCAATTGGCTCCTTTTATCATTTTTTTGTTCTCCATTATTGCTATTTTAATTACAGCAGCCGTCGTAGTTATCTATCAGGCTGAAAGGAGAATTCCTATCCGATATGCCCGGCGTGTGGTAGGAAGACGTGCCTATGGAGGACAAACTACCTATATACCTATTCGGATAGGGGGTGTTGGAGTAATAGCCATTATTTTTGCTATTGCTGTTTTGCTTCTACCCTCAACGGTAGCAAGGTTTTTTGATTATTCTTTTGCTCA
>CAZGDY010000015.1:0-21807 GCA_964524965.1 uncultured Clostridia bacterium
TCACTATTAACAATGAATAAATAGGGTAGAGTAATAATAATTTATATTTTAAAAAAATTTGACAAATTTTCAGGATACGATAATATGGTCAAAAATAAGACAAAGAGAGTCTTTTATGCCAGTAGATTTTGCTGAGGCTGATTTTCTAATAAGGGTGGCTTGGTTTTATTATGAGGAAGGATTAACTCAAAATGAAATTGCTCGCAAGTTTTCCCTTTCAAGATCCAAGGTAGTGAGGATGTTAAAAAAGGCCAAGGAAAAAGGAATAGTTAGTTTTCAGATAAATGGGGTGGGAAGTAACTGTCTTTTTTTAGAAAAAAATCTCATCTCTCTCTTTAATCTTCGGGATGCTATGGTAGTTCCTTCCCTGAATGAGGATAAACTAAGGGATACCTTAGGAAAGGCGGCCGCAGTTTACCTGGAAAGAAACTTAGAAGACGGACAATTTCTGGGATTAGGTTGGGGAAGAACTATTCAAAAAGTGGCCGGTTACGTAAAAACTGATAAATTTGAAAATTTAAAAATAGTTAATCTTATGGGAGGGCTGACTACTTCTCTTTCTCTTAATCCTTACAACATAGGAGGAAAGCTTGCTTCAATTTGGAAAGGAGAGTGTTACTATGTTTACGCTCCTGCTATAGCGGCCTCAGATGAGCTCTGTCAATCATTTAAATCTGAGTTAACAGTGAAAACAGCTTTAAATATGGCAACATTAGTAGATTACGCTCTAGTGGGAATAGGAGATGTGAGTGGGGAAAACACGCTTTCTCAAATGGGTTATATTAGTTTACCGGAGATAGAGATTCTGGCAAGAGGAGGAGCGGTGGGAAACATTATGGCCCAATTCTTTGACATTAAAGGTGAAAAAGTAAACTGTGAATTGCATCGCAGAATAGTGAGTTTGTCCATTGATAAGCTAAGGAAATTGGAAAAAGTTATCGGTGTTGCCGGAGGAGGTTGCAAGGTTGAATCGATTCTTGGCGCGCTACACGGAAAATTTATCAACATCCTGATTACCGATGAGCTAACAGCAAAATCTATTATTCATCTTGAGGAAAATGAATTTTCTTAACAAACTCAGTTAATAAGAAATTGACTAAAAACAAACTTCATGATTCAACAATTATTTAATCGGAAAGTTTTTTTGAAAAAAGAGTTCTTTGAAGAAGTTAAGCTATTACGTAATTATTTTACAGGAGGTCAAAAATGAGGATAGCTGTTGGTTGTGACCACAATGCATTAGAGTTAAAAAATGCAGTATGCCAGTTTTTAAAGGAAAAAGAAGTAGAATTCAAGGACTTTGGTGTAATGACTAAAGAGCCTATTGCTTATCCCGATAAAGCAAAGCAGGTAGCTGAAGCTGTCGCTGGAGGAGAGTTTGAAAGGGGAATTTTAATTTGTGGCACGGGGGTTGGTATGGCAATTGCGGCCAATAAGGTAAGAGGCATAAGAGCAGCTTGCTGCCATGACGCTTATTCAACCGATAGGGCACGGAAATCCAATAATGCCCAGATAATGACTATAGGCGCTTTTGTGGTTGGAGTGGAGCTTGCTAAGATGCTGGTTGATATCTGGCTTAAAGCAGAATTTCAAGGAGGGCGTTCTGTTCCCAAAGTCGAAAAGATTATGCAGATAGAAAAAGAACAGTTTTCCAAAGGTTAAAAGCAAAAAGGATAAAAAGGAGGCAGGTTGCATGGTAAGGGAGATTGTTTTATTACCTGAGTTTATTCCAGGGTTTGTTGAGGTAGGAGGCAGAATACCTAAATTTCAATATCAAAAATCTCTTCAGGAAGAGTTAAAAGAAGAAAATATTAGCAGAGAAAATTTCATAGATCTTATCAAATGCATGCTCTTGACTAGAAATCTGGAAGAAATGATCCGTGATTTTAAAGAAAAAAAAGGTAGATACGGTCCTCTTAAATACTTATATATCGGTGCAGATCATGTTTCAATCGGGCAAGAAGCAACTTCTACTGGTTGTATATCAGCTATCTCTCCCCATGATTACATCACCAGTAATCATCGTGGACATGGAGATGCTCTTTCTAAAGGTTACTTTGCCATAAGATTAATGGATGATGCTGCTCTAAGTAGCTTTCTTACCCATGATAAAAAAACTTTTGAGTTTCTGGAGTTTGAAACGCAGGGTAAAACTCGCCAGGAGCTGGAAGAGAAGGCTATTCAACTTTATCTTTTTAAAGCCATAGCAGAACTTTTTGGAAAAGATACTGGTTGGTGTCGGGGAAGAGGAGGCTCGATGCATATAACTGATTTTGGAAGGGGCCACTTAGGGGCAAACGCTATTGTAGGAGGATGTATGGGCATGGCTGTCGGCTCTGGGATTGCCTCTCGCTACCTTGAAGATAAAAAAGTAACTATTTGTTTTGTCGGCGATGGTGCTTTTAACAATGGTATTGCTCATGAGGCAATGAATATGGCTTGCATGGCTCAATTTACCAATGGGCTGATGAATAAAAAAAATACAATCCCTGTTGTATTTGTCGCTGTTAACAATCAATACGGGTATACTGGACAGCAAAGAGGGGAGATTACTGGAGTAGATTTTTTAGCAGAAAGAAGTTTTGGATATAATCGAGCAGGAATGCACGCTGAGATTGTTAATGGGATGGATGTACTTGCTGTCAGAGATGCAACAAAAAAAGCGGTGAATCTTGCCAGAGGTAATCAGGGTCCTGTTTTTTTAGAGTTCTGGTGTGCCCGGTTTGGGGGACATAATGTAAAAGATAAATTGGATACAAAAGGGGATGAGAGTTACCGTAGCTTAGAAGAACTTAAGGCATGGGAGAAGGTAGATCCGATTAATAGTTTTTCTAAGAAGCTAATAAAAGAAAAAATTATGACTCCTGAAGAACTTGATAAATTTAAAAAACAAGCACGAGATCGAAATATTGCTATGGCTCAAAAAGCTGCTGAGACAAAAAGTCCTGAGCCAAAAAATATTTACTTTGGTCTTTTTAGTGATACTACCTCAGATAATGTTCCGGGAAAATTTAAGAATGCTCCCATCTTAAGAAAACCAGAATTTTTGGAAAGAGACCCTGAAGTGGAAATTACCTATCGAGAAGCACTAAATGAGGTCTTATTTGAAGAGATGAGGCGAGATAAAAGAGTTATTCTATGGGGAGAAGATATTGCTGATTATGGAGGAGCTTACAATGTTACCAAGGGACTTCTTGAGATTTTTGGAAGGGATAGAATCTTCAATACGGCTATTTCAGAAGCGGCAATTGTTGGAAGTGGGATCGGAGCAGCTTTAAGAGGCCTGAGGCCTGTATTAGAGATAATGTATATTGATTTTATTCTTCAGGCTTTCGATCAGGTGGGAAATCAGGCTGCGAAGTGGAAATATATGTCAGGAGGGCAGGCAGTTTTGCCCTTAACCATACGTACCACTATTGGTGGGGGAAAAGGATATGCTGGTCAGCACTCACAGAGCCTGGAGGCTGTAATTGCCCACTTTCCAGGATTGAAAGTTGCTGTTCCATCAGATGCCTACGATGCCAAGGGAATGATGGCATCAGCGATAAGAGATGATAACCCGGTGGTATTTATTGAACATCAGAATCTTTACACAGATCTTTTAGCTAAAAGTAAGGTTCCAAAAGAAGAATATCTTGTTCCTTTAGGAAAAGCCAAGATTAAAAGAAAAGTCGATCCTTCTAAAGAAGCTGTTACCCTCATTGCCTGGGCCTCTATGATCCCTGTTGCCTTAAGAGCTAGTGAGAAGTTAAAAGAAGAGGGTATTGAAGTGGAGATTGTTGACCTTCGCACCCTTTTTCCTCTTGATATAGACACCGTAGTAGAATCTGTCCAAAAAACAGGTAAAGCAGCAGTAGTTCACCAGGCAGTTCAATTTATGGGATTTGGGGCAGAGATAGTAGCTCAAATTCAAGAGAAAGCCTTTGATTACCTTGATGCTCCTGTGTCAAGAATAACAGCTCCCAACATACCTCCCCCTTCTTCCCCGGTTTTAGAGAAAGCATTTTTGCCTAACGAGAAAGATATTATTGCTCAGATAAAAAAACTTATCCAATAGTACTGTTGGGGTCAGGCAGACACTACTGACCCCTTTAAACCCTTCCCCCTCTTAGAATTTGCATTTTTTCCTCCTTGCGTTATTATGTTAGGTATAAAAAATGGCAGACAGGTAAGTTTTCCTAAAAAAAGAATTATTAAAATACTTTCTGGATACCTAAAATAAGGGGCGAAGAGAATAAAATGCCGGAACTTCCTGAAGTAGAAACTATTAAGCAAGGCATGGTCAAAAAGATTAGAGGCAAAAAAATAAAAAGAGTTGAGATTAGAAATGAGAAAAATATTAAGATTCTTTGTGCAAAAGAGTTTAAAGAGAGGGTAGAGGGCAAAGTTATCCAGGATATTAAAAGAAGAGGGAAATATTTAATACTAATCCTTAATTTTCATAAATTGCTTATTTTTCATTTAAGACTTACAGGAAAGCTATTATTTGTTCCCTTAGAAAAACAAGAACCTGATTACGTGCGTATAGTTTTTATCTTTTCCGACAACACTAAGTTGTTTTTTACAAGCATGAGAGGATTTGCCAATGTTTATCTACTTTCCGATGATGAGTTGAACAGTATTCCAGCAATTAAAAATATGGGCCCAGAACCTCTTTCACCTGAGTTTACTTCTACTGAATTTAAGGAAAGACTAAATAAAAGAAAAGGTAAAATAAAGCCACTTTTAATGGATCAAACTTTTATAGCGGGCATTGGCAATATTTACGCTCAGGAAGCTCTCTATAACGTCAATATTCACCCAGAGAGGATTGTTTCTCAGTTGAAGAATAAAGAAACTGAGGCTCTTTATCATAGCTTAATAAAAGTTTTAAAAGAAGCTATCCAACAGAAAGGGTCCTCAGTTGATGCTTATCTTGATTTAAATGGGGAAAAAGGAAATTATGTTCCTTACCTTAAGGTTTATGGAAGAAAAGGACAACCATGTTTTCGTTGTGGTTTTTCTATAAAAAAGAAAAAAATTGGAGGTCGGGGAACTTATTTTTGTAATAATTGTCAAAAGTAAATAAAATTACTGAATTAAGAAACAAGGAGGTTTAAAATGAAAAAAAATGCTAAGTGGGTAAAACTTACCTTATTGTTTTCTCTGTCCTTAGCTCTGGTAGTTGCTGGTTTTAGCTTGAGTTCTTTGCAGGGAGTTAGCAGTGAGCTGGAATTGAAAGGACCGCTTTTTGAGGAGAATTTAGAACCTCACCCTATTGATCCTGAAAGTTTTGAGGGGAAAATAATTAGTGCTATAAAAAAGGTATCCCCAGCAGTTGTGAGCATATCTACGGAGAGGACTGTAACTGTTTCGGATTTTGACCGGGAGAGACTTTTTGGTCCGCCTTTTGAAGATTTTGATGAGTTTTTTAAAAAGTTTTTTGAACAGTTTCCTCAAAAAAGATCTCCCCGTAGAGGGCTGGGCTCAGGGATGATTATAAATGAGAATGGGTACATAATTACTAATTCACATGTTATTGAAGGTGTGGATGAGGGCAAGGTTACAGTGACTTTATCCACTAACGAAAGCTATCAAGCACAAATTATGGAGATTGATGTAGAGTCCGATATTGCTCTCTTAAAAATAGAGGGTGAGTCGTTTCCTTATGTGGTTTTGGGTAATTCGGGAAATACCCAGGTGGGACAGTGGGTCATAGCTTTGGGAAATCCATTTGGGTATGCTCTTTCTGAGTTAAATAAAAAATATGAGCCTACAGTTACAGTAGGAGTTGTTAGTGCTACAGGAAGGGCTATTCAGGCTGGTGGAAGTGGGGGAAAAAGCAAGATTTATGGCGATTTGATTCAAACCGATGCTTCTATTAATCCCGGAAACAGTGGTGGACCCCTCGTAAATATTTACGGAGAAGTGATAGGAATAAATACAGCAATTCTTTCTCCCACGGGTGGTTCGGTGGGAATTGGTTTTGCAATTCCTATAGATAAAGCTAAGAATTTACTTCAAAGTCTGGTAAAATATGGTGAGATTAAATGGCCCTGGATTGGTATCTATATGCAGGAGCTTAGTCCCGAATTGGCTGAAAAGTTTGGTGTTGATAAGGGAGTATTAGTGGCTGACGTAGTTTCTTCCTCACCGGCAGATAAGGCCGGAATTAAGCCGGGAGATGTTATTCAGCAGGTTAACAGTGATTTAGTAGGAACACCCCTGGACTTGAAGGAAAAAGTGCTCAAGACTACAATAGGAGAAAAAATAAATTTAACTTTATTGAGAGACGGTAAAGAGGTCATTGTTGAACTTTATACAGCGCCAAAGCCCAAAGAGATTACAGAGGCTAAAACTGAGGCGGTTGAAGCTAAGGAAGCTGTAGAGGAAAAACTTTTGGGTATCAAAGTAGAAGAAATTACGAGGGAGCTTCGTGAACAGTTTAAAATTAAAGAAGAGGTAAAAGGAGTAATAATAACAGAAGTTTTACCGCAAAGTTCTGCCGATAAGGGAGGAATAAGCGCTGGAGATGTAATAGATATAATAATAAAAGGGGCTGACCGTAAAGAAATTGAAAGCCTTAGTGATTTTGAGGTGGTGATGATTGATATTAAGTCTGGTGATAATCTTCTTTTAAGGATTCGTCATGGTTCCTGGCCACCTATGTTTGTTGCTATAGAGGCTGCAGGATAAGATAAGTATGGATAACTCATTAAAAGAAGTAGTAACATCTTTTATAAAGGAGGTAGTGGGAAAGTTTTTTCCTTCTCCTCTACCTCCTTTTATGCTGGAGCGAACAAAGAAAAAAGAATGGGGTGATCTTTCCACCAATCTTCCTTTTTTATTGTCTGATAAGGGTAAAAGCTTTCCCAAGGCCAAGGGAGATAATTTAGCTTCTCTTCTTGCCCAAAATAAACTTTTTTCTCGTGTGGAGTTTGTTATTCCCGGATTTTTAAATTTCTTTCTGTCTCCTTCTTATTTAGAAGAAACTTTAACGAAAATAGTTCAAGAAGGGCAGGATTTTACTCGATTTTCTATGGGGCAAGATAAATTAATCCAGGTAGAATTTGTTTCGGCCAATCCCACCGGACCTTTACATGTAGGACATGGAAGAGCAGCAGCACTGGGAGATGTTCTGGCCAATAATCTCATGAAATTAAGTTTTAAAGTAGAAAAAGAGTATTACGTAAATGATGTAGGTGGGCAGATAAATAGATTGGCAAAATCACTCTGGATTAGAATAAGACAGACAGAGGGAGAAGAAGTTAACCTTCCTGAAGATGGATATAAGGGTGAGTATCTTGTTGATCTTGCTAAAACTTATAAGCAGGAAATGGGGAGCATAAAGGGAAAATCAACTCAAGATATATTTTCCCTCCTTTCTAAATTTGCCGTAAAGGAAATTTTAAGAAGTATAAAAGACGACTTGAGAGAATTTGGTGTAAAATTTGATCGTTGGTTTTTTGAATCGGAGGTTTACAATAGCGGGCAACTTCCTGAGGTTTTATCTTTTCTTCAGAAAAAAGGTTTTTTAAATGAAAAAGATGGTGCAATGTGGTTTAAAACCTCTTTACTAATAAAAGGAGAACAAGATAGAGTTTTGCGAAAAAAGAATGGGGATTATACTTATTTTGCCAGTGATATTGCCTACCATTTAAATAAATTTAAGAGAGGTTTTTATAAAGTAATTGATATATGGGGAGCTGATCACATTGGTTATGTTCCCAGGATGAGGGCAGCCTCTCAAGCGATAGGTTATCCTGAGGAGGCCTTAAAAACATTAATTTATCAGTTGGTGGCCTTGAAAAGAGGCGGGAAAAGAGTTTCTGCCTCTACCAGGAGGGGAGAATTCATTCCTTTGAAAGAAATTTTAAAGGAAGTTGGTAAAGATGCTTCTCGTTTCTTTTTTCTTTCTCGTAATGCTGATTCTCATCTTGATTTTGATCTGGAACTTGCCAAAAAACAAACTCCGGAAAATCCTGTTTTTTATGTCCAATACGCTCATGCTAGAATTTGTAGTATTTTAAGGAAAACAAAAGAACAAAAATTTAATTTCCAAGAAAAAGCATTTCTTTCTCTTCTTAAAACTCCTGAAGAGAGGGATTTAATACTTCTTATTGCTCTTTTACCTGACCAGGTGAAAGAAGCGGGAGAAAGATTTGAACCTCACCATCTTACGGTTTACGCTAAGAATCTTGCCTCTGCATTTCACCAATTTTATGCCCGCCATCGAGTGATAACTGAGGATAAAAATCTTACCGAGGCTCGTATTTTTCTAATTCAAGCAGTAAAAATTGCTGTAATGGATGTTTTAGATATCTTAGGTATTTTTGCTCCTGAGAAAATGTAGTCATCCCAAGAAATTTAATAATGTTTATTTGTATTTACAATCTTTGGGATTTAAGTAGTGTTAAATAAATGATTAAAATTTTCAGGAAAACAGAGAAAGGAGTAGAGTGAAAAAATACAAAGAAATTTAACGCTATTAAACTTAAGATAAGGAGAGAAAAATGGAGCAAGAAAAAAAAATAAGGTGGGAAAATGTGGCAATCGTTATTGCTATTTTAATACTGGCAGCAGGTATATTTTTTGTTGGAGGTAAAATTACCAGTACGGCTAACACAGTTAATATGAACATCGAGAATATTAAAAGTGAGGTAAAGCAAGAACTGGAAGAAGACATCCGCAGAGAGGTAATGTCTTTTGTCTATGCTTACCGAAATAGCACTCTTAACAACCGCCAGATAACTGTTGAGGATCTGGAAAAAGGGTATCAATTTGCTGATGAGGTTTTAGCCAAATAATTGCCTGATTTCCTAAAAAGTTTATCTTGGATAATCTTAGCGGGCAAATTACTCTTGTTATAGTGGAAGATATTAGTTTTTTTTACAGTTTTTTCTTAATATGGCTTTTTGTTCCAGTTTTTAAGTAGATGAAGAAAAAATAAGCTAGGTTTTGTGTAAAATAATAAATTACTCCTTTCAACGAAAATAATAATCTGCCCTCCGCTGAGATTATGTAAACCAATAATTAATGTGGGTTTTCCCAATTTTTTTACTTTCCGAATTACTTGACAAATTTTTAGTATGTGGAATATTACTATCAGGTGGAATTGATTTTTTTTTAAATTTTTGTTTGATGACGGTGTTTTGCTTACGTTTATGAGTAACAGTTAAATAAGTTAGCGCGAATTTTTACTGAAATAATGTTTTTTTAAGTTTGTATTATTTACTTTTTTTTATTTAAACTGTTAATTAAATTCCTAAAAAGCATAAGTTAAATAATTGACTTATTGAAAAAGTATTTTATCTTAAATGTTTAATGTTTAATGTTTATACTAAGAGGGAAAATGAAGCTGCGAAGCTTGAAAAAAAGTAGTGTAACCAGATAAAAATTGACAGTAAAATGGCAAAGGGGGTAGTTATAAATGAGGCTTAGGCTTGAACATATAAAAAAAGAATTTGAGGGCAACGTTGTTTTAGATGATATTTCCCTGGAAATTCCTACGGATAGTTTTACGAGTATTTTAGCACCCACTGGTGCTGGCAAAACAACTCTTTTACGTATTATGTCTGGAATTGATTCACCAACTAGTGGCAAGGTGTATTATGATGATGAAGATGTAACTGATCTTGCAGTTCAAGAAAGAAATATTGCTATGGTTTACCAGGAGTTCATCAATTATCCTTCGCTGACCATTTATGAGAACATTGCCTCACCTTTGCGGGTGGCCCGCAAGGAGAAAAGATTAACGAAAGAGGAAATTGACAAAAAGGTTAAAGGGATTGCTAAATTTTTAAAGATAGATCACTTACTGGACCATATTCCGGCAGAGCTTAGCGGAGGCGAACAGCAACGAACAGCAATTGCCAGAGCCTTGATAAAAGGAGCTAGATTTATCTTTTTAGATGAGCCCTTGGCTAATTTAGACTATAAATTGAGGGAGGAATTGAGGACTGACCTTAAAACTGTTTTTAAGGGAACTACGATCATCAATGCTACTCCCGAACCGGTGGATGCATTAGCAATGTCAACTCACCTTGGATTTCTTGACAAGGGTAAGATTGTCCAATTTGGGCTTACTGAAGATGTCTATAAAAAACCCCGATATACTGAAGTGGGATATTATTTTAGCTCTCCTCCCATGAATACGTTTGATGCCCGGCGTGTGGCAGATAACGGAAATTTATGGGTGCAGGTTTCTGAAGAACTTAAATTTCCCGTTGGAAACTTTAAGGATTTATTTACTGAGGATGAGTACGTAGTAGGTATTCGTCCCCAAGCTTTCCATATCGATAAACAAAAAGGTGAGATGACTAGTTTTGAAAACACCGTTGAGTTTAGCGAAGTAGTTGGTGGAACAACCAGCTTGCATTTAGTTCACGGAAAGATGAACTTTGGTGTCCAAATAGAAACTCCACTGGTACCTTACCGGAGAAATCAAGTAGTGACCGTATACCTTGATCCTAAACATGTTTTTATTTATGGCAAAAAATCAAACCAACTTATTATGAGTGAAGGACAGCCGGTAACATGGTCTTAAAAGAAAAAGTTATAGTCTTAAAAAGAGGAGAGAGTACATGGCTAAGGTAGAATTAAAAGGTATTGAACATATTTACAGAACTGGACAGGAAGAGACCCAGGCCCTTAAAGGGGTAAACTTAACTTTTGAAGATGGGTGTGCCGGTGCACTGCTTGGGCCATCTGGATGTGGTAAAACTACCCTTTTAAATATTATTTCCGGTCTTTTAACTCCAACTAAGGGAAAAGTTTTATTTGACGGGAAGGATGTAACTGGCTTACCTCCTGAGAAGCGGCATCTGGCACAGGTTTTTCAATTTCCGGTGGTGTATGAGTCTATGGATGTTTACGCTAATCTGGCTTTTCCCCTTCGCAATCGAGGCCTACCGGAAGATAAGGTAAAAAAGCGGGTGGAAGAGATAGCTAAGATGTTGAACCTGGAAAATGACCTTCATACAAAGTCTCATGCATTAAGTCCTGGGCCAAGACAGGCAGTTGCTTTAGGGCGAGGTATCGTTAGAGAGGATGCTAACATAGTTTTGCTTGATGAGCCAATGACCCAAATTGATCCTACTCAAAGATGGTTTTTAAGAAGAGACTTAAGCGTAGCCCAGGGCGATTTAGGGTTGACTATGATTTATGTTACTCATGACCAACACGAAGCACTGACATTTGCCGAGAAAGTTGTGGTGATGAAAGATGGTCTTGTTATTCAGGTTGGCAGTCCTGGCGAGCTTTATATAAGGCCCCGCACACCGTTTGTGGGATTTTTTATTGGAAGTCCGGGAATGAATATACTTGATTGTTCTCTTAGCGGGGAAAGTTTAAAATTCGAAGACTTTTCCCTGCCCATTTCTCAAAAAATGTTTTCTGAACTTAAAAAACAAGGTGACTCATTTAAATTAGGGATAAGGCCAGAAGAGGTAAAATGTAGCACCCAGGCAACAGAGGGTTATGTTCATTTTAATGTTCCAGTTGTTGAGAATATGGGAGATTATAAAATATTGAAGTTGGTTTTGGGTAAAACTGACATAAGGGGCAAAGTGCGAGCGGGCGTAGATGTATCGGAGGGTGAAAAGATATGGGTTGGTTTTCCGGAGGAGAACATAAAATTGTACAAAAACGATGTATTGGTATTGGATAGGGGGAAGAAGGAGCGAGTAAATGAAAAATAAAGCATTCTTATTTATATTGCCGTGCCTGGTAGTTATGGGGTTAGTAGGTTTTCTGCCGATTTTAGTGGTAATTAATTACTCCATTCACTATTTAATTCCAGGGTGTATTCCAACTTATTCAGGATTGCAAAATTTTATTTTTGCAATGCATGACGCGAATTTTACAGGTGCTATTGGTCGACAGTTTCTTTTTACTTTTGAGGTTCTTATTATACAAATTCCTTTAGGTCTTGCTCTTGCTCACCTTTTGCCGAGAAAAGGAATGTGGGTGGGTGTTTGTTTGGTGTTACTGGGAATTCCTTTATTGATACCATGGAATGTTGTGGGTCTTATCTGGCGCGTATTTTCCCGGGGTGATGTGGGAGTGCTTCCCGCAGTCCTGGAAAAAGTAGGAATTCTTTATCTCCCGACACGAAATGCCGTTCAGGCCTGGTGGACAATAGTTATTACCGATACGTGGCATTGGACGCCTTTAGTTATTTTGCTTTGTTACGCCGGTCTTTTGGCTGTTCCTCAAGAATTTTATCAGGCAGCAAAAATTGATGCAGCTTCTAAATGGGCTCAGTTCAGGCACATTACCTTACCGCGTCTTCGATTTGTTTTAATCGTTGCTGTGCTTTTGCGAGGTATGGATTCTTTTAGAATTTTTGATGAGCCTTTTATACTTACGGGAGGAGGTCCTGGTACCGCAACTGAGTTCTTAAATCAATTTACAACAAGACAGGCCATTGGAGGATTTGATATGGGTTTTGGTGGCGCAGTATCACTTGTTTATCTTTTGTTTGTTCTTGTTCTTTGTTGGGTTTTATATACTACGATGACTAAAATAGGAGGAGGAGCATAAATGAAGAAAAGGCACATAATATTAATTATTTATTTTATTTTTTTATTGGTTCCAATTTACTGGATGCTAAATACTTCTTTTAAGCCGAATACAGAGATTACCAGTGGCCTGACTTATTATCCGCATAGATTCACTTTTGGACACTATGGTTATGTTTTAACTTCATGGTTTTGGATAAGGAGTTTTCTCAACACGCTGACATATGTTTTCTTGAACATGGCTATAGTGATGCCTCTGGCAGTTTTTGCCGCTTATGCTTTCTCCCGCTGGAAATTTTACGCAAGCAATCACTTGTTTTTTTGGTTTTTAACTAACAGAATGGCTCCGGGTGCTATTTTTCTTGTTCCAATGTCGGCATTATTTGCCACCTTTAAACTTTTTGATACTCCTTTAGCCGTGGCACTCGCTCATTGCCTTTTTAATTTGCCTTTGGCTGTATGGATTCTTCATGGATTTATGAGCGGTATTCCCAGGCAAATAGATGAAACGGCGTATGTAGATGGATATCGTTTTTTTCGTTTTTTTGGAAAGATTTTTTTCCCGTTAATCAAGCAAGGAATTGGTGTAACTGCTTTTTTTGTTTTCTTATTCTCCTGGGTGGAGCTTCTTTTGGCACGCACTATTACCTCAATTTATGTTAAACCCATTGGGGTCACCTTAACCAGGAGTATGACCGCGGAGGGTTTTGATTGGGGTGTGATAGCGGCTGTGGGGGTGCTCACTATGATTCCTGGTGGGATACTTGTTTATTTTATTAGAAATTATCTGACTAAAGGATTTTCCATGGGGAGAGTATAATATGAATTTAAATATAAGTTCAGTGGGGAGGCTCTAGCATGGGTATAGAATGGATGCATTGGCATATTTCAAGCGTGATTGGGGTTTTGATATTTGCAGGGGTAGTAATAGGGCTCAATGTATGGCATGCCATTTCCCCGGGATACGCCCGAAAGGGATTTTTGCCGATAACAACAACCAGAGGTGAACGGGCTTTTGTAAGTATACTCTCTTTTATGTTTATTTGTATTTTGTGGTTGGCTTTTGTTCCTAAGGTTCATGTTATCTGGTCTCTTCCGATTTCAGGAGTACTTATTTTTATTATGCTGAAATGGGGATAGGGTAATCGAAAATGCTCATCAGTGAAAGAGCTTACTTATGAAAGTATTAATCGCTGATGGTTAATTATAAAAAATTAAAAGCGGAAAGCGAAAAAACAGAGAATAAAAAAGAGGAGGTGATCAATACGATAAATGGGTTAAGTAAGTGTAAGTTCACGGATAAGCAGAAGTAAAGGGAGGTATAAGTATGAGTAAGAAAAGTGGATGGCGATTTCTAAAAATCGCGGGTCTTCTCGTAAGTATCGCTGGTTTCCTGACGGCTACTTCAACTTTTGCTGTTGCCGATCAATACGAGGATGCAGCAAAAAAATGGGCTAAAGAATTTTCAAATTCTGTGTTTTCTGAACAGGAACGACTAGATGAGCTAATGTGGTTTGTCGAAGCCAGCGAATCATTGCGGGGGCTGAAACTCAAGTCAGTGGCTGAGTCTATTGTTGTTCATCAATGGGAAGAGGACGTATTAACCGAGGCATTTGAAGAGCTAACCGGGATTGATGTGGTTCATGACATTATTGGTGAGGACTCAGTTGTAGAAAGACTTCAGACGCAGATGGCAACAGGGCAACGAATATACGATGTATATGTTAACGACTCCGACCTTATCGGAACACATCTGCGAAAAAATTCTGCCATTAATTTAACTGAATATATGGCGGGAGAGGGTAAAGATGTAACTAATCCCTATCTTGATTTAGATGACTTCTTGAACGCTGAATTTGGCCAGGATTATCAGGGTAACCAGTTGCAGTTACCTGACCAGCAATTTCCTGCTCTTTTATGGTTTAGATACGATTGGTTTAATGACCCTACCTATAAAAAGATGTTCGAAGATAAATACGGCTATGAGCTTGGGGTTCCTTTAAACTTCCGAGCCTATGCGGATATAGCTAACTTTTGGACTAACGATGTTCAGTATATTGATGGGGTTAGAATATACGGTCATTTAGAAGGTGGCAAAAGAGAGGCGATTCTTCTGGTTAGATTTACTGATGCCTGGCTGTCTATCGCCGGAATGGGCGATAAGGGTTTACCCAATGGTATTCCTGTAGATGAATGGGGTATTCGGGTAGATTCAGAGGGTCGACCAGTTGGCTGTATGGTGGAAAGAGGGGGAGCTCTGAACAGCCCGGCTGCTGTGTATGCTATACAAACCTACACCGATTGGATCCTTAATTATGCTCCACCTTATGCTCCGGGACTGTCTATGTATGAGATGTTTGACATTGCTGGGGGTGGAACCATTGCCATGCAAATTTGGATGTATGCTTGTCTCACCGCCTCAGATGCCTATAAATCTATTGATAGTCCGGTGACAGATGAGAATGGTAAAGTTCTTTGGAGAATGGCTCCCATACCTCACGGTAAGTATTGGGAAAAAGGGATGAAAGTTGGTTATCAGGACGCTGGTTGCTGGACTATTCCACCAATGACTACAGGCGATTTACGTAAAGCGGCTTGGTTGTGGTCCCAGTTCTGCGTTTCTAAAACAATTTGTGTGGATAAATTTATTGTGGGACAAACTCCTATTAGAACATCCACATTATGGTCAGATTGGTGCACAGAAAATGAGGGAAGATTCGGTGGTATCATTAGCTTTTACAAGTCCCCTGTCTACAAACTGTACACTGCCACGGGGCTCAATGTTCCTGATTATCCTCTCATTGCCGAGCAATGGTGGCGTAACCTGCCGAAAGTCTGGGGAGGACAAGCAACTGCTCAGGAAGTCATGGATGAAATGGCAGATACTATCGATAGTATAATGAGCCGCTTATTCATGCCCAATCTTGCTCCTAAGCTGAATCCTATGGAATCAAAGGCTTATTGGCTTAATCAGCCAGGTGCTCCAAAAGCTGAGATTTTGAACGAACCGAAGCCGCGCACCATTGATTATGATGAGCTGCTCGAGTTGTTTAAAAAAGGAGAATTTCCTCCCGATGAAGTTGGATGGGACGGTATAGAAAAAGAAATCAAAGTTTATTAGAAGTAAATAACAGGTAGCCTGACAAAAACGATGAATAAATAAAATTTTGTCAGACGGGAAAGTTAGAGAAAAGATAAGTAATTCGCCCCCAACCCATTTGGGTTGGGGGGCTAATTTAAGTAATAGAGGCAAAGAAAATAAGGGAGGTAATTTTTTTGTGAAAAAAAGGAGTTTAATTTTAATAATTTATTTTATTTTTCTGATGCTCCCAATTTATTGGTTACTTAATACTTCGTTTAAGCATAATTTAGAGATTACTTCCAAGTTAACTTTTCTTCCAGAGCGATTTACCTTTAAAAATTATTTTTACATTCTTACTTCAAAGTTTTGGCTAAAAAGTTTTATTGATACTCTGGAGTATGTATTTTTGAACATGGTTATAGTTCTTTCAGCGGCAGTTCCCGCAGCTTACGCATTTTCCCGCTGGAAATTTCAGGGAAGTAATCTTTTGTTTTACTGGTTGCTTATTAATAGAATGGCTCCTGCTGCTATTTTTCTGATTCCAATGGCAGCATTATTTATCAACCTTAAGTTGTTTGACACTCCTTTAGCTGTGGCCCTTGCCCATTGCTTGTTTAATTTACCTTTAGCCGTGTGGATTCTTCACGGGTTTATGGGCGGCATTCCCCGAGAGATAGATGAAACGGCGTATGTAGATGGATATAGCTTTCCTCGTTTTTTTATAAAGATTTTCTTGCCGTTAATCAAACAGGGAATTGGGGTAACTGCATTTTTTGTCTTTTTATTTTCCTGGGTGGAGATGTTGTTGGCAAGAGCGGTTACTTCTTATGGAGTAAGACCTCTGTGTGTTTCATTCATAGCAGCAGGTCGTGGCTCCTGGGGAATAATAGCTACAGCAGGTGTACTTACGATAGTTCCTGGAGGAATACTTATCTATCTGATCAGGAATTATCTAACTAAAGGATTTTCTATGGGTAAAGTATAAATATATATTAGGTGTAACATTTTCCAAGATTCACACCTTGTTTTAAGAGTTTTTCCTGCAGTTTTTTAACTTTCAGTTTTCTTGGGGTGACCTTATTTTTCTTGGTTAAAGCAGCAGCGGTACCAGTAGCCTCACCTATCCCCAGGCATGTTGCAATATCCCTGGGTGAAAAATATTTAGCCACCTCATGATCAATTGAAATACACCGGCCTGCTACAAGAAGATTGTCAATTTTTTTTGGGATCACACATCTATAGGGAATATCAAAGGGAGGAAAGGAGTTTTTGTCTGTTAACTCTCGTTCTCCAGTTCTGCTCCTGAGAATGACATCTTCGAATTTACTTCCCTGAAGAATATCATACTTGGTTAATTTATATCCACCACTTATGCGCCTGGACTCGCGTAATCCCACTTGAGTTGCCGTAGTAACAAGGTAAGATGACTCAAATCCTGGTACAAATCTTTTGATAAATTCCATTATTTTTTTGACCCTTTGTCGCGTCTCAACTTCTGCCTTGGTTAAATCTAAAACATTAGTTACATCTTTAGAGAAACTATGAGCTCCCCAAATATACCATTCTTTGTTGCGTGTTAGTTGAATATATTTATCCGGATATCTTGGTGGGAGTTGAACATAGCTCAAAGATAAAGAAACAGGAACTTTTAAAACACTTTTTGCCTCATCACTAAGAAAAGAGGCTTTTTTTTCCAATAAATTTTTTAGTCCAGGGTCTTTTTTTAAATAATCCTTAGCTTTTTCATTATTTACATTACCCACGTAAAATGGTAGTGTCACGGGCATAACCGAAGGGCCTTTTGTTTGTTCAAAAGGAGCTCCCGCCAGGGCAGAAATATCTCCATCTCCGGTGGCATCAATTACTACATCAGAGAAAATGGCCCATCTTCCTGATTTAGACTCTATTATAACCCCTTTTACTTCATTATTCTTTTTCACCACATCTACGATATAGGAGTGAAATAGCAGTTTAACTTTTGCCTCTTTTATCATATCAAGCATAACGATTTTCATTATTTCAAAGTCAAATTGAAACCAGGTAGGCCAGCTTGGTAAAATTGGATTAGAATTTTGATTTTTCTTCGCTACATCTGGATGAGTTGAACCACCCATCTTGTCTAATCGCATTACAAGTTCCCCGGCAATTCCAGAGATAAGAGGTTTATTTTCTTTTTTCCAGGGAGTTAAATTCCAGGTCGGTAGCAGGGTCACATATCCATTTGTACAGGCTCCTCCCAGAAAACCATATTTTTCTATTAAGAGAACATTGGCACCATTTCTTGCAGCAGCTATTGCTGCGGCAAATCCTGCCGTTCCCCCACCTCCTACAATAACATCTACCTTCATTAAAACTGGTGTTTTTTTTATCGGTTCTTCAATCGTTCTTACCACTTCTTTTTTATTCAACGGCCTGCCTTTTAATTTAAGTATTTATCTTAAGTTTTTTACTTAAGTTGCAAATTCCATGTGCCTCCATTGTCAGCTTGTTCAGCAATTTTAGCATATAAAGCCAAAGAGCTCTTCTTGATTTTTGATTTGGGAGGAGTCCATTTTTTCAGTCTATTTTTTATTTTTTCATCTGATAATTTTATTTCTAATTTGTTATTGGCAACATCTAATTTTATCTTATCGCCATTTTTGACGATAGCTATGGGACCTCCGATAAATGCTTCGGGGCAGACATGGCCAACTGCTGGATATTTTTTAGTTAATCCGGAAAATCGGCCATCCGTGATTAACGCTACTTTTTCCAATTCCATCATATTCATCGCCATTATAACACCCACTGTCTCCGTTAATCCAGGTCCTCCCTTTGGTCCTTCGTATCTTACTACTAGGGCCTCTCCCTCTTCTATTGTATCATTGTATATTGCTTCCATCGCTTCTTCGGCTGAATCAAATACCTTTGCTGTCCATTCATATTTTAACAAAGACCTGTCTGATATAACTGCATGTCGAATAACTGCACCTCTTGGGGCAAGATTGCCTTTTAAAATAGCAATAGAGCCTTGGGAAGATAAAGGATTATTTATTGGTCTGATAACTTCAGAACTTAAAACTTTTGCCTGGCTAATATTTTCTTTTACTGTTTTTCCTGTGACCGTCAGACAATTTAAATGGATTAGGTCCTCCAAATTTTTCATAGTAGCAGGAACACTTCCTGCTTGATTAAAATCAACTACAGAAAATTGTCCACCAGGAGCAATGGAACAAATCCAGGGGCACTTTTTACTGATCTTGTCCCAGCTGTTTAAATCAATGTTAATATCAATTTCAAAGGCAAGAGCCTGTAAGTGAAGGATTGCATTTGTTCCTCCTCCTGTAGCCATAACCATACTAATAGCATTTTCTATGGAATCCTTAGTTATTATATCCCGTGGTTTAATGTTCTCTTTTACTAAGTTAATTACTCTCATTCCTGTTGATTTTGAAGCTCTTATCTTCTCCGCACTTACAGTAGGAATCATCGTTGTGCCTGGAAGAGCAAGGCCAAGAGCTTCTATAATTATTTGCATGGTAATACCGGTTGTCATCTCAGGACAACACCCTGCACAATAACCGATAGCCTCCTCTATTTTTTTTGATTCTTTTTGGTACTCCTGGAGTGAAATTTCAGCATCTATATATTTTTTTAATAGTGGTAAATTATCACCCAGCATCATTTCCTTTCCTTCAACTTTACCCACCAACATCGTTCCGCTGGTCATAAATATCGTTGGCACATTCATGCGCGCTGTTGCAAGTAACATTCCTGGTACCATTTTATCGCAACCACATATCATAACAATGCCGTCAATCCAGCCAGCGCACTTTACTGAGGCATCGATGCTAATTGCCATGGCATCTCTTTTAAGAAGATCGTATTTGAAATCTTTCCAGTCAGTAACCATCCCATCGCAAACACCGGGCACATTAAACTCAAAAGATATGCCACCAGCAGCATAAACTCCTAACTTTACAGCATCTCCAATATTTCTTAAATAACTGTGCCCCGGGGTACACTCACTCCAGGAGTTCACAATGAGTATTTTAGGTCTTTTTAGTTCCTCATCTGTATATCCCATAGCTTTATAGAGGGGCCGATGAAACATTCTATAAAGAATCTCTCTTTTACCTTCTACGGTTTTAAAAAATTCTTTCCTCTTTTCCAGATTTTTCAAACTCACCTTTTATTCTCCCTTAACATGAAACTACACTTAATTTTTGGCACTTAGTTAAAAATGTAATAGTTTAGTCTTTTCAAAGAATTTCTTTTTCAGAAAAAACATTCCCCTCTCTAAAGGGGTATTTTAATAATTCTTTTTATGAAAACTTATTGGTTGTATTAAAGATATAATAGTTTAATTTTTTTTCTTTTAAAAAACTGAATGTAATTTACTGCACTTTAAAAGTCCTGTCAAACATCATTAATACTAAAACCACGAGTAAATTTTATTTTTTCCGCCTTTCCTTAAGTTTATTGAATCTGAGTTAATATTTCTACAGGTTATCTTCCCATCGCCCAGAAATTGCAGCATGGATACACTGTTTAGTGCTTCCATACCAAACTCCCCAGTCGTATTGAGCTGGAGCATAATATGCAGCTTTTGCTGAATTTGTAGCCAGTATATTCACTTGTTCTGGGATAGAGGACTGCGTTTTTCGCTCATGCCCGAACATCACCCCGCAAGTATATCTTAAGACATAGCCTCCTGCTTGTTCAATTATTTGTGTATATCCACATTTATCGGCTAAAAGCTTTTGTTCAGGAAGACATTGTATCCACAGCCTTATATTAGGATTTATTTTCTTACCCTCCAACATTCTTGCAATTTCACCTATTTCTTTTATGGAAGCGTGGGGACATCCAAGTATTATCATGTCAACGTTATGAGTATTGGCAGTGGATAAAATGCTGTAAGCTCTTTTTAGTTCAGCTTCATCAATTACTATTATTTCATCAGGTTTATGTTCTTGTAAAGCTGCTTCCAGTGTGGGAGCTTCAGGCGTTATCCCAACTATGTGGAACATTGCTGCAGCTCCAGAAGCAGAGATAGCGCCAGTTGCTTGTTTTAGATGTTCCAAGCTTAAAGGTTTTTGGATCCCTTCTATTACCGGGACATCCCATACTTCATCGGTAAATTTTCCAATTAAAAAGAACAAAGCAGCGGCATCTGCGGGTGAAGTAATCTCAGTTTCTACTTTCACCAGTTTATTTGCTCTTCTGTTTTTCTTTAAGTGCATTCCATATTCAGGAGTTTTACCAGTAATAGCTGTGTATTGAGCACTAAACCCTCCTCTGTTGGCACATGCTCCTAAAATTGAGTTTACAAAGACCCACCAGGAAGATTCTGTTACCTCTAAATGTTGACCGCGCTGAGGCAAAATTCCAATAAGATAAGGTGCGCAAGCAATGGTAGGCACTACCCCAAGTTTTTTATAAAGGTCTATAGCTTTTTTTATTCTATTCCTAAAATCATCCGAAAAACCTTCTATTTCCTTAGAGACTTCTAAATCTGGGATAGAAGCACAACAGGTGGTAAAACACTTAACTCTTACATTTTCTTTGATAATTTTTTCCCAAAGCCTGTCAATTTCTTTGTCAGTATAAATTTGGGCAATAAGACCGGGAGAGTATATATGAGCAGCATCGCTATCCAGCATTCTTTTAGCTTCAAAAGCTTCTCCTAATTTAACAAGCACTTCCATTGCTTCTTGAACCATTGTGCCTTCTTTGCCGTTAAGCATACCCTTTTCTTTTGATGTTAAAAACATATAGCCTCTTTTTTTTCTTATTTATTGAGTCTTTGTTGAATTTAATTTTTCTGAATTTTAATAGTCCCTGTTTCTCCGTTTATTTTTACTAAATCACCAGTTTGAATAAAATCAAGTGGAGGCTTATTTAAATCATATATGTACGGTATATTTGCTTCGATGCACCCGCCTACAATGAGAGGATCACCTTTTTGAGAAATAATGGCCGCCGGAGCAGTGCCTAATTTTCCGCAACGCTTTATCATGAGCCAGTTTCCCGAAGAGCCTTTGGTTGAAGGTACTACGAGTACTTTCCCGGAAAAGCACTTTCCCCGAGCCTCATTCCATTTATCCATGATTGTTCCTTTGTATTGGTCAACAGTTCCCCAGAAGCTGAAGCTTTGTTTAACCACTAAAGCTTCTCCTTCAGCAAAACCACCCTGTCCTACTTTACCTTTAAGAGTTAAACTTGTTTTCATAAATATCACTC
>CAZGDY010000016.1:0-13300 GCA_964524965.1 uncultured Clostridia bacterium
CTTTATTGCTCTTTGTATCCAAATACCTGTGTTTGCTGGGGATCAGGTTTGCAATAACCATTCAAACGAATACAACGAACAACATCAAACGAAAGTTGGCAATGAAGATGCTGGTGGGGTTGCGCTAGAACAGAAAACGCAAGAAAGAGAAGCCTGGTAATTCAATCCTTTGTTCTTGAATATAAAACGGTATTTAATTCTGCGCGAAAATACGTCTAACATTTATAAAAAGACTCTTTTGTGAGTTTCTTATTTATCCCCCAACCTTATCTATTTAGGAGTTTGTTGGGGGGGAACTGATTTTGTGGATATTAACTAACCTTAGTTCTACCCTTAATTTCTCAGTAACAATTATGTGTGATAAATATTAGGATTATACCAATGCCTGGGCTATTGTGCATTCAGTGAAATCTAAAGTGTTTTCTGATGACCGTTCAGGTTTTCCTCGCTTTACTAAAATAATCACATCGCCAGCATTCTTTAACTAAAAAATGTGCGATCTTATTGACATCATTTAAGTGTGTTATTGACAAAAAAAATGAGCATAGTATAATTTGTGATAATGTTCACAATCTAGAAAGAATAACTGTTGGGAAAGATAAAATTTTTTTTATTCTTCTCACTTTACAATTTTTACTTCCTTTTTTAAGTGTTAAACCAGCGGTTTAAACGGCTGGTTTAATGTTTTTGTTTTAAAAAGGCTTGGAAAAAATAATCAAAAAGGAGGATCAGGTATGGATGTTGAGATACTTTATGGTTTTTTAGTGGGAATGTTTTTCGGTTATATTCTTCAAAGAGGCCGAGTATGTTATAACTCGGCCATTCGTGATGTGAAGTATTCTGGTGATAACTTTCTCATAAAAGCCGTTGCCTTTTCAGTAGGGTTAAATGCACTTTTGTTTACCTTGATGGCTCAATTTGGAGTGATTAAATTAGTTCCTTTACAACTAATGCCTATGGGCAACATAATTGGTGGATTATTGTTTGGTATAGGAATGGTGTTGCTGGGTGGTTGTGCCAGTGGAGTGACCTATAGAGTGGGTGAGGGTTTAACCACAGCATGGCTGGGGGCACTCTTTTTTGGTTTTTTTGCAGCCGCCACAAAGAATAGTTTCTTAAAACCAGTAGCCGATATTTTAAGAGGCCCTGTCTATAGCGTAGAAGGTGGTGGAGTTTATTATGCCTCCCAATCAGTAGGACCTACCGTTGCCAATACACTTAAAATAAATCCATGGATACCAGCAGTTATATTTGCCGTAATTATGTTTGTGTACGCTTTTGCTACAAAGACCACAAAACGAGCTTCTTCACCCTGGAAATGGCAGGTCATTGCAATTATGGCCGCTATAGTCTCGGTTATAGCTTACGCTCTCAGGCAGTATGTTTCGTATGGACCAGCGTACGGGTTAGGAATAACCGGGGGATGGGTAAGTTTTCTGAAGTATGTTACCAGTGGATCATATATTGGGTGGTCAGGTGCAATAGTGATTGGGGTAATAGTTGGTTCAGGAGTTATGGCAGCCATAAAGAAAGAATTTAAGATAAGAGTACCCAGAAGACCTAAGGCATTTATTCCGGTTTTGGCAGGGGGAGCAATTATGGGATTTGGTGCAGCTCTGGCTGGGGGATGCAATATTGGGCACATCTTAACTGGCGTTCCTCATCTGGCTTGGGGCTCACTTTTGGCAGCATGTTTTATAATTCTGGGAAATTGGCTCGGATATTACTTGGTTTATGCAAGAAAAGGATAGTACAAAATATAAAAACACTAAACAGGGAGGTATTTAGATGAAAGGAAGGTTTTTTGGAAAGGTCTTAGTGGCCGGGGTTATTGTAGGAGTATTACTGGTTTCAGCACCGATTTTTGCTGCAGAAGGGAATAAAACTTCGGCGGACTTTCTTGCTGAAGCGCGAGAAGTAATACAGGAGATAACTGTAGAAGAGGCCTATAACGACTACTTTAAACCTAAGAAAGCCGATGTAATATTTCTTGATGTGCGAGAGGCTGATGAAGTAGAGGCAGGTCATATTCCGGGAGCTTCCTGGATAGCGAGAGGGCTAATTGAGTTTAAAATTGCAGGAATGTTCTCCGACTGTAATGCACAAACGATAATTGTGTATTGTAAAAGTGGAGGAAGATCGGCATTAGCCGCAGAAATCTTGCAAGAAATGGGTTACACAGCAATTAGTATGGATGGTGGATTCGTTGGATGGCAAGAAGAACGCTATCCGGTAAGAAAAGGTGGAATCGCTGCATCCGCAGGCGGATGCTGATAATTTAATCTTTGGGAGGTATTTACATGAGTGAAACTAAAGTAGACAAATCAGTTGATGTACGGGGAGAAGTTTGTCCCATTCCGGATGTTGAAGCTAAAAGGGCATTAAAGTCTATGGAATCCGGACAAATTCTTGAGATGATAATAGATTATCCATTGTCAAAGGAGCGGATTCCGGAAGCCGCGAAAAGAGAAGGACATGAAGTTGTAGCGATAGATGAAGTGGCACCCAGTGAATGGAAAATTCTCATAAAGAAAAAATAACCAAGGAGCAAAGTGAATGAAAATAGCCTTTCAAGCAATGACTCATCCCTACACTCATCAAGATGTAGATACAGTTATGAGTCTTGCAAATGCTGCACTGAGCAAGGGGCATGAAGTGGCGATATTTCTTTTTTGCGATGCGGTGCTTGCTGCCAATACACCAATACGAGCACTCAGGATAGACAGGAATATACCGGAAAAGATGAAAGAGCTTGCTGAAAAGGGAGCGGAGATACATATTTGCGGATTGTGCTATCAGTACCGAGGGCTCGATGCTTCTAAAATTGTTCCTGGGTCGAAGATGAGTGGATTACCTGAACTTGCGTCACTTATCATGAACTACGACAGATTTATAAGTTTATCAGCGTGAGGTAACAAAATGAAAAAGGTGCTATTTATGGTATATCAGCCTCCGGTTGGAAATATCTGGATAAATGAAGCGGTACGCACTGCTTTTGGAATGTATGGAGAAGATATAGAACCATCAATACTTTTTGTTGGAGAGGCGACTATTGCTGTTAGAAAAGCGCTTGATCCTCGCAAAGTAGGTCTTCTTCCACTTAACATTGTGTTTCCTTATTTGAAACGCTTTGAGACGCCGGTATATGCGGTAAAAGAAGACATGGAAAGATTGAAAATAGATGAAATTGAAGAGCAGTGGAATATGAAATCTCTTTTAGAGAATGAGTTGAGCGCTTTTGTGCACAGCTTCGATTTTACAATTATAATGTGAGGTGAGGATATGGCGTTAATTCTAATTAAATTTGGAAGCGGTCGCGAAATTGCCAAAACACTTCTCAAAATTAGCGAAGAAGGCGATAATGTTTTGTTGATCCAAGATGGAGTATTGTGGGCTCTCGATGAGAAAACAGTGAAAGATATGGAAAATAAAAAGGTAAATTTGTATGCTGCAAAAGAGGATCTCGAAGCACGAGGATATACTCAGAGATTAAATGAAGGCATCAGTATACTTGACTACGACGGTGTTATTGATTTGATTGAAAAAAATGAAAAAATAATCGGATAAATATGATATATTCAAGGTGAGCGGGAGAAAAGAGATTTTTTAATTTTAAAGGCTAACATTTCTTTTCTTCCGCTGATTTTTTATTTAGGAGGACAGGGCATTACCCCAGTTTTAAAGGGAAGAGGGTTGCGAGGATAAATTTCGACAAAATTAACAATGAAGGAGATTAAAATGGCCACTCAACAGGCTGATGTTGTAGTAATCGGAGGAGGACCAGGAGGTTATGTGGCTGCTATTAGAGCTACACAGCTTGGAGGTAAAACAGTTTTAATAGAGAAGGAAAATTTGGGGGGGGTGTGCCTTAATCGGGGATGCATTCCTACAAAAACTTTAGTGCGTAGTTGTGAAATCTTTTCTTATATTGAAAGGGCAAAAGAGTTTGGAGTAGAAGTAGAAAAAAGTAAGATTAATCTCAATGGACTTATGTCAAGAAAGAAACGTATAGTTGCTCGGTTAGTAGGGGGAATAGGGTATCTTTTAAAAAAGAATAATGTTGAGTATATAAAAGGCGAAGGAGAAATTATAAATTCATCAACGGTTCAGGTTAAAGGGGAAAAAGAAGTCAAAATAAAAACAAAAAGTATAATAATTGCTACCGGTTCTCATGCCGTTGATATTCCTCTTAAGGGTGTAGATAAAGAAGTAATTATTGGTAGTACGGAAGCTCTGGAGATACAAGAGATTCCTGAAAATCTTCTGATAATTGGAGCAGGAGCAATTGGAGTAGAATTCGCTCATATTTATAATACTCTGGGGAGCAAAGTTACGATGATAGAAATGCTACCCAATATTTTACCAGGAGAAGATACCGAGCTTTCCGAAAGTCTCAAAAAGATTATGGAAAAGAAAGGAATTAAGATTTTTACTCAATCTATGTTTGATTCAGCTAAGAAACAAGAGAAAAATTATTTGGGAGTGATAAAAACTCCCGATGGTATCCAGGAAGTTTTATTTGATAAGGTATTGGTATCAATTGGAAGAAAACCGCATACACAAGATTTGGGACTTAAAGAAGCTGGCATAGAAATCACTGGAAAGGGATGGATAAAAGTTGACTCTCACATGCAAACAACCTGTCCCGATGTTTATGCTGCGGGAGATGTGGTTGGTGGGTATTGTTTAGCTCATGTAGCTTCCGTCGAAGGAGAAATTGCTGCTGAAAATGCCATGGGAAAAAAATTTTCCACCATAGACTATCGAGTGGTTCCTCGATTTGTATGCTCATTACCGGAAATTGCTTCAGTAGGTCTTACCGAAAAAGAAGCTATAGAGCAGGGGTACGATGTCCGAATCGGAAAGTTTCCTTTTTCAGCTAATGCAAAAGCTCTGATCTATGGAGAGCGAGAAGGTATGGTGAAAGTTGTCTGTAATTTTGAGACTAAACAATTAATTGGAATGCATATTTTGGGGCCTCGGGCTACTGATTTAATTTTGGAAGGAGCTTTTGCAATTGACATTGAGAGTACCTGTGAAGATATTGGAGGTACAATTCATCCTCATCCAGCGCTTGGTGAGGTGATAAGAGAGGCGATATTGGAAGCCCGGGAAAGAGCTATTCATATTTAATCTCAAGTTAAGTTTTTTAAGGCAGAGGGGCTGTATATTTTTTAAAGTGTTATCATCCACGGGGTACAGGTGTTGTATAACCTCCAGCGCCTGTCCAGCCAAAGACTTTATAAAATACTTCTTTTACTAAGCTGTCAAATTCGCTAGCAGCCCCTAGGCATCCTTTTAATTGAATGGAGGTAGCTCCTCCTCCCATAGGGCAGGTAATGCATAAAAGAATTCCCACCTTTTCTTGGTAGCGAAAAGCGACAAAACGACACTCTGCTCCCGGCCATATAGCTGAAACAACCTGGCGCAGATTATCTTCCACTATAATCTCTACCGGGGGGTAAGAGCCAACAAGAAGATTAATTCCTTCTTTTATTCCCTCATTAATACCCATTTTTTCAAAAGTTGTACCATAATAAACAAATAAATTTGCTTGATGATCAGGGGAGATAATTCTTAATCCTCCATAATAACCTGATGGGTCTTGCATAATTTCTTCTTTCCAATCAGGAGGGCGGATTAATTTTAACGTATAAACAGTAGGATGAGCCAGATGAATCCAGTCAGATGGTGGGGTACGTTGAGTAAGAGGAAGAGGATCTGCCCCCCGGGCTGAATCTTGTAAGATTTTGATACCCTCTGAGCCATTTCCGGAAGCTTGAGAGGTTTGAGAAGTTGGGGTAGTAGTTCTTTCTTCAGGACGTTCAGTAGTTTCTGTTGGTTGTTGAGTTTGTTGAGAGGTTTGAGAAGGAGTAGTTTGTGTTCTTTTTTCATCCAATAAATTAATGCTGTTAAAGATTTGTTGCAAGAAAGGAGAGAAGACAGCGTATTGCTGTTTTATAGCTCCTGATCCCACCATAAGTTTTGCTGCGTTGTTTTGATATAAAACCAATAAGGTAAATACCCATACGTTTCCTTCAGAAGTAGCCTCTCCATCAACCCTTAAAGCGTCAATTGAGTTGATTTTAACCTCACTTCTTGAAATTACTGTATAGTTTTGCCATTTTTGTTTCAGCTGGGTTTCTGTGTTTTGTAAAAGATCTTGAGGAGGTTCATTTTGAGCTCTAAAGATAGTTACCCAGGCAAGATTTTGAGGATCATTTACATTTACTGCTTCTTGTTCTTCCCGGATTTTCCAGTCCGAAGGATAGGTGAAGGAGAATTTAAGCTGTTCGCTTGAGTATTGTTGCATGGTGGCAGTAGTTGATGTTTTTCCAGCTTCGCTTCTTTTTTCTACTGGGACATCGGCAGGAGCTTGTTGAGTTTGGGTTTGTACCTGAGTTGGGGGAAGGCGCCATCCCCATCTTTCCAAGATATCGTTTTCTAACTTTACTAGTTCCGGGCTAACTACTCCCTGGTTTTGCATTTGTTGTACATTAACCATGTAGTATTTTCCTACCTGGAGTTCTGAAAGCTCTTTAGAAGCAAACTCTACAGATTTGTCGAAAGATAAAGCTTGGGCCTGGGGAGCTCCTACAGCCGCTCCGCTTATTGAGGTGCACTCAACAGGTAAAAGCCCTCCTCCGGGAAGAATAATCACGGGAAAACAATGCCCAGGAATAAGAACTAAGATACTCTCAAGGCCCACTGCCTCACATACACTGGCGTAAAGGATAGCAAGATCGACACAGGTTCCTGATTTATCTCTTAAAACATCCCTGGGGTATTTAACATCCTGGCCAAGTAAATGTTCTACCAAGAAACCAGAAGGAGTCTGGTAAGCCACGCCATTAGCTACTTCCAAATCATAAAGAGCTTTACAGAACTTGATAGCCGATTCCTGGTCAAGTCCGCTAGGAACTCCTCCCGCTAATCGAGATACCATTCCAGCTAAAGCTTTAACCGGAGAGTCAAGATGAGTAACCCAGGCTGCAAGCATGGGGGAATTAGAGAAATATTCAGTCCAGGTACCCGTTATCTCTTGCATGGTTAAATTGCAAAATTCTATCTGATTTACGCCAAGTATTTCTATTCTCTCACCGGTATGGTCTGAATAGGTATTTCTCTTTTCATCTTCGTAGTCGTACTTTATTTGCACATCAACGGGAGTTCGACTCAAAAGTTGGGTTATTTTTGATGAGATTACTGGATAGTAAAGATCTACCGCATATCCCCCAGGAACAATTAGAGAATAGCTTTGAGGTATTGACCAATCAGAGTACTCACCCAATTTGTAGCTTATTTTGAGGTTGTGGATGTTAGATTCCCCGCTATTTTTAAAAATTGCTTTAGCTACCCACATGCTTCCTTCAGATATATCAGGGTTTCCATATACCTTGTAAGTAGCAGCCATAAGTCGGGGTTTAGATTTCAGTAAAAGCTCAAGTTCGCAGTACCCTGAGGCAGGTTTTTCGGGTAAAGAATAGGCGAGTACTCCCTTTTCCTCATTATAGCGTATGTTGGAAGCTTCCTGGGGCAGGTTTATCATCATATCCATTACCTGAATCATTTGAGAATCTCCAGGAATTATCTCTAAAAACATAGCTCTTTGTTCTTCCATAAAAATACAATCTGCACCCTCTCCCACATCCATTTCCCAGCGTCCCTTCTTGTTAACTGACGCTCCTAGAAAATCTGTCTTTAGGTGAAGCTGCCTTTGAGCATCGTCGTACTCTATCGTGGCATTAACTACTTCAAAAGTTGCTCTCTGAGAAGCAAATTCTCTTAATATTACATAGGGATTGGGATAGTTTCTCTTTATTTCTATATAAAGAGAATTGGTAGGAATTTTCCAGTTTAAATCCAGATGAAGATTACCTTTGGTATCTATTGTTCCTTCTCCGGTAATTCTGATGGTGTTAAAATCTTCTGTGGGAAGCTGAGCAAAAGCGAAGGATTGAAAAAAATAAGCCAGAAATAAAACTAACAAGAATAATAGAAGAATTTTACCTTTTTCCATCGCTTCCTCCCTAAAAAAGTCTTTTTTATTATTTATTGTTATCATTTTAAGGGAAATTATTTAATCAAACTGGTCTAAAGGAAAATATAGGTTTTCTCAGAAGGAGAAAGTGCAGCGGGTTGTTTGTCTGGTAGCTCTTCATTAATTAAAAAAGACCCAAGCTTTACAAAATGGAGCGGGGAACGGGATTTGAACCCGCGACCATCGGCTTGGAAGGCCGAAGCTCTACCAGCTGAGCTATCCCCGCATCCTTATTATTTTAAGTGACCTAATGACTTTTTTAACTCTTATAATATATATAGTTTTTGGAGTTAAGTCAATATCACCTTATTTTAAGTCAAGTAGCTTGGATAGCACATTAACCTTTTCCCCCAAGTGGAAAGCTACATTGTGTCGCCTTAGATTTAAAGAACGGCAAGAATCTTACTAAAATTCGAGCCTGTTTTCTTTAATACGATTATGCAATAAGAAACTCAGCAGTTTTGGAGGTACAAGAAGTAGATTAATTTAAAACACAGAAATTTTGGGATAAAATTATAATAAAGCTTTTATAACATCATTTTAGCTTTTGCCGGAATCCTCTATTGGCTAATACCCACCAATATAGTGATAATCTCTTCCTTTTTTTTCTCTATTACTCCCTCTTCAGTTTTGATTGTAAAGGTAATCCCATCAAAGCTCAAAAACTCACCCATTATCAACTCGCCAGTAGATAAACGAAAAACATCTTTATCACCCGTGAGAACCGGTATAAGTTGAATAATTATTGGTGGTTGAACCACAGGTTGGGTAATTTTCATATCAGCCCTTATTTCTGCTTGGGATAATCCTCGATTGTATATTCGAACCTCATCAATAAGGCCTTTGAAGTAGCGGTTTTCATTTGGTCGCAAGCCGATGTAGAAATCGTAAGTTGTTTGCAAGCTCAACCATTGAATTTTTGTGGTTGCTACCAATTCTCCATTGTGGTAGAGTTTCCCGTAGATACCATCATAGGTAACAGCAATATGCTGCCAACCAGTACTTATCACCTCAGGAGCTTCGAGGAGACAATATCCTCGGGTGTTCACCAAATTAGCGTACAAATCAGACCATCTGCGCCACTGCCATAGATGAACTCCAGCATGGGTGCCATCGTTGTACTCCAAGATTGGATAAGGATTTCCCTTTTCAGGATTGATCCAAGCCTCAAGAGTAATTTCATTTTTGGTGTCAAGGGACGGATTGGAAGGAACTTTAAGGTAATCATCTTTTCCATCAA
Source organism: uncultured Clostridia bacterium (assembly GCA_964524965.1). Lineage (GTDB taxonomy): Bacteria > Aerophobota > Aerophobia > Aerophobales > B3-G15 > Kmv34. The sequence continues at coordinate 9,282 of CAZGDY010000016.1, forward strand.
AGCTTAAGGCACCCCCGAATTTACCGGTTACCCAAGTTGCTCCTTGAATGGTACCGTGATTGCCATAACCGGAGCTATCGTAGGCAGTGATGCCAGTTTTTTCATCAAATTTCCAGTAGGCAATAAGTTCCGGGGCAGCAAGTGGGGTAACAAGATCTGTGCCAGTAGGAGGTTCATCTCCAATTGTATCTTCGATTTTAATATAATCAAAAAAGGCATACTCGTAGTACCAATCGTTAGCCCGAACTTCGATTTCAATGGCAGCACTCTCGCCAGAATAATTTGAGAGGTCAAAGCTTATGTCTTGCCAGCCTTGACTTCCGGTGATGATTTTTTCTTTTCCTAGAGGCTCACCGTTTACTTTGACTGCTAAGACCCAGTCTCCATCTACATTTCGATTTCCAGAAACCCCCATCTTCAAGGTAGGTTTTGGTCCAGTGAGGATGAGATCTCTTTTAAGTAAGGCTGGTTCTTGTTGAGTTTTTGGGTGGAGGTACAAAATCCCTTCCCGTCCCGGATTGGGATTAGCACCTTTCTTTCTTACCGCTTGAGGGTAAAAACCTGCTTTTACTTCCCCGCCAAAGTCCTTTAAGGTGCTAACAATTGTCCATTCCTGAGCCCACTTCTCGGAAGCCTGGGAAAGATCCAACACCCCTTGTTCCGCTGCCGGAGGTTCAGTTAAAAGTTTTGTGAGTTTTACATTGTCAAGAAGAAGACCTTGATTATCTTCTCCACTATGCTCAAAAATAATCACCTCATTGGCAGATTTTGGTACAGAAATTTCACGAGTTATCTTACTAAAAGGTTCATTTTGGTTCAGGCTAAATTTCTCCTGATAAAGACTACCCAAACTCACAGTTACCGTATTGGGACCGCTCATGGGACTGCCAGCAAGCTCAAAATCCAGTTGGTATTTTCCCGATTCAAGCTCGAAGATAGTCTTTGACTGGAGTTTGCTTGCCTTTCCAGTAGAGCCATCTAGGTCAAGATAAAGACCGTAATCTGGAAAGAAGTCCCAGAACCCGTGGCCAATTAAATCTACACTTCCCTGAATCACGTCCCAGTTGACAAGATTGGAGTAGTTCAAAGTACCCCGCTCTTGATTCTCAGAATTAAAGTCATCCTCCAGTATGAGAGAAGTTGCAAGATCAAAGGATTCTTGAGAAAAAGATTCAGCCTCGCTAACTTGAAAGAAGAGAGTATCAAAAGCGTACTCCTGGTCAGCTCGGGCCTCCAAAATTATCTCCCACTCACCCACATCAGCTTCTTTTGCTAGTTTTTCTAACAGAGGATGAACTCCAGGCTCTAACGTCTTTTCTCCGGAGTCTTCTTCTAAGGGGCTAATGAGAAACCACCCTACCTGGCATTTGGCGCTTACCTCTAAGTAAATGGTTATTTGCTCACCTACCTGGTAAACTTCTCCCGATACATTTTCTCCCTGGCCTCCTTTATCGGTCCAAAGATCTACGGTGAAAAGAGTTTCTTGAGCATTTACCCTAACAATTCCTAGAGAAAAAGTCATAAATAAGAAGGCAAAAAAAAGACCCTTAACTCCAATCTTCCACCATCTTGTATTTTTCTTCATTTTTATTCTTTCTCCATCAAAATGTGATATGAAAATATGACTTCTCCAGTGTAACTGGAAAAAAGGGACTGTCAAATCCGCAAAGAACCACCGCTCATTTTTTATTTATAGATTAAAAAGTTAATTATTTGACAGTAGCTAAGAGTTGAGGTACCGTAGCAAAAGAATATTTTCTACAACTCAAAATATTTTTGCTGAGGAAAACAGTGAGGAAAATACCACTTATGTTTCTGGTCGTAGGAGTACTCATGATTGTGGTTTCTCAGATTAGTTTTTCTGCAAGCTCTCAGTTCAGCATCTATTACCACGATAAGTGCTATGAAATTTGCTTACACACTAATAAATTCGCCATTCTCGTCCTTGCTATTCCTGATCAGAGAAAAGCTTTTGATGCTGCCAAGCAAACTGCTGATAAAGCCTGGGCCACAATACTTCCGGCGGTAGAATCTGCCAGAATAGCCCGGCAAAGAGCTTGTGAATCCGGTTCCTTCGGTGATGTTAAAGGTGCTGAAAGCTTTTTTAAAGATATTAGTGCTGCGGAAGAGACTATTCAGGACGCAAAAAAAGATATTGAAAAAACAGTCCAATCTGCATCCAGGCTCTGGAATGTGTTGGAAGTGTACAGAAAGGTAGGACCCTGGTTAAACAGTCTTATTAACGAAGCAGAAGTTATCCGGCAGCAGTGGGAAACTGAGAGAAAAAAACAAAATATCTTTAACTATGATTCTATAGTAAACAAAGCAGATGAATGGTTGAGTTATGCTAAAAAAGTACTGGCCGAAAGCCCACCGGATAGAGCTATGGAAAATCATTTACCTCAAATGAATTTATATCTGGAAGGTATACCTGGATGGACTAAAGTAGTTAAGGGGTACTATAAGGAAGCACAAAAGTGTGCTGAAAAGGCTTCTGAAGCTACTTTAAAAAAGTCACAACCAACTCTTAAGACCTTCACCGGCACTTGGGAAGTTAAACTTAGCCATCGTAAGTACGCTAAGCACGACTATTTAACTAAGGTAGTCATTGTTCATGAAGGGTCTCACCGTACCGGTACCTTTGGCATTACCAAGATTAAGGGAAAGATATCTGCTAACAATACTCTTGATTTAAAAATCTTGGGTGATGATCCAGCCCTCGACATCTACATGACTTTTATAGCAACCTTGTCGGAGGGTGGAAACTTATTTAAGGGTTTGTACCGATCATTCTCTCCGGCTGCTTTTGAGTATGAGCGTATTGGTTGGGATTGTGTCGGTGAGCGTATAAAATGATTTCAAAGATTTTGTGGTGAGCAACAAGGAAAGGATGTTTTCATTTTAATTTAGCTAAGTTGATTGTCACAGTTTTTATTCATTTTTTCTTTACAACACACACAAGCGTATCACCTATTTTATCTTTCTCCCCAAAGATTTTTTTGCGAACTCTTAAATTGGACAATTTCAAGGATGACAGTTAAGGTATTTTGATAAGATTAATAAACTAGAGTTTAACAAATGATGCAAATCCATGAAAGCTGTTAAATTATTTATAAGAACACTATGGAAAATTCTTTTTCTTATTACTGCTGGTCTTGTATTTGCTATTGCTCTTAGTGTTTTTGTTACTCCAGAAGTGATTAACAACTTTAAGTTTGGCATAAGTGATCCTTTCCTTGTTGTGTATGCAGCACTCATTGGGTTTGTTTTACCTGGACCACGTTATATTCTTTACCCTGCTTTGATAAAACTTGTTGGGCTTGGCCTTGGTCCCGGAGTTGTTATTGCGTTGATTTCTGGGCATGTGCTTATCGAACCAGCTACTTTTTTTGTTGAGGCCGGATTTTTTGGTTTTTTATTTCCCCTCAAACGTTTTTTAGTTTCATTCATTATTACTATTTGTGCAGGCATGTTAACCATTGCGTTAACTACCTATTGTGGCTGGAGGATTTTGTGAGAAAACCCTCTCTTGAAATAACAGTGGGTCTTGCTCTTTTTGCTATTTCCGGGGTATTATTTGCAATTGCTCCTTTTAGGATTATCACGGCACTTCAGGAGAATATTGCTCTTGTTATTAAAATCTTACTGTTGGCTTTGGTTGTGGTAGGGATTTCTGTTGCTATTCATTATCTCATCCCTCCTGAGTTTGCAGCACGGCACCTTCAAAAAAATAAGATAGAATATCTATTCTACGCCACATTCCTTGGTATCCTTACTCCTGGACCAGTATACGCTGTTTATCCTATTTTACTTACTCTCAAAAGAAAAGGTATTCATAACTCCATATTAGTTTCCTACATTACTGGCCAGACAATAATTGGCCCTGCGCGGATACCTTTGGAGGCAGGGTTGTTGGGAACAAAATTTTTGCTATATCGTCTTTTTTTGGCAGTAATTTTAGGACCTTTAGCTGGTATTCTCTATAGCTTATTATCAAGGAAGTTTCCTGATAAAAAAAT
>CAZGDY010000016.1:13400-21015 GCA_964524965.1 uncultured Clostridia bacterium
ATAAAAAAATAAGGGAAATAAATTTTTGATAAAAGAACTCGAATTCTCTTAAAATCGGATAATAATAAGGTCTAAACTAATCAGATTTGGGACTTATATGACGAAGTAGGCTTGCTTTATTTAGCGGCCACAATGGTCTGAATGAGTTGCTAAAATTGGAAAACAATTTAGGTTGTTATAATTTTAGTAGGGTCAGTAAATCTCAAAAAAAGTTGAAAGAAATCTATCATTAAAGTAAATGATTTTTTAAATCATCAGGAGGTTTAAATGTCTATTCAACAAAGTCTTAAACTTCAAGAGATGAAATGGCCAGATGTGAAGAATTATTTGGAAAAGGATGATAGAATAATTTTACCAGTTGGCAGTACCGAGCAACATGGGCTTTGGTTACCAGTGGGCACAGATACTTTTGTTGCCATATGTTTAGCTGAAGATGCCAGTAAGAAGACAGGAGTTATTATTGCTCCACCAATTTGGTTTGGGTGGACGCCTCATCATATGGCATTACCTGGAACTATTAGCATAAGACCTGAGATTCTTATAGAGCTCTTATATGACGAGATAGAATCTTTAGTAAAACATGGAGGCAGAAAGTTCGTTATTTTAAATGGACATAGAATAGTAAATTTAGCTTGGATGCAAATCGCTGCTGAGAAAGTTCAAAGAAAGCTCAGCGTTAAAGTTGTTATTTTTGATCCTGCTTATATGAGTAAAGAGATCGTAGATAAGTTGGGATTAGGTTCTGTAGGACACGCCGAAGAGATAGAAGGTTCTCAAATACTATACAAATACCCCCATTTAGTTGATCTAAGTAAAATTAAGGATTATGTTCCGGAAGAGACAGAATTATACCATATAGATCCAAGAGACCATAGAGATACTTTATATTATGTTCCTGGTACAGAGAAGGCCACAGGGAAAATTGGGGAAATTTCCGGTGGTTCTGTTGGACGTCCTTCCCTTGCTTCTCCAGAAAAAGGAAAGAAATATCATGAGTACTTAGTCTCAAGGCTTGTCGAAGTAATAGAGCGATTGAAAGAATAATTCCAAATATCTTCACTGTTATTGGAAGAAAAAGAGAGTTTAAAGGCAATCTTCAGTTAAATTCTCTTTCATCTAATGTAACCGAAAAGGATTTTTTCTTATTGGCATCAACGATTTTCTCACTCCATTTATTTGAAGATTCTCTAATGGCATTTTCCAGGAACAAATTTAGACAAATCCCAGTAATTGCTAGTTGGCCATAGCTGGCAGTTGAATGACCATGAGAAAGTAATTATTTCAATCAAGTTTTTAAGATCGGTCTTATTAAAAGTCTGTTTTTAGAAACAAAGATATTTGATGGGATTAAAATGTTTGTGAAAAAACGCTCATTGTATTATACTAAAAAGAGAAGACGTTAAAGTCTTGGATATTTATCACCTGAGGAATATTCAAAACAATGGCAACACAGCATGGGAAATAAGAAATAAATGAGTAAAGAGGACTCATTTATTTATCAATAATCCAGAAATATCTAAGTTATCTTTTCTTCTATAATAAGCTTGAATAAACTAAACCTGAAGGAGAGTCTAATGAGGCAAAGCCAAAGGGCAATTGATTCTTTTATGACCGAGAAGCGGACATTTTCACCACCCCCAAATGTTAGGGCCAAGGCTCATGTATCCAGCGAAGAGCAGTATAAAAAAATGTGGAAAAAGTCAATCAATGATCCTGACAGCTTTTGGTTAGAACAAGCCAAGCGTCTTACCTGGTTTAAAGATCCAACTAAGAGCCTGGAATACACCTGGGATACAAGAGCTCGCAAGATTGAACACACCTGGTTTGCTGACGGAGAATTAAATGTTTCATACAATTGTCTTGATCGCCACCTTGGTACCTCTGTTTCACAGAAAACTGCAATTTTGTGGCAGGGAGAAGCAGAGGATGCCGTGAGAAGATTTACTTATGAAGAACTTCACAAGGAGGTGTGTAAATTTGCCAATGTATTGAAATCCAAGAACATAAAAAAAGGTGATCGTGTCGCTATATATTTGCCAATGGTGCCCGAGTTGGTGATAGTAATGTTGGCGTGTACCCGTATTGGCGCGATTCATTCGGTTATCTTCGGCGGTTTCAGCTCTGAGGCTATTCAGGATCGAGTTAACGATTCAGACTGCAAGATGCTGATTACATCCAGTGTGTCTTTACGTGCTGGAAAACGCATTAAACTGAAAGAAATTGCAGACATCGCACTAGAAAACTGTTCTACTATTAAGAGCGTTGTTGTTGTGAGGGTCAACGGTGAGCCTTGTAGCATGCAAAAAGGACGAGATGTATGGTATCATGAGGAAATGGCAAAGGTTAGCCAAAAGTGTGCACCCGAGCCTATAAACGCAGAAGATCCACTATTTATACTTTACACCTCAGGCTCTACAGGCAAGCCAAAAGGTGTTGTCCATGCAACGGGTGGATATCTTCTTCACATCTCGCTCACACACGAGATTGTTTTTAACATTCACGATGATGACATTTATTGGTGTACGGCTGATATAGGTTGGGTAACCGGACATAGTTATATTGTTTATGGTCCATTGGCGAACGGCGCAACTTCGCTCATGTTTGAAGGTGTTCCTACCTATCCTGATCCAGGACGGTTTTGGCATATTTGTGATAAATTTGATATTACTGTTTTTTATACGGCTCCTACCACAATTCGCACACTCATACGTCTTGGAGATAAATGGCCGCTAAAGTACAAATTGGACAGACTACGGATTCTTGGTACTGTTGGTGAGCCTATCAATCCGGGAACGTGGATGTGGTACTACGAGAAAATCGGCCGCAAGAGGTGTCCAGTTGTGGATACATGGTGGCAAACAGAGACAGGTGGTTTTATGATTTCGCCTTTGCCTGGTGCGCATACACTAAAGCCGGGTAGTGCATCTCGCCCATTCTTTGGTGCAGATCCGGTTGTGATGCGTGATGATGGAACACCCTGCGCCATAAACGAAGGAGGTAAATTGTACATTTGCAAACCATGGCCCGGGATAATGCGTACTATGTGGGGAGACCATGAAGAGTTCATTAATACCTATTTTACGGCACATGACAATATTTATTTCACTGGAGATGGCTGTAAAATTGATGAAGATGGAGACTATTGGCTGATGGGAAGAATTGATGACGTTGTTAATGTTTCTGGCCATCGTCTTAGTACAGCAGAAATCGAGGGTTCATTGGTCAGCCATGATAAAGTTGCCGAGGCTGCTGTCACGTCAATTCCACATGATATCAAAGGCCGGGCACTCTATGCTTTTGTGACCCTTATTGAGGAAGCAAAAGAAAATGATGAGCTAAAGAAAGAACTAGTGATGCATGTGCGAAAGGAGATTGGTCCAATAGCTACTCTTGAAGTGATTCAGTTTGCGCCGGTTCTACCAAAGACACGTTCGGGCAAGATTATGCGTCGTATCCTTCGCAAAATTGCCGAGAAAAATACAGATAATCTTGGCGACATAACTACGCTTGCCGATCCAAACGTAGTTGAGGTGTTGATTAAAGGCCGAGGTTAAAATAACACTTGAATTAAATGAATATTGGCTGAATGAAACTACCCAATACCTTGTAGGGGTACTGTGATACAAAAGAATTTAGGGGAAGGCAGAAGTGAAAAAACCGAAAGAGACTATCTTAACTTATCGATGCGAGATTGAGTAGCTAAAATACACGGGCTAGCCAGAGGATTTATTATTTAAGTAAATTAATCTTAATTTTTTAACTGGCACGCCTGGAGGGACTCGAACCCCCGACCTACGGATTAGAAATCCGTTGCTCTATCCGCCTGAGCTACAGGCGCACTGTATGCTATAATTCAATCAAAAGAGAAAGCTATTTTCCTGCATAATATATATCAATTTTCGAGTAGAGTCAACTTTTCGTACGTTGTTACTTTTTCTCAAAAAAAGCGACTATCTCGTGAGGATGAGGAGGACACCCCGGGATGTACCCACCTTTTTTGCGAAATTTTCTGGTGCAAAGACCAATGCTGACTAATTTTTTCTCATCGCATTTGTCCGGAATCTTAACATTTTGGCCAAAGATTAAGGTATAACCCTTAATAAGGTCGAGCTTACCTTTATATTCCATGTAATAGGCAATAAAAGATTTCATTACGTTTCTGCAGCCACTACAGGCACCCTTTTCATGAATTTCAATTCCTTTTTCTTTGTAGGCTGCAAAATCTAATTTTATCCGGTTAAAAACTTTTTTTACCTGTTCGATACCTAACCCTACCACATCAATCCGGGAAAGGTCAGCGCATCCCAGGTCTTGTTCAAAAGCTAATTTTATATATTCAATTTCCAAAGGATCAATTCCCATTACCGCTGAGGCTACCGAATCAGCAGCCACAGTATCAAAAGAAGAGATAATTATTCCCAGGTTTACCGGGGTTCCATGAGCAGGTCCCATTCCCTCCATACCTATTGTTCCATCTAAGACGGTGAGTTGAGGTAAAACCAGTTTATTTAAATCCACAATGGACTGAGCTAGTCCCCATTTATGGAATCTCTTTTTATCTTTTTCTTGAATCACTCCTTTCATATTTTTCAGTCCTAAAGTTGCCGGGAAAATATCGTGAGTTTTCATTACAGGAACATTGATGACAACATCTGCTTCCATGAAAGTTTGGGATATTTTTAATCTTCTAAAGACTTTTCCGTTGGGTATTCCCATATAGATAGCATTGGTTTTTTTCAAGTCAATGAGCTCTGCTCCTATCTTACGGGAAAGCTTATCCAATTTTGTGGCGGCAAAAACCTCCTCTGTTTTGTACCCTATAGCAGGTCCATCGGCTATTATCACTTTTTTTGCCCCTACTTTCTTCACCAGCTCACACAGAGCTCTAATCACATGCAGATTTGTTGTTGCTCCGCTAGTATAGTGATAGGAGCCTACAAGATTTGGCTTGATTAAAACAAGATCACCTGGCGAAATTAAATTATCCAGACCTCCAGTCAAGTCAAGAGAGGTCTTAACTGCTTTTCTAACACTCTGATAATCATGAATCTTCTGGCACTTAGCTATGGAAACCTGTGGATTGTCCATTTTCTAATAACTCCTTGTTGATTATTTGAGAAGTTTCAGCTTAATCGATGGGTTTAAAAATTAGCTGGTAATATTTTTTAAATTAATTTAGCCATTAAGAGCAAATTGGATGCGTTTGATGAGAATAAGAATTTTAATTTATCTTCTCTTACAATATTCCAATTAATTAATTACCCCTTTAATTAATCTTTCTGTTAGCTTGGTATATCTTTTAGCAACTTTGTTGTTTTTTACGGCAATAAGTAAAGCTTTTTTGTCTCCAATAAATATAGCTAATTTTTTAGCTCTTGTAAGAGCTGTATAAATCAGGTTTCTTTGAAGCATAATGTAATGGGAGATTATAACTGGCATAATAATAACAGGATATTCCGATCCTTGAGATTTGTGGACGCTTATTCCATAAGCTAAGGTAAGTTGGATTAGGTCCTGTCCTTGATAAAGGACATTTTTCCCAGGAAAATTTACTCGGATTATTCCCTCTTTTACATTCACCTCGCTCACTACCCCAATATCTCCGTTAAAAACTTCTTTTTCATAATTATTTTTTAGCTGCATAACTTTATCTTTTACTCTAAATACTGTTTGACCTCGTATGAGAGAAGATCCCTTTGGGTTTAAAATTTCCTGAATTATTTTATTTAATCTGTTAACCCCGGCCACCCCTTTATAAAGAGGAGAGATAACTTGAATATCTTGGAAAGGATCAAAACCAAATTTTTGGGGGATTGTTTTACAATAAAAGTTTATAATCATTTTTTCTGTGTTAGCTGTATCAGATCCTTGTAAGAAATAAAAGTCTTTTTCTTCAGGATGCTCTAAATTTTGTCGGGGAGAAGCAAGATAAGGGAATTGGCCTTTGTTAATACGATGAGCATTTACCACTATAAGGCTCTTTTTAGCCTGGCGGAAAATCTCTTTTAGTTTAACCACACTCATTACTTTAGATCGAATGATGTCTTGCAACAGGTTTCCTGGCCCCACGGCAGGAAGTTGGTCGGCATCTCCTACCAGAATAAGTCTGCAAGATGAGGGAAGTGCTTTAAGTAGGGCATCCATCAACATGATATCCATCATAGACACTTCATCCACTATTAAAACGTCGGTTCTTAACTTATTTTTTTGGTTTTTGACAAACCCCTTGCCGGGAGTGAATCCAAGGAGGCGATGAATAGTGCTGGATCTTTTATTAGTAGCCTGAGATAATCTTTTAGCTGCTCTTCCTGTAGGAGCTGCCAAAAGTACTTTAAGATGAAATTCTTCAAAAAGCAGAACAATTGATTTAAGTGTGGTGGTTTTTCCGGTTCCTGGTCCTCCGGTGAGCACCATTAATTTTTCACAAATAGCCGTCTTAATTGCTTCTTTTTGTCCTGGGGAAAGTGTAATTTTTTGTTTTTTCTCCAATAAATCTATCATATTTTCCCATCCAAGAGGTAGAGTTTTTCTTTTATTTTTAACCATTTTATTTAATCCACTGGCAACCTCTACTTCAGCTGAATACAAATAGGGATGATAAACAGAGTCATTTTCGACAATTAAGTCTTGCTTTTGGTTTAATTCAAAAATAGTTTTTTCTACCAAACTTTTATCAACTTGAAGAAGCATAGCTGCTTTTTCTTTAATTTCTTCACGGGGAAGGAAGATATGACCTTGTTCTGTGCTTTTAACTAGGGTGTAGTTAACCCCTGCTTTTATTCTTAAGGGAGAGTCATTTTCTATTCCTACGTCTTCAGCTACGGAGTCTGCTTTTTTAAAACCTATTCCAAAAATGTCCCTGGCTAAACAATAAGGGTTTTCCCGAATTTTTTGAGGTGCTTCATCTTTATAGGTGCTGTATATTTTATTAACAGTTGCTGGGCCTATTCTTAGAGAATAAAGGTAAAGCATGACCTGTTTTGTTTTTTTTTGTTTATCCCAGGCAGAAAGAATATTTTTTTTTCTTTTAACACCTATCCCCTCTATTTCTTCTAATCTATCTGGATTATCCTCGATTATTTTTAAACTATTTTGGCCAAATTGCTTAACTATTCTTTGAGCTAAGCCGGGGCCAATTTTTTCTATTATTCCACTTCCCAGGTATCTTTCTATACCTTTTTCGGTAGTAGGCTGGACTTTGGTATAATTGTGGAGTTTAAATTGTTTTCCATACTTAGGGTGGATTGACCACTCACCTTCAATGTGTAAGATTATTCCCGGGGTGGGATGAGTAACATTACCCACTATGGTGAAAAGACTATCCTCTTTCTCAAATAAGGAGCATCTTGCAACCAGGTAATTATTTTCCTGGTTATAGTAAACGATTTTTTCTAAAGTAGCCTTTATAGTGTACATATTTTATTGCCCTTTAGTTTATTAAAACTGTAAAATTTTTTCCAGCAAAAAATATTTGCCAGAGTATAGATAATTATTAATAATTTTTCCCCTCAATTATTTTTAGATTCTACTTTTACAATGATAAGATGTCAATAAACTTGTCTGTGGATAAACATAGTGATAAAGCTGTGATTTTATTGTGAAAGAGTTATTTTAT
>CAZGDY010000017.1:0-6618 GCA_964524965.1 uncultured Clostridia bacterium
AAAAGATGCTGCAGTAATTGATCCTGGTGACAATTTAGTTGCAGTTAAAACCGATCCCATAACTTTAACTTCCAGAAATTTAGGGTGGCATGCAGTAAACATTAACGCCAATGACATTGCCTGCACGGGAGCAATTCCTCGCTGGTTTTTAATAAATTTACTTCTTCCTCCCCAAAAAAAACAAAGTTTTCTTCAGCAATTTTTTCAGGAACTATCCCAGAGCTGCCAGGAGTTAGGAATCTACCTTGTGGGAGGTCATACCGAGGTAACCTCATCTGTCACAAAACCAATAGCAATAGGATGTATGATCGGCAAAATTCAAGAAAAAAAAATCATCAATAATTCTAATGCAAAACCAGGAGACCTTGTTCTTCTAACCAAAGGATTAGCTATAGAGGGAACACATATAATTTATCGGGAAAAAGAAAAAGAGTTAAAAAAAGAAATTTTTTTTCCCACTTTAGAAAAAGTAAAGAATTTTTTAAAAGATCCCGGAATAAGTGTAGTTAAAGAAGCTACTATTGCCTCTACCAATGTAGATGTCCACTGCATGCATGATCCTACGGAAGGAGGCTTAATGGCCGGAGTGTGGGAAATAGCCACTGCTTCAAAAGTGGGAATCCAGATAAAAGAAAAAGCAATACCCATCTTTGAAGAAACAAAACTGATCTGCCACAAATACAAACTCGATCCTTTATCTCTTCTGGCATCAGGTGCCCTGCTTGTTATTATTTCTCAAAAAGAAGCTGAAAAACTATTATCCCTTTATAAGAAAGCAAAAATAAAATGCCAAAAAATAGGAAAGGTAGTTGGAGAAAACGAAGGAATAAGTATAATAAGAGAGAAAGATGTCTTATCTATCCCCATTTCTTTTAAGGATGAATTAAATAAGTTAGTTAGGTAAGAATAACTTTAACAAAACTAAATAAGAGGATACTAATTTGTTAATTATTCCCGCTATTGATTTAAAAGAAGGAAGATGCGTTCGTCTTTGGCAAGGAATAAAAAGTAAAGAAACTATTTACGCTGAAGATCCCTTCCAAGTAGCCAAACTCTGGGTAAAAATGGGAGCTAAGCGACTGCATATCGTCGATCTGGATGGAGCTTTTGCCGGAGTTCCTAAACATTTATCTCTGGTAAAAAACATAAAAACCTCTCTTTCTGCATCCATCCAATACGGGGGAGGAATAAGAAACTTAAAAACGATGGAAGAGGTTATTCAAAAAAATATAGACTTTGTCATTATTGGCACAAAAGCTTTATCTGAAAATTTCGTGAGAGATGCTGTAAACAAATTTGGTGAAAAAATAATAGCTTCCATTGATTGCAAAAATAATAAAGTAGCAGTAAAAGGCTGGGAAGTAAAAGCTTCCATTGATATCCAAAAGCTTGGGGAAAATTTGACCAGAGACGGAATTAAAACTATAATTTTAACTGATATAACAAGAGATGGTACTCTGCAGGGTATAAATATTGAGTTTATTCAAAAATTCATAAAAAATGTTGACTGTAATTTAATTATAGCTGGAGGTATTTCTTCTATCGAAGATATTAAAAGAATCAAGCAACTAAAAAATGAAAGAATTAAGGGAGTGATTGTGGGAAAAGCTCTTTATGCTAAAACTGTAAAATTAGAAGAAGCCTTAAAAATTGCCGATAAAGGTTGAAAATGAAACTACTCGAAGAAATAAAATTTAATTCTCAAGGATTAATTACTGCTATAGCACAAGATGAAAAAACTAAAAAAGTTTTAATGCTGGGATGGATGAATAAAGAAGCTATTGAAAAAACAATTTCTACAAATAAAGTTCATTTTTGGAGCAGGTCAAGAAAAAAATTATGGCTAAAAGGGGAAACCTCCGGTCACTATCTATTTCTCCAAGGAATCTATCTGGATTGCGATGGGGATGCTCTTTTAATTAAAGTAAAACAAATTAAAGGTGCCTGTCATAAGGGCTACAAATCTTGCTTTTTTAGAAAAATGACACTTGAAGGAAAACTAAAGATAATAGAAAGAAAAATATTTAATCCATCGGAGGTTTATCAATAAAAAAATGGAGTTTCTGTTTAATATTTTTGCTATTTCTCACTCAACTTAATCCCTGGGGAGAAAATATATTTATTCCCAAAGCAGCTTTTGCCTACATTCCTATCCCAGATATAAATGTCAAAATAGCTCAGGGAAAAGAGTTTGTTTTGACAGCAACAAGTTTTTATCGAATAACTGACAAAAAACATACTCAATTATTTTCCCAACCTCTTTTAATAAAAGTAGCTCCTTCGGGAATAAATCTAAATGAGGAAATTTGGGAAGAACAGGTAAAAATCGAGCCAGTGGGTAATTCTTTTTGCCAGATTAATGAAAAACAATACCGAGGACATATTATTGTAAAAAAAAATGAAAGTAACCTTGAAATAATTAATATACTTTCCTTAGAGAAATATCTTTACGGTGTAATAAAATCAGAAATATCTCCCAAATGGGACTTATCTACTTTATGCGCCCAGGCTATCGCAGCTAGAACTTATGCCTTTAGAAAATTATGGGAAGAAGCCTTACCTATTACTGATCTTTCCCAACATCAAGCATATGATGGAATTGAATCAGATGACCCTCGATGTAGAATTGCCGTAGATTTAACCAAAGGAGAAATTCTCACTTATCAGGAAGAACCCATAAATGCTCTCTTCCATGCCTGCAGCGGAGGAGAAATAACAAGTAGTGAACAGGTTTGGGGACAGGATTATCCCTATCTTAGAGCTCATAAAGATTCTTTTTCCGATAACTCACCCTATCAAGAATGGACAGTAAGAATATCCAGGAATAAGCTGGAAAAAATGCTTCAAACGGCTAATTTTCAGTTAAAACAAATCAAAGCACTTAATATAATAAAAGAAGATCCATCTGGTCGAGCTAAATTAATACTCATTGTATCAAATGATGCCTCACAATCTCTTTCCGGAGAAAAGTTACGCGAAATCATCGGATTTAATATTTTACGCAGCACTCTTTTTAAAATAAAAAAAGAAAAAGATGAATTTATATTTCAAGGCCGGGGGTGGGGACATGGGGTAGGCATGTCTCAATGGGGAGCTGAAAAAATGGGAAGAATGGGTTATACAACAGAGGAAATTCTCCAATTTTATTACCCAGAAACTAAAATTAGTAGGGCTTATTGATTGCCAATGAAAATTATTCCTCGCTACATATTAAAACAAACATTATGGCCTTTTATATTTGGTTTTCTCTTTTTTAACTTTATTTTATTTGTCGGAGTTGTTTTTGATCTTACCCAGCTTATATTTACGGAAAATGCTCCTGTTTTAAAGGTATTGGAATTAATAATTTTTTCTCTCCCTTCTTCTTTCAACATAATTATACCAATATCCCTTCTTTTCTCCATTGTACTAAATTTCAGCCATTTGAGTGCTGACGGGGAAATAACCGCCTTCAGAAGTTCTGGAATAAACCTTCTTTGGGTAGAATCTCCTATATTTTTTTTCGCAATTTTTTTAACTATTATTTCTCTTTTATTTTCTGCTTTTCTTACTCCCTGGTCCAATCAGAAAAAAAAACAAGTCTATCAGGAAATTCTTTTGCATCATCCTACGCTACAGCTCAAAGAAAAAACTATTATTGACATCGATGGTAAAAAAATTTACACCTTTCAGTTTGACAAGAAAGAAGAAATAATGCGAGAATTAATAATGTACGAATTTTCTACTCTGCAAAATCAAAGAAGGAAAAATAATAAAGGAAAAAGTTTTCCTTAGGGGGGTGAAAATTTACAGATTTACTGAAGATTATAAATTATCTCAGTATGGGGAATTTGAGCAACAAATCATTTATCCACTCCCTGAGACCGAAATTGGCCGTATTTTAAAAAGAGACAGCTGGGATATGACCTTCACCGAGATAAGACAAAAATTAAAAGAGGAAAACTTACCAGAAGATATCAGAAGAAGGATGGAAATTAACTTTCAGGGAAGAATAGCAATTCCTCTTGCCACCATTATCCTGGGCGCCTTTGGTGTCCCTATCGGGATAAGAGTACGACGAGGAGAAAAATCGATCAGCCTGGGAATAAGTCTCATCGCAGTAATTGTTTACTATGTATTTTTCCTTACCGGCAATTTTCTGGCTCAAGCACAATTGTTATCTCCTTTTCTGGGAGCTTGGTTTCCCAACTTTATCCTCCTTATTGCAGGAATTTGGTTGAATGTGAGAATGGTAAAAAGGTAAAAATATGAGAACTTTAGATAAATATATCACTAAAGAATTCTTAAAATACTATTTTCTTTTTGTCCTTTTTTTTGTAGTTATATTTGTTTTAACTGATTTTTTCATTTCCATAGGTAATTTAAAAAAAGAGGCAAGTGTTCTTCAAATGCTCATTTATTATCTTCTCCAGATCCCCTACCTTATTGTAATCTTGAGCCCTCTCTCGGTAATAATTTCTACCTTATTTACAATCTCTCATTTTAGTTCCACCAACCAGCTTCAAGCTATGCAAATAAGCGGTACATCTTTAAAAAGAGCTACTTTGCCTTTGTTTACAGCAGGATTGGTAATAGGATTTTCCATTTTATTCATTGATAATACCCTGGTATATGAGGTAAATAAGATTTCTCATAAAATCAAAGAAACCAATTTTGTGACAACGCCAGAGACTAAAATACAGAAAAATATCTTTGTCGCTGTTCCTCCCGATTATGTACTTTACATCCGTTCTTTAAATATTGAAGAAGGTTTAATGGAAGATGTGTTAATTTATAAAAAATCTTCTCCCCCTATTCTTACATCTGCCAAAAAAAGTATATGGAAAAAAGAAAATTGGCTCTTACTTCAGGGAAGGGATTATATTTTAAATCAGGAACCTGAGGAAAGAGTATTTACTGAAAAAATTCTCCCTATCGCTAAAGAACCTCGTTATTTCATCCGCTCCCATTTTCCCCCTGATAAAATGAGTTTGTCAGAATTAACCCGATATATCAAGGAATACGACAAAAGTGGTTTTGACACTCAGGACCTGGAAACAGAGTTTCAATTTAAAATTTCTTCTCCCTTTGCAAATTTTATTTTAATATTAGTAACCATACCTTTGGGAATTATATTGAAAAGAGGACGGGGAGCTTCTCTCGGTGTAGGACTTGTTATGAGCCTGGGGTATTATGAACTAATAGCTCTTTTGAAGAGCATGGGAAAAACCGGAGCCATCAATCCTTTTCTGTCAGCCTGGATACCCAGTGGCTTATTCCTTGTTGTCGGGATTTATCTTTTATTTAAAATGGAATAAATTTAAGCACTTCAGTATCTTTTTTCTTTATATTTTTTACTTTAGCCTCGAGCATTATGTCTGGTTTTCTTAGATAAACCATCCCCATTTTGCTGCCTGGATATGTTTAAAAGTATACCTACGGCAATAAGGGAGGTCAAAAGGGAAGATCCTCCATAACTGATAAAAGGAAGAGCAGAACCTGTCGTAGGTAAAATCACAGTAGCAACTCCCATATTTATTAAAGCCTGAACAACTATTAAAAATGTTAGCCCAACCGCTAAAAGTTTTCCTAAATCATCTTTTGCTTCTTTGGCTATTTTTATTCCTCTTAGAGCAAGCATAGTAAACATAATGATGATAAAAATAGTCCCCACAAACCCGAACTCCTCACCTATTACTGCAAATATAGAATCTGTGAAAGGAGTTGGCAAATAAAAAAGTTTTTGCGTTCCTTGGCCTGGCCCAAGACCAAAAAGACCTCCTGAACCAAGAGAAATTTTGAGATGAAGTGGTTGAAATCCACTTCCCAAAGGATCACTTCCTGGATTTAAAAAAGCAACCACTCTGCTTTTGCGATAGCCAATTTCAAAAATAGAAAAATAAAGAGGTATAATCGCCAATAAAGTAACATAAAGCATGTGAGTGATTTTAGCTCTTCCGGCATAAAGGACTACAAAACCTATGGCAATAATAATTAAAGCAGATCCAAGATCAGGTTCAATCATTACCAAAGCACAAATAAGACACAGGATTATAAAATAAGGCAGAAAACCTCCCATAAAACTATCTATTTTATCTTTTTTCCTTATTAAAGAACAGGAAAGGTATATAACTACACCTAATTTAGCCAGCTCACTTGGCTGAATCTGGAGGGAACTAAAGGTTATCCAGCGATGTACTCCTCTTATTTCTCTTCCCAGCCCGGGAACAAAAACTAAAATAAGAGAAAGAATAATAAAAAAAACGATAACTCTATCTAGTTTTTGATAAAAGTGATAATTTATTTTACTAACTAAAAATAAAGAAATAATTCCCAGAACAAGCCATTTCAACTGATTTACAGTCCAGTGATGGATAGCCCCTTTTCCCATATATCCATAGGGAGCACTAGCGCTGAAAATAGCTAATATACCTACGCTACTTAATAAAAGAGTAACTATAAATAAAGAATAATCAAATTGAGTTTTTTCCTTCAATTTCTTCTCTTAATTTTTCTACTTCTTTTTTAAACATTCTCCCTCTGTGCCTATAACTTGTAAACTGGTCAAAACTAGAACATCCTGGGCAAAGAACGATTAACTCACCCTTTTTGCTTAGAGAAAAAGCTACTTTAATCGCC
>CAZGDY010000017.1:6628-18949 GCA_964524965.1 uncultured Clostridia bacterium
TTTTTAAATTATGACACTCCTCGATAGGAACAGCTCCTTTAAGTTCTTTTTTAATTCTTTTCTTAGCCTCACCGATCAACACTAAACTTTTTACCTTTTTAGGAAAATATTCTTTAAGTTCAGAAAAACTACCCCCTTTGTCCCTACCCCCCATTATCAAAATTGCAAAGCTGGTAAGAGAGTTTATTAAATTTTTTACAGCCGCTTGATTAGTAGCCTTGGAATCATCAATAAAGGTCACGCCAGCTATTTTTCCGACCAATTGTTGGCGATGAGGCAAGGGTTTGTATTTTATCAGAGAATCTCTTATTAGCTCAGTATTTACTCCTTGAAGCAAAGCAATGCCGATAGCACAAAGCACGTTTTCCCAACTGTGAAATCTGTGAATTGGCAAATTAACTAAAGAGATATTAATCTTTTGTCCTCCTAAATTAGCCACAATACTGTTCCTGTCAATAAATATACCTTCTTTCAATTTTTGTCTCTGGCTAAAAAAAATCGATTTGGCTTTAGTAACCTCACTCAAAGATCTAACCAGGTGCTGATCATAATTTAAAAATACAAAATCATTTTGTCTCATTCTAAAAAGAGGAATTGCTTTAGCTTTTTGATATTCTAAAAAAGAAGAATGCCGATCCAGATGGTCAAGACAAATGTTAAGGATACAATAAATATGAGGAGAAAAAGTATTGGTCAGCTCTAATTGAAAACTACTCACTTCCGTTATTGCTTTATAAGAAAAGTTTGTTCGAATAAGGGAAGTTCTCACTACTCGGGAAAGTGGAATCCCGATATTACCACCAATTTTAACTTTCAATCCACCTCTTTTGAGTATTTGATAAGTTAAAAAAGTAGTAGTAGTTTTACCATTGGTACCAGTAATAGCTATGATATCTTTTCGCGGTATAAAACGACTGGCAAATTCTAGTTCACTTATTACCGGAATATTGAGAGACTGTGCTTTTTTGATGATCGACAGTTGATTAGATAATCCGGGAGAGGTAACAATCAAATCTTTTTTATTCAACAAACTATCACCATGTACACCAAAAACTACCTGCACACCATAATTTTCCAGTTGTTTTTTTCTTCTTAAGGTTGAAGAATTTTCCTCAAGTTCAGCAACTTGTACTTTTGCCCCTTTTTTCTTTAAAAGAAGAGCAGCCTCTTTGCCACTTTTCCCCAAACCTAAGACTAAGACTGATTGATCACGCATGAGAAATTTCCTCTTTTAAAAAACTGAAGAATAAATAATGCTTAAAAAAGCAATGACAGAAAAAAGAGCAGAAATAACCCAAAAACTGGTTACAATCCTTGTTTCTTTTAAGCCGCTTAGCTCAAAATGGTGATGAAGAGGAGTCATTTTAAAAACTCTTTTACCTGTTAGGCGGTAAGAAGTAACCTGAATTCCAACTGATAAAATCTCAATCACGAAAATTCCTCCTATAAATAAAAATAACAATTCTGCTTTTAAAAGGATAGCACTTATCCCAAGAGCTCCCCCTAAAGCCTCAGACCCTACTCCACCCATAAACATTTTAGCTGGAAACCTGTTGTATTTTAAAAATCCTAACAGAGCTCCCGAAAAAGCACACCAAAAAAATATCAATTCCCCTGATCCGGGCAGATAAGGTCTATTGAAAAAAGAAGACAAATTGACATTACTTTGAACA
This sequence comes from uncultured Clostridia bacterium, assembly GCA_964524965.1. Lineage (GTDB taxonomy): Bacteria > Aerophobota > Aerophobia > Aerophobales > B3-G15 > Kmv34. The sequence continues at coordinate 8,302 of CAZGDY010000017.1, forward strand.
AGAGAAATTGCAACAAGAATAGCCGCTGGAGCAATTGCACATCCTGCAGCTAATCCATCAAGTCCATCCGTCACATTAACGGCATTAGAAGAACTTAAAATCATAAAAGTAATTAAGATAAAATAAGAAAATCCAAGATCCATTTTAAAATGAGTAAAAGGAATTATTAGGCAGGTGTTAATTTCTCCATAGAAATAATAAATTAATAAAGCAGCCACAATTGCTACAGTTGTTTGAAGAACTAACTTAAATCTGGTGGATAGGCCACGGGAATTTTTCCTGAGCTTTTTAGCTATATCATCTGTAAAACCGATAAATCCTAAGCAAAAAGTAACAAAAAAGACAAGATAAATATAATGATTGGAAATATCTCCCAGTAGAAAAAAAATTACCCCTAAGAAAAGTAAAATAAATATCCCCCCTCCGCTCGGGGTACCCTTTTTGGATTTATGTCTTAAGGGAGAATTTAAACGAAAATAATCAACCATCTCCTTTTTTTCGAGCCATCTTATAATTCTTTTGCCCGTCAGGAGAAAAAATAAAAAAGTAAGAAAAAAAGCGATCACACTCCGGTAAACCAGAGATATGGGTATAAAATAAAGAATCATTACGATAGACGGCTTTTAAGCATGCTGATAACTTCTTCCATCCTGGTTCCCCTTGAGCCCTTAACTAATAGCCAATCTCCACAATTTACATGAGCTAAAAGTTTGCTGACAAGCTTGCCTTTATCATCAAAGTAAAAAGAGTTTTTTATTCCTCCTTTTTTTGCTCCAATTACTGTTTGGGCCGCAAAATTACCATAGGCTAAAAGAGTATCTATATCACAAGAGGCGGCAAACTCTCCCACAGATTTATGCAAAAGTGCAGAATGTTCACCAAGCTCCAGCATATCTCCCAGAATAGCTATTTTTCTTCCCCCCTTTATTTTTTTAAAAGCACTCAGTATTGATTTCATCGACTCTGGATTAGCATTATAACAATCGTTAAGAATATTATATTTTCCCCACTTCTCAATTTGATAGCGCAGAGGGGGCACAGAAAAAGTCCCAATTGCTTTTTTTATCTCAGACAAAGAGAAACCAAAAGTAGAGCAAACTGCTGAGGCAGCCAGGACATTATAAACATTAAATAACCCCGGTAAAGGTAATTTAATTCTCACATTTTCCCCGCTAGGAGAAGACATGTCAAATTCTACTTTATCTCCTTCATCTTTTATATTTTTCGCCCTGAAATCAGCATTTTTTTGTACAGCAAATGTAACTATTTTGCAAGTAGTTTTTTTTCGAAAGAAAGGAGTCCAGGAGTCATCCTCATTTAAAATTAAAAAATTTTTCTCATCTTTATTTAAAAAAGGAATTATTTCTGCTTTCTCCTGGGCAATTTTAGCAATAGTTCCCAATGGGCCTAAATGGGTAGAATAAACGTTAGTAATTACTCCAATATCAGGTTGAGATATTCTGGACAATGTTTTAATTTCTCCCCTTTGGTTCATTCCCAGTTCCAAAACTGCTGCCTGGTGTTCAGAAGTAATCTTCAAAATAGATAAAGGCAAACCTATTTGATTGTTAAAATTTCCCTGAGATTTACTGACTAAATAACGATTAGAAAGAATATGAGCAATTAGTTCTTTTACTGTTGTCTTCCCATTGCTTCCGGTAACAGCAACTATAGGTATAGATAATTTATTTCTGTAAAATTTAGCAAGTTCTTGAAGAGCTCTTAATGTATCCCTTACCTGTACAAGAAAGAAATTGTTAGAGAGAGGTAAAATAGGATCATTAGTCATTGCTCCTCGGACTTCTTTTTTATGGGCTTCAAGAAGAAAATCATTACCATCATGTTTTTCCCCTTTAAGAGCTAAAAAAAAATCCCCCTTTTTTAAACTCCTGGTATCTGTACAAATTTGTGAGGGAGCAATAAAAATTTTCCTATCCTCAGAAAGATTAATCAACCTCCCCCAGGTGATCTTAAGTACCTGTTCTAAAGAAAAATAATTTTTCATTGCCTTTATCCTTATTTTAAAACTAACAAATAATGTTTAATTTTAATAAAAAATGAAATTATTAATATTATAATAAATCAGCCTCTCTTAACAACTCACAAATAACTTCTCTATCGTCAAAAGACAGCACTTTATCTTTAAAAATTTGAACTCTCTCATGTCCTTTGCCGGCAATTAATAAAGTATCATTATCTCTTAGCTTATTTAAAGCGAATTTAAGAGCCTTTTTCCTGCTAACAAAAATAATATAATCTTTATCTTTTTTTGCTCCTTCTTTTAACATTCCTTTTTCAATGTCCCCCACAATATTTTCCGGATCCTCACCCCTGGGATTATCAGAAGTAATTACCGCAAAATCAGCCATCTTAAAAGCTATCTTGCCCATTAAAGGCCTTTTGTAAGGATCTCTGTCTCCCCCACAGCCAAAAACTACTATGAGTTTACCGGTAGTAAATCTTCTTAAGCTGCTTAGTACTTTCTCGAGAGAGGATGGAGTATGAGCATAATCAACATAAATATTTAAGTTAGCTTTGTTCTCAATAAATTCCAACCTACCTGGTATTTTTCGAATGCTTCTTAAACCTTCCCGAATAATATTAATACAAATTCCTTCTTCTGCTGCTATTCCTAAGGCTGCAAGAGCATTATAAACATTATGCAATCCTGACAGGTAAATTTCAAATTCTTCTTTTTTGCCATTTATCTTAACCTGAAAAGAAGTTTTTTTCTCATTTATCTTTAAATTAGAGCCACGATAATCAGCTTCCCTGTCTATTCCATAGGTTATTACTGGACAAGAAGCTTTCTTCATAACTGTCTTGCTTCTCAGATCATCTATATTAATCAATGCTTTTTTATCAGGCAACATCATTTCAAAAAGAATTAACTTTGCTTTTAAATAATCTTCCATGTCCTTATGAAAATCCAGGTGTTCAGGAGAAAGATTGGTAAAAACAGCCCAGCTAAACTCTATTCCTTCTACTCGATGTAAAACAAGCGAATGAGAAGAAACTTCCATAAACGCGTATTTAGCCCCTTTTACCAACATTTCGTTTAATAATTTTTGTAACTCTAAGGATTCCGGCGTAGTAGTTAAAGCAGCGACAATTTTTCCTCCAAGATCATAATTAATTGTGGAAAGTCTACCTACCTTTACTTTAGCTTGTTGGAAAATGGATTGCAAAAAATAAGTCACTGTTGTTTTCCCGTTAGTCCCCGTTACACCTATTAGCTTTATTTTTTTAGAGGGATAATCATAAAAAATATTACTGATTTGAGCTAAAGCTTTCCTCGAGGAGCAAACCCTAATTGAAGTAGTTTCAGAAGGACAATTAACTTTTTTTTCGGTCACAAAGGCAACGGCTCCCTTAGAAAAAGCTTTATCAATAAAATAATGCCCGTCTACTTTAAACCCAGGCATAGCCACAAAAAGCGAGTTTTTTTTAGCTTTACGAGAATCATAGCAAATATCTTGAATTTCCCGATCAAGATTCCCGCTAACATTTTCTGTATCTATTTTAGAAACAATATCTCTCAATTTCATTTTTCTGATAGGGAAGATTTTATCGCTCACTTTTTGCTCACTTTTCACTTCCCACACCTGCTTTTCTTACCCACAGCTCTTGTTCCGGCAAAGCACCAACAAGGGGCAAGATACGCGTAAGTATTCTCCCAAATACAGGAGCGGCAATTTCTGATCCCCAATATCCCCCCGTAGGCTCCTTTACCACTACAATCCCCACTATTTTAGGATTGCCTACGGGGGAAAAACCCATAAAGGAGGCAATGTACTTTCCCTGAATATAACCTCTACCATTCGAGGAAGGGACTTGGGCAGTTCCTGTTTTACCTCCGACAACATAACCTTTTACTTGAGAATTTTTTCCGGTTCCCTGTTGAACTACTTGAGCTAAAATCTCTCTTAAATTTCTTGATGTATCCTCCGATATAACCCTTCTTACTAAATAAGGTTCTTTCTCCCAAATTACCTCTTTTTCAGAATTACCAATACTTTTTACAATGAAAGGACGTAATAAATTCCCTCCATTTACAATTGCTGATAAAGCTGTTACCATTTGGAGAGGGGTTACTCCTATCCCCTGCCCTATGGAAATACAGGGAAAATCAATAGGATACCACTTTTTAGCGGGTTTAACTAAACCCTTTGCTTCTCCCGGAAGATCAATACCAGTTTTTCCACCAAAACCAAATTTAACAATATAGTCATGAAATATGGCCTTATTCATTCGCTGAGCTGCTTTGATAACTCCAATATTGGAAGAGTTGCAAAGAACTTCGGTAAAATTCATTTCTCGATTAAATTTTTTCCAATCAGTTATTGTGTGAGTGCCAAATTTTAAAGAAGCATCACAATAGATCTTATCCTCTGGATAAATAAGACCTTCCTCCAATAAAACTGCACTGGTGAATACTTTAAAAGTAGAACCTGGTTCGTAGATAAATTGGACTGCGCGATTTTTCCGTTGATAAGAGGAATAATCCCACCAATGGTTAGATTCGTACCCAGGTTCATTTGCTAAAGCGATAATTTCTCCGGTATAAGGATCCATAAAAATCGCTTCTACAGATTTTGCTCCAGTTTCCTGAGCACAATTAAAAATTTCCTGTTCCACGATCGACTGAATTTTGGAATCGATAGTTAAAAACATATTTTGCCCAGAAACTCCTTCTTCTAAAATATCTTTAGTGAAGGGAATAAGATAACCAAGAGCATCTCGTTTTAATAAAGTTTTTCCTTTTTCTCCTTTGAGTTTGCTATCATAAAGATACTCTATTCCTGATAATCCTTGACTATCAACTCCTGTATACCCAAGCGCATGACTCATCAACTCTATTTCAGGATAAAATCTTTTTTTCTCTTCTATAAAATTAAAACCCTTCAAATTTAATTTTTCTATCCTTTCTTTATCCTCTATTGATCTTTTTCGCGCTATCCAGACAAAAGCGTTGTTTTTTTGCAATTTGGCTAAAATAGCTTCTTTATTCTCTTCTCCTAAAATAGGAGTTAGGTTTTTTAGGGCACTTTCCGGGTCAGAAATTCTTTCTGGCGAGGCATAGAGTGAAAAAGAAGTGATGTTTAAAGCCAGAGGCTTTAAGTTTCGATCGTAAATTACTCCTCTCTCAGGAGAAGTAGTAATCACTCTCACTTGTTCTTTCTGAGCAATATTTTTGTACTTTTCGTGTTCGATCACCTGAACTTGAAAAAGACGAAGCCCAACAATTCCAAATCCCAAAAAAATAAGGATAAAGGGAAGATAAATCCGAATTTTTTTGTTATTTTTTGTTTTCATGAGAGAATGTCAAACCATCTTCTAAAAAACTTTACAATTTGAAAAGTCCAATTTTTTAAGCTGGTTTCAATACTAAACGGTGGAGGGGAAAAGCTTCTCTTTGGGGGAGAGAAATCTTCTTTTACAAATCTTACTTTTTCGGGAGTAACTAATTCCAGCTCTTTCCCTGCGTAATCTTGCAATCTACTCAGGGAAAGATGGAAAGAGAGTTTTTCTTGAAGATAGCCATTTTCCTCTATTAGAAGTTTTTTTTTCGCCCGGAGTTTTTGAAGAGAATATCCTCTATCCATTAGGGTTATGTTTCGATAAATCTCCAGAGCCACAAGACATAAAACGAAACCTATAAAAAGAATTACCCATTTTGTAAACATTTCAGAGCTTCTCCGCTGCTCTTAATTTAGCCGAACGGGATCTAGGGTTAGCTTTAGTCTCTTCAAAAGAAGGTCTTATCACTTTTTTAGTGAGTATGGTTAACTCTTCCCCCCCCACCTTTTTAAATTTATTTTTAACTATTCTATCCTCAAGCGAGTGATAACTAATCACACATATTTTGCCTCCTGGATAAAGTAAATCAAGAGTTGTGGAAAGACTTTTTTCTAAATTTACTAATTCCTGATTCACCGCAATTCGCAAAGCTTGAAAAGCTTTGGTAGCAAAGTGAATTCTGTTGCCTCTTCTAAATTTTGCCGGAACTGCTTTTTTCAGGATATCTACCAGTTGTTTTGTAGTGGACAAGGAAGAGGCTTTCCTTTCATCAATTATAAATTTTGCCATGCGCTTTGCCCAACTTTCTTGCCCTAAATTCAACAAAATATCTTCCAACTCATCTTGATTTAATGTGTTAACAAGATGAGCTGCTGTTACTTTTTTTCTTTTATCCATGCGCATATCTAAAAAAGCATCCTCTAAGAAGCTAAATCCCCTGGAAAAATCGCTTAGTTGAAGAGAAGATAAACCTAAATCGTAAAGAAAGCCGTTTACCTTTTGGATACCTTGTTTTTTTAGTATTTTTTTTATCTCGGCAAAATTTGCCCTTATCAAGCTAATTTTATCTTGATATTTTCTCAAACGCTCTTTTGATATTTTAATAGCTTTCTCATCCCAATCTACACCAATGAGTTTTATGCTGCCTTTCATTTTTTCTAAAATAGCTAAACTGTGACCACCTGTTCCCAGGGTACAATCAACATAAACTCCTCCCTTTTGAGGAGTTAAATAATCTAAAACTTCTTTTACCATTACCGGGAGGTGAACAAAAGAGTTTATATTTCCAGATCCATAATTCTTTCTGCAATTTGTTCGTAGTTGTCTTTTTTCTGTTGATAATAGTTTTTCCATTTTTCTTCATCCCAAATTTCAATTTTATTAAAAGCACCTATTATCACAATTTTATTCTTTATACCGGCAAACTCTTTTAGTGATTGAGAAATAGTTATTCTTCCTTGACTATCAGGTTGTGCAAGACGTGCTCCAGAAAAGAAAATTCTAAGAAAAGCGCGATGCTCAGATCGATTAGTGGAAAGATCCTTTAGTCTATTACCAAGATTTTGCCACTCCGAAAAAGAATAAAGAAAAAGAGCTCCGTCAAGACCCCTGGTAATAATGCAACCATTTTCTCCTTCATTAAGCATTTGTCTAAAAGAAGAAGGAACGATTAGCCTATTTTTCTCATCCAGTGTATGATGGTGCTCACCAATGAACATTTTTCTCTTCCTCCACTTTTCTCCACTTAACACCATTTACCACCACAGTACAAACATGCTATTTTTTGTCAATATGAAAAGGGTAAGTATAAATTAGTAAAAGCTATTGCCAGCAAGTATTTACTCTGATAATATCTCGTTGAATTTACTGTGATTCTTACTTTTTTGTTTACAAATTATTAATTTTTTTCCCATAAAAACAGCATTTTAATTAAAAAAACGTAAAAAATAATCGGTGTAATTGCCAAAATTCGGTAATTTATTATAATTAACTTCTACTTATGAAAACTACTAACTACCCCCGCTATATAAAACTGCACAAAAAAGGCGAGCTAAAAAAACGAATAGATGAAATTTATCACCTTATGCAAAATTGCCAAATTTGTCCCCGTCAATGCGGAGTAAATCGACTCAAAGGGGAAAAAGGGTACTGCCAGGCCGGATTTGAACCAGAAATTTCAAGTTTTTATTGCCACCGGGGAGAAGAACCTCCTATTTCTGGATGGGCCGGATCAGGAACTATATTTTTTACTCATTGCAATTTAAGGTGTGTATTTTGCCAAAACTATCCTATTTCCCAATTAGGTCATGGAAAAAAAATATCAGTTCACCAATTAGCTAAAATGATGCTAATTTTACAAAAAAAGGGTTGTCACAATATAAATTTTGTTACCCCTACTCACTTCGTTCCTCAGATATTGGCCGCTCTCAATCAAGCCATCGCTAATGGACTCAAAATCCCCCTGGTATATAACTGTGGAGGATATGAGGCAACTAAAACTTTAAAATTTCTGGATGGGGTAGTAGATATATATATGCCGGATATTAAGTATGGAGGAAGAAGGGAAGCTGAAAAATACTCCAATGCGCCTGATTATTTTAAAGTAGCAAAAGAGGCGATCAAGGAAATGCATCGTCAAGTAGGAGAACTACAGATTTCTCCTGATAACATAGCTCAAAAAGGTCTTCTGATAAGACATTTAATTCTTCCTAATAATATCGCTAAAACGGAAAGGGTTTTGACTTTTATAAAAACCGAAATTTCTCCTGAAACTTACATAAGTATTATGGACCAATACTTTCCAGCTTATAAAGCTCTAAAGATAAAACAATTAAACCGAAAAGTGACCAGGACAGAGTACCAGAAAGCTCTGGATGTTGTTCAAAAATTATCCTTAGATAAAGGATGGCGGCAAGGTTGACAGGTTGTCCGTAAAAGCATAGCGTAAGATAATAAAAAAAATGAGAAAGCTTTCTCTGTTGTTAGGTAGCAATGCAAAAAATCTCCAAAGTACTAACTATCGGAATCATTTTAGCTGGAATAACTCTTTTAGTAGTGAAGTACGGTTTTAACTTATCTGAAGAAAGTTTAAACCTTCTTCATTTTTTAACCTACTTTTTCAGTTTTGGATTAGCCTTTCAGTTCCTTTTTAGATTCCTTTTTTCCCAACAAAAGAAAAATTTTTTGGAAGAAAACCGAAAAGAGCTTATTCTTATTTGTTTTCTGGGAATAGCACTATTTTTTTTAAGAACCCAGCTTCTTTTTCCCAACATCTTTTCCTCTTCAAAAGACACCGCTTATCTTTTTATCTGCCAAATATTTATTGTGGCATTTATAATTATTAAGATTCCTTACTTCTATAAACTATTTTCTTTTTTCCATCTTTCTCCGCCCTTAAATATAGTTTTCACTTTCTTAATCTTAATCGCTATTGGTACCTTCCTTCTTATTTTGCCTTTTTCCACTGTCCCCGGAAATAAAACTTCAGTACTGAATGCTATTTTTACTGCTACTTCCTCAACCTGTGTTACCGGACTCATCGTGCTAGATACTGGAAGCCATTTTTCTATCTTTGGCCAGACTGTAATCTTAATTCTTATTCAAATAGGAGGATTGGGACTTATGATTTTTGCTTCTTTTTTTGCTCTTCTTTCCGGGAATTTTGGAGTAAAAGAAAGAATAATGCTGCGAGACATAGTAAGATATGAGAACCTGAGTAAAATGGGATATCTTGTTTTATCGATTATCAGCCTCACTTTTGTTTTTGAGCTTATCGGAGCTATTTTTCTTTACTTTCAGTTTCTTCCTGCAACAAATAACCATCTATCAGCTGCTTATTCTGCTATTTTTCACTCTATTTCAGCTTTTTGCAATGCAGGATTTTCAATTTATTCCAATAGCTTTATGAACTACCAGAAAAATCTCACGGTCAATTTAGTAATAACCTCTTTAATCATCATCGGAGGATTAGGATTTATAGTAATAGCCAATCTTTCACGAGTTATTATTTCCCGGATCAAAAAAAGAAAAGACTCTCTATCGCTTCACAGTAAACTGGTAATTTTTACTACATTTATACTCATTGGATTAGGCACTCTTTTTCTCTTCGTGGGGGAGAACAACACCCTTTTAAAAGATTTACCCCTCGGGGAAAAAATATTAACCGGGTATTTCCAGTCGATCACGGCAAGAACAGCTGGATTCAATACCATTTACATTGGTAGTTTGACTACATTTTCATCATTTTTTCTAATAATGCTAATGTTTGTAGGTGCCTCTCCCGGTTCTACAGGGGGCGGGATTAAAACCAGTACTTTTGCTACTTTGTTGCTTACAATCAAATCAATGATTAAAGGAAAAGACCAGGTGGAAATTTACAACAGAACTATACCTCGCTCTTTCATTTACCAGGTCTTATGCGTAGTAACTCTTGCCCTGGGATGGATTGGTTTTTCTACTTTATTTCTTTCTTTTACGGAAAAATCTACTTTTTTAAACATTTTATTTGAAGTTTTTTCCGCTTTTGGAACAGTAGGACTCTCCCGGGGACTCACTCCTCAGCTTACCAATTGGGGAAAAATAATTATAATAGTTACCATGTTAGCCGGAAGAGTTGGTCCTTTAACCTTAGCCTTAGCCATTGCCGGGAAAAAAACAGTTAAGCGCTATGAATACCCCGAAGAAAGTATCATTATAGGATGAAAGGAGAAAAATGCGAAAATTTGCCGTAATTGGTCTGGGGCGTTTCGGTTCTACCGTAATTGAAGTTTTAGCTCAAAAAGGCGCAGAAGTTATCGCTATTGATAAGAATCCTGAATTAATTGAAAAATTCAAAGAAATAGCAACTTTAGCGGTAAAAATGGATTCGACCGACGAGGAAGCACTCTTATCTCAGGGAGTAGATAAGGTAGATGCTGCTATTGTGAGCATTGGTGAATTTGAATCTTCTATTCTTACCACCGCCTTATTAAAAAAAATAGGAGTTCCTAAGGTTATAACTCGTGCTTCCCATTCAGTATCTCACATTCAAGAAAAAATCCTTACTTTAATCGGAGCAGATAGAATAATCTTACCCGAAATCGAAATAGGGAAAAAACTTGCTCAAAGTTTGATTATCTCTAACATTTTGGATTACTTTCCTATAACTGAAAAACACAGTGCAGCCCAGGTGCGTGCTCCTAAAAATTACTGGGGGAAAAAAATAGGAGATTTAAAAATAAGAGAAAAATATGGAATAAGCATCCTGGAAATACGCAAAATATCCGAAGAAGAAAACGGGGTGGAAAAAATAAATTACCTTCCTCAAGCCACCGACATAATTGAAGAAGGAAATATTCTCACCATAATC
>CAZGDY010000017.1:18959-20360 GCA_964524965.1 uncultured Clostridia bacterium
CATAATCAGTGAAGAAGATGATATTGAAAGATTTTCCAAAGAATGAAAAAGGAAAATTCATTTACCTTTTTGATAAATAATAAAAATTTAAAAGAATTTTGAGTAAATAAGGACAGAAATTTTGACTTTTTACTCAAATGATATTAAGATAAATAAATCACAATAAAAAAAACTAAATTAAAAAAAGTAAAATTGTTACTATTATTGGATTATTAAATAAGAAAAAATTAAGATAACCCTGATTAACTTGAACAAAAGAGGGTTAGTTTCCTTTATATTAAGCAAAGTACTCCTACCAAAATCAACTTAGTACTTTTTTAAAATTAAAGCCGGGATGGCGGAATTGGCAGACGCGCATGGTTGAGGGCCATGTGGAAATTACTCCGTGGGGGTTCGACTCCCCCTCCCGGCACCAAAGTTATTAAATATACCCCAATAAGAACAGGAAAGTAAAAAAGGGACTGTCTCTCTTTTCCCAATGCATCTTTTGACTTTACCGGCTATTACCGGCTATTATTCCTCCCCCAGATATAACTAAAGATTATCTAGGCAACTATCTCCAAAGTTTCAGAACAGCGAATCCTCCAACTTACACACTTAGGATGAGAAAAAAACTTAGAGAAAAAGAAATGGAAAATTTTTAAAGATATGTTCACAGATGAGAAAATAGCAATTTGCAGCCTCAGGATAAAACAGTACAGGTAAAACCACCACAGCAATTAACCTCATCTCATGTTTTAGTACTCAGAACAAGGTATTGTAGCTACCGTTAAATAAAAGGTGAAAAAATGGCTAAAAAAATTATTATGAAAACTCCCATCAAATTCTTGTTGATTGTGGTTTTATTCTTGTTAATCTCACAAACTGTCCTGGCATGTACATCATTTTGTCTTGATAGTAATGGTTTTGCCGTATTTGGGGCTAACTTTGATTATCGAATTCATGAGGGTCTGTTGTTCATCAATAAAAGGAATGTGACCAAGACAATCTTGGACCCCAGTACAACTGGTGAGCATGCTGAATGGACATCAAAGTACGGAAGTGTGACTTTCAATCTCGCAGGATACCAACTTGCCTATGCAGGAATGAATGAAGCAGGATTGGTAATCAGTACCATGTTTCTCAATGTGACTGAGAATCCTCCCCCTGATGAAAGGCCTCCCCTTGAACCAGGATTTTGGGTCCAATATCAGTTGGATAATGCAGGTACCATCGAAGAGGTTATTGCCAGTGATTCAGTGGTGAGGATTGCCAACACTATTGACCATTATTTAGTGTCTGACAGAACGGGAAGCTCCGCAGCGATTGAGTTCATTGAGGGTAAAATGGTTGTTCATACCGATGAGACCATGCCGGTAAAAGCCCTGACCAATAACACCTATGAAGAATCCATCAATTCAT
>CAZGDY010000018.1:0-3526 GCA_964524965.1 uncultured Clostridia bacterium
ATGCTAAAAAATGGATAGAAGAAGGTAATTTAGGTGGCAAAGGTTCAGATGCCCACAAGACAGCCGTTGTTGGTGATACTGTGGGAGACCCCCTGAAAGATACTACCGGTCCCTCAATGAATATTCTTATTAAACTAATGGCTGTTGTGTCTCTCGTCTTTGCTCCCCTTATTATGGGGATAAAATAGTATTCGCTTTGTCTTTTAAAAAATAAGGCTGAGATTTTGTTAATTCTTTTAGGCGATAAAACATTTGCGGTGTGTTTAAATTAAAAAAGGCGAGTAGTTGGGGATCGTATTTTCTTATATTTTTTTCGGAAAAGTACTTGCATCTTACCTCAGAAAAAAAACTTTTTACCTTTAAATCATCTCTGTCGAGATGTTTTTTTATAGCTAAAAGACAATTTTTAGAATAAATGCTGTGGAGAGGTTCTAAAAAACCGTTAATTACGGGGACAAGTATATCCCAATTTTTTGCCGTTTTCTTCATCGCTAGAAGCAAATTAAAATTTAAAAATGGCATATCGCAACCACAGACAAAACTGTACTCATCTTTTGCAAAGCTAAGCCCCGTATAAATCGCTCCCAGAGGACCTTTTTCAAAAATAATATCTTTTATTACTCTTACACCTAAGAAATTATAAAAGGAGGGATTAGGGGAAACTATTAAAATGTCAGTAAAAACAGTCTGCAATTTTTTTATCACTAACTCTATTAAATAATTTCCATTTATCTTAAGAAAAGCTTTATCCTCACCGATGCGCTTACTCTTTCCTTTAGTAAGAATTATTGCCGTCATATAATGTTTTAAATTTTTTTTATCTTAACTGCCGCTACTTTATACTCAGGAATCTTAGCGATCGGGTCAAGAGCATCATTAGTTAAAATATTAGCTGCACTTTCACTAAAATGAAAACTCATAAACACTACTCCTGGTGGAGACTTTTCCGTTATGGCAACTTTAATTTTAACTTTACCTCTTCGGGATATAACTTCCACTAAATCTTGATGAGAAATTTTAAGAGATGCCGCATCTAAAGGATTAATCTCAACCATTGCTTCCGGATAAACCTCGTTTATCCCTTGTACTTGACGAGTCATTGTTCCTGTATGAAAGTGAAATAAAACCCTGCCTGTTGTAAGAATGAATGGGTAATCATGATCAGGAATCTCTGCCGGAGGTCTGTAGAGTGTTGGATGAAATTTTCCCTTGCCTCTGGTAAATCTGTCTTTATGAAGATATGTTGTTCCCGAATGAGAAAAGTTAGTGCAAGGCCATTGCAGTCCTTTTTTATTAAGTCTTGAATAATTCATGCCGGCATAAATAGGGGTAAGAGAAGCTATTTCTTCCATTATTTGAGCGGAATGAGGATAGTCCATCGAATACCCCATATTTTGAGCAAGACTACAGATTATCTGCCAATCTGCTTTTGCTTTCCCCGGAGGGTCCAATATTTTTTCTAGTTTTTGCACTCTGCGCTCGGTATTGGTAAAAGTTCCATTTTTTTCAGCAAAACAAGCAGCAGGAAGAACAACACTGGCAAGTTTAGCCGTATCGGAAAGAAAAATATCCTGAACCACCAAAAATTCCAGTTCTTTTAAAGCCTTTTTTGCTCTAATAATATTAGGATCAGAAAGAGCTGGATTTTCTCCCATTATATACATCGCTTTTACTCTTCCCTTCTCAATGGCATGAATCATTTCTACTGCTGTGAGTCCTGCTTTTTCCGATAGGCTCGTTTCCCAGACTTTCTCAAATTTACATCTTATATTTTCATCTTCTACGCTTTGATAACCCGGGTAAACATTCGGAAGAGCTCCTAAATCACAGGCTCCCTGCACATTGTTCTGTCCACGTAAAGGATTTACTCCGCAATTTTCTTTCCCCACTTTACCACAAAGCATAGCTAAATTAGCAAGAGTAAGAACATTGTCTGTCCCGGTTGTGTGTTGGGTTATCCCCATGCTAAAAATTATGGAAGATTTTTCCGCCTTAGCATAAATACGAGCTGCTTTTACAATATCAGAAGCTGGAACTCCCGTAATTTTTTCTACTTTATGAGGAGGGTAATCTTTGATTATCTTTTTAAAATCCTCAAAATTTTCACATCTTTTTTTTATAAACTCTATATCTTCAAGTTTTTCCTGAAGAATAACAAACATCATTCCATTAAAAAGAGCAACATCACTACCTGGGTTTTGCCTCAACCAGAGGGAAGCATACTGGGTAAGTTCTATTTTCCGAGGATCTGCTACAATAAGCTGTGCCCCATTTTTTACTGCTGCCTTAACTTGTAAAGCTATAATAGGGTGAGCCTCAGAAGTATTTGATCCCGTAGCTAAAATACAATTTGTCCCGGCTAACTCATTAATAGAGTTGGTCATAGCTCCCGAACCAAAGGCTCTAGCAAGACCTGCTACCGTGGAAGAGTGACAAAGACGAGCACAATGGTCTACATTATTAGTTCCAATAACTGTTCTCATAAATTTTTGGAACAGATAGTTTTCCTCATTAGTACATTTTGCTGAAGAAAGTCCGGCGATAGAATCAGGACCAAAACTTTTTTTAATCTTTTTTAATTGAGAGGCAATAAAATCAAGAGCATCCTCCCAGGAAACTTTTTTTAACTTTCCATTTTCTTTAATTAAAGGAGAGGTAAGTCTATTGGGAGAAGTGATAAATTCAAATCCAAACTTACCTTTAACGCAAAGCCAACCGGAATTAACCGAAGCATCCTGAGGTGAGGTAACTTTAACTATTTTTTTACCCTTAGTGTGAAAAGTAAGCTCACAACCGCATCCACAGTAAGGACATATAGTAGTGGTTTTTTTCAGTTCCCATTCTCTTCCCTGATGCTTTCTCTCCTTCTCAACAAGAGACCCTACAGGACAAACAGATAGGCAATTTCCGCAAAAAACACAGTTAGTTTCACCCAAAGGCTTATCAAATCCTGTTGTAATTATGCTACTAAACCCTCTGCGAGCAAAATCAAGTACCTCGCACTGTTGAACCTCGCTACACACAGCTATACATCGACCACAAAGAATACATTTGGTATTATCGCGCTCAATAAAAGGATTATCAGTAATAAGGGGATAATTTACTTTCTCTCCCTGAAAACGAGAGGAAGAAATCTTTAGCTGGTAGGCATATTTTTCTAAAAGACAATCCCCGCTTTTCTCACAAGTCATACAATCAAGAGGGTGATTGGATATAATAAGTTCAAGAGCTACTTTTCTTGCTCTTTTAACTCTCTCCGTATTTGTTTTAACCTTCATTGCTTCCCTTACCGGATAGGAACAGGAAGCAACAAGACTTTGCACCCCTTTTACTTCCACAACACAAAGTCTGCAAGAGGAGGATGGAAAAAGTCTTTCCTCGTAGCAAAGATGAGGTATCTGTATCCCTTCTTTCTTAGCAGCTTCCAATACAGTAGTTCCTTCCTCCACATAAACTTTCCTGCCATCAATGTATAAATGAAGTTTAGCCATTTATTCCACCTTTATCGCATCAAACTTGCAGTTTT
>CAZGDY010000018.1:3626-16950 GCA_964524965.1 uncultured Clostridia bacterium
TATAAATGAAGTTTAGCCATTTATTCCACCTTTATCGCATCAAACTTGCAGTTTTCATAGCATATGCCGCATTTTATACACTTTTCCTGCAAGATACGATGAGGTTCTTTCTTCTGTCCAACTATCGCTTGTTGAGGACACTTTTTAAGACACCTCATACACCCGGTACACTTTCCCTCATCTATTAAGTAAGTAATTAAATCACGACATACCCGGGCTGGACACTTTTTATCCCTGATATGCGCCTGGTACTCATCTTTAAAATAACGAATAGTAGTTAAAACAGGATTGGGCGCAGTTTGCCCTAAACCACAAAGAGATGCATCTTTTACTACTTTGGCAAGCTCTTCCAAAAGTTCAATATCTTCAGGTCTTCCTTTTCCCCGGGTTATGCGTCTGAGAATCTCCAGCATGCGTTTTGTCCCTAATCTACAGGGAACACATTTTCCACAGGACTCATCCTGAACAAACTCCAGGAAAAATCGAGCCACGTCTACCATGCAGGTATCCTCGTCCATTACTACCATTCCACCGGAACCCATTATGGCACCAATTTCTTTCAGAGAATCATAATCTATAGGAAGATCAAGGTATTTCTCAGGAATGCAACCACCAGAAGGCCCACCAATCTGAACAGCCTTGAATTTTTTCCCTCCAGGGATTCCCCCTCCAATATCATAAATGATCTCTCTCAAAGTGATTCCCATGGGAACCTCTACTAATCCTGTATTGTTTACTTTCCCAACAAGGGAAAAAATTTTAGTTCCCTTGCTGTTTTCGGTCCCAATTTTAGCATACCACTTCGCACCTTTGGCAATTATCAGTGATATATTTGCCCAGGTTTCCACATTATTAATACAGGTAGGTTTTCCCCAAAGACCAGATTGAGCAGGAAAAGGGGGTCGGGGACGTGGCATGCCCCGTCTACCTTCAATTGAGGCAATTAGAGCTGTTTCTTCACCGCAGACAAAAGCTCCCGCCCCTTGCTTTATCTGAACATCAAAGGAAAATTTTGTGCCCAGAATATTTTCCCCTAAAATTCCGCAACTTCTTGCCTGTTCAAGAGCTATTTTGAGATGCCTTACTGCTATAGGATACTCCGCCCTTACATAAACATAACCTTGTTTTGCCCCAATAGCATAAGCTCCAATTATCATTCCCTCCAAAATACAGTGAGGATTTCCTTCTAAGATACTTCTATCCATATAAGCACCAGGGTCACCCTCATCAGCATTACAAATTACATACTTTGTATCCTCTTGCGCTTGGCGGCAGTACCACCATTTTTTCCCTGTAAAAAAACCTCCGCCTCCTCTACCTCGAAGACCAGATGCAGTTATTTCCTCAATGATTTGCTCCGGAGAGATACTAGCGAGCACTTTACTCAAACTGGTATACCCTCCTATTGCAATATAATCAGTGATATTGGTAGGATCTATTTTTCCGTTGTTTCCAAAAATTAAACGCTGTTGTTTTTTATAAAAATTTACTTGATCTTCGTGAATAACTTTTTCATTTTTTACAGGGTCCTCATATAGTAAGCGTTTAATCACTTTGCTTTGTAGTACAGTTTCAGAAATAATCTCTGGAACATCACTTGCTTTTACCTGTTGATAAAAAATTTTCTGTGGATGAATCGCTACCAGAGGTCCTCGTTCACAAAGACCGTGACAGCCCGTTATGCGAATAGCCACTTTTTCTTTTAAACCACATTTCTCAATTTCTGCCTCAAAAGATCTAACGACCTCCTCCCATTCATAGGCTCGACACCCGGTACCTCCGCACAAAACAATGCAAGGTTTGCTCGGATCACGCTTCTTAAGAATAGAATTTCTAAAGTTATCTAACTCCTGGAGAGTTTTGATTTTTTTCATCTCTATTTTTTCCTGAGCTTATCTCTTTTTGTACATGTCAAGAACTTCTTTTACCTTACTCAAAGTCATCTTTCCGAAATATTTTTTATTAACTACCATCAAAGGTCCTAAAGCGCAAGCTCCCAAACAATTAACTGTTTCTAATGTGAAATTATGATCTCTGGTAGTCTCACTTGATTTAATATCTAACTTCCTTTCTATTTCCTCTAAAATTTTCGGTGCTCCTCGCACATGACAAGCTGTTCCTAAGCACACTTTTATGATATTTTTCCCTCTTGGTGCAAGGTAAAACTGGCCATAAAAAGTAACAATTCCCCAAATTTTACTCTCGGAAATTTTTAATTTTTGGGAAAGGTAGGATAAAACATCCTGGGGGAGGTAACCAAAGACGTCTTGAGTCTCCTGAAGAATAGATATAAGAGGACCGCTCTCATTTTGATATTTTTGTATCAACTCACCGATTCTTTTCTTATCCTCTTTAGACAGCATAACTGCACCCTAAAAAACTCAACTGTTCTATTTGTTTTATTCTTAGATTGCTATAAATCTGATTACCAAAATAAAAATAAATTGTACCAGACAAAAAAAGTAAGTCAAGAAAAACGCTTAATTTCAATTAAAATCTATGGTTTACTTAATTCTTCCCAAATTCCTTCTTTTCCTTTGTTCTGTAAATAATAATCTATATATTTAGCTGCCTTTTTGCCTGCACCAGCTGCTAAAATAACAGTAGCAGCTCCGGTAGCTACATCGCCGCCGGCAAAAACCCCAGGTTTTGTAGTTGCCCCCACCCTTTCGTTAACAATTAGAGTTCCCCATTTAGGATGAATTTCCAAACCCGGAGTAGTTTTTGCAATCATCGGAGACGGAACTTGCCCGATAGCTACAATTACTGTATCAATGGGCACAGTAAACTCAGAACCTTCTATTGGAACAGGTCTTTTTCTTCCTGATGAGTCTAACTCACCCAGACGCATCTTTATAAGGTTTGCTTCTTTTACCCATCCCTCTTTATTTCCTAAATACTGCAAGGGAGCAACTAAAAACATAAATTCAATTCTTTCTTCTTCAGCATTTTCCAACTCTTCTTTTCTTGCCGGTATCTCCTTTCTGGTTCTTCTGTAAAAAACTGTAACTTTTTTTGCCCCAGCTCTCAAAGCTACCCTGGCTGAATCCATCGCTACATTCCCCCCTCCAATTACCCCTACCCTTTCGCCAACTTTAACTGGAGTATCATACTCGGGAAATTTAAAAGCTTTCATTAAATTCATCCGAGTTAAAAATTCGTTAGCAGAATAAACACCCAAAAGATTTTCCCCCGGAATATCCATAAATCTGGGAAGTCCTGCCCCTGTTCCTACAAATACAGCCTCATACCCATCCTCATTCATTAACTCATCAACTGTTTCAGTTCTGCCCACAAAAAAATTTGTTATTATTTTTACTCCTAACGACTTAATATATTCTATCTCTCTTCTTACAATTTCTTTAGGCAGCCTAAACTCGGGAATTCCATATACTAATACTCCTCCCGGCTCATGAAGTGATTCGAAAATAGTTACTGAATAACCTTTTTTAGCAAGCTCACTTGCACATACAAGAGAAGCTGGACCTGAACCAATCACCGCCACTTTTTTCCCAATTTTTTCTGAAAATAATTTTGAAGCTGAAAAACTTTGGCCCTTTTCTTTGGCCTGATAATCAGCTACAAATCTTTCCAATTTCCCGATGGCAACAGGATCTCCTTTACGAGCTAAAACACAGGTTTTTTCGCATTGGTCCTCTTGAGGACAAACTCTTCCGCAAACTGCCGGGAGAGGATTATTTTCTTTTATTATCTTTGCTCCTTCCGAAAATTCACCTTCCTTTATCTTTTTTATAAAACGAGGTATATCAATTTCTACAGGGCACCCTTTTACACAAGAGGGCTTTTTGCATTCAAGACATCTATTCGCTTCTTTCACTGCTTCCTCAAGATTATAGCCAAGGGCAACTTCAAAAAAATTCTTTACCCTTTTTAAAGAGGACTGTTTTTCCATAGGAATTTTTTCTAAGATAATCTTTTTTTTACTCATTGTCTTTCTTCTCCTGCTTATTGCAACAAATTTTAGAAAGAGAAAGCGCTTCTTCTTTTTTGTATGTTTGAAGTCTTTTTGCTAAAAGATCAAAATTTATCTTATGAGCATCAAAATCCGGTCCGTCCACACAAGCAAATTTTGTCTGTCCATCAACTTCAACCCTGCATGAACCACACATACCTGTCCCATCAACCATAATAGAATTTAAACTGACTATAGTTTTTATACTATGAACTTTTGTCAACTTAGAGACCGCTCTCATCATCGGAACGGGTCCTACGGCAAAAACTCTGTCAACTTTTTTACCTTCTTTTTCAATAAATTTTTCTAAAAGGTTGGTAACAAATCCCTTAAATCCCTTTGAGCCATCATCAGTAGTAACATAGTACTCATCGCTTAATTTTTTAAGCTCTTCTTCCAGTATCAGCAGATTTTTATTTCTGGCACCGTTAATGGTTACAATGTAATTATCCGCCTTTTTTAAAGCTTTAATTAAAGGGTAAAGAACAGCTGTTCCGAACCCTCCTCCCACCATAGCTACGCATCCAAACTTTTCAATTTCTGTAGGAACTCCCAGTGGACCTAAAAAATCACAAATCTCATCTCCTACTTTAAGAAATGAAAGGTCTCTGGTGGTTTTTCCCACTATTTGAAATATTATAGTAACCATCCCTTTTTCTTTATCCGCATTAGCAATGGTTAAGGGAATTCTCTCACCTTTATCACTGACTCTCAAAATTATAAATTGCCCCGGTTTGGTAGATTTAGCTACGTAAGGAGCCTTTATTACAAAAAGAACCGAGTCAGGCCCCAACATTTTTCTTTCCATTATCCGATAGCCCATAAAACTCCTCCTATTTAATAAATGAGGTTTATTCTACATAATTTTTAAATCAAAATCAACTTTTCAAATGAAAATAAGGATCAGTTCTCGAGCTTGTTGTTCTGTACTAAAACTCCATTTATTTGGCAAAGACAAATAAATTCATTTTAATTTTTTAATCATTAAAACAGCATTTTTAAACTTTAACTGACATAAGGGGAAGAGGGGTTGACACTGGGTTTTTTCTAAATATAATCTCTTAAGGTAAAAATTATCAAATGTCAACAAATACTAAAAGATAGAGGAGGAGGTAAAATGAAAATACGACCTCTGGGTGAAAGAATGGTAGTAAAGCCTCAAAAGCAGGAAGAAAAAACAGAAGGTGGGATTTATCTTCCCGAGACGGCTAGCAAGGAAAAGCCTCAACGAGGAGAAGTAATAGCTGTAGGTCCAGATTTTAAAGGAGTTAAAAAGGGAGATATAGTTATCTTCGCAAAATATGGCGGGACAGAAATAAAACTAGATGACCAAGAATATTTAGTGTTGGGAGAAGATGACGTTTTAGCTGTTTTAGAAAAATAATTTTTTGTAAAAAAGGAGGTACAATCTATGGCTGCAAAACAAATTGTTTTTGGCTCTGATGCCAGACAGGCTCTTGTAAAAGGGCTGGATAAATTAGCTGATGCTGTGACCATTACCCTGGGGCCTAAAGGTCAAAATGTCGCCCTGGCTAAAAGTTTTGGCTCACCTACTGTTACCGACGATGGAGTAACAGTAGCTAAAGAAATAGAACTTGAGGACAACGTTGAAAATATGGGAGCTCAGTTAGTAAAAGAAGTCGCAGAGAAAACTAAAGATGTAGCTGGAGACGGAACCACTACGGCTACTCTTTTAACTCAATATATCGTTCACCAAGGGATGAAGAGTGTAATTGCTGGAGTTAACCCTACTCATCTTAGAAAAGGAATGGAAAACGCTGTTAAGACTGTTATAAACCAGATAAAGACAATGAGTAATCCAGTAAAAGACAAAAAATCTATTGCCCAAGTAGCAACAGTAGCTGCTTCCAATGACAAAACTGTGGGAGATTTAATTGCTGATGCTATGGAGAAAGTAGGAGAAAATGGGGTGATAACTATTGAAGAAGGTAAAACTGCCCAAACCAACGTAGAATTTGTTGAGGGTATGCAATTTGATCGTGGTTACATTTCTCCTTATTTTATAACTAATCCCGACAAAATGGAAACAGTGCTTGAGGATCCTTATATCCTTTTGCATGATAAAAAAATCAGTAACATGAAAGACCTTTTACCACTTTTGGAAAAAGTTGCCCAGACCGGAAAAGCTTTTTTACTCATTTCTGAAGATCTGGAAGGGGAAGCCTTAGCTACCTTAGTTGTGAACAAAATCAGAGGAACTCTCAAGTGCGCCGCAGTAAAAGCACCTGGTTTCGGAGATAGAAGAAAAGCTATGTTAGAAGATATTGCGATCCTGATTGATGGAAAAATGATATCAGAAGACATGGGCCTGAAACTTGAAAATGTAGACGTATCAATGCTGGGTCAGGCTAAGCGAGTTCGAATCAATAATGAAAATACCACTATTATTGAAGGTCAGGGAAAGAAAAAAGATATCGAAGATAGAATCAAACAGATAAAACTCCAGGTTGAAGAAACTGACTCTGATTATGATCGGGAAAAATTAGAAGAAAGATTAGCTAAACTATCCGGTGGAGTGGCTGTTATCAATGTGGGAGCAGCTACTGAGGCCGAAATGAAAACTAATAAAGCCCGAATTGAAGACGCTGTTGCCGCTACAAGAGCAGCAGTAGAAGAAGGAATAGTACCTGGAGGAGGAATTACTCTTCTCAGATGTATGGCAAAGTTAGAAAACCCAAAATGCGAGTTTGCTGATGAAAACACAGGATTCCGAATAATAAAAGATGCCTTAAGAGAGCCTCTGCGCAAAATTGCTGAAAATGCTGGTTTAGAAGGTGGCGTGGTAGTAGCGCAAGCTTTAAAATTAAAAGAATCAGAGGGATTTAATGCCGAAACCGGAGAATATGAAGATTTAATCGAAAGCGGAGTTATCGATCCGGCAAAGGTTGTACGTGCAACCATCGAAAACGCTTCCAGTATAGCTTCTTTAATCTTAACTACTGGAGCTCTGGTGGCAGAAATTCCTGAAAAGGAAGGAGCAAGCGGCGGTCCTGCTCTTCCTCCCGGGATGCCCCCTGGTTATTAATACTAAAACGATTAGTAAGAGAAAAAGCGGGAGAGATAATCTCCCGCTTTTTTATTGACAACATCTCCTTTTTTGCTAAATTAGCACCAAAATACAAGCAATAACTAAGCTATTGCAAATAAAAAGAGGTGAAGTGCCATGTCAGGACATTCTAAATGGAGTAGCATAAAACATAAAAAAGCTAAAAAAGATGCTGAAAGAGGAAAGTTATTTAGTAAATTGGCAAGGAAGATAACCATAGAGGCAAAATCGGGAGGGGGTGATGTTAGTAAAAATTCTGCTTTGCGTTTAGCAGTAGATAGAGCTCAGGAAGCAAGAATGCCAAAAGAAAATATAAAAAAAGCCATACAAAGAGGGACTGGTGAGCTTCCAGGGGTAAGCTATGAACAAATAACTTGCGAGGGATATGGACCAGGAGGAGTAGCTTTGCTTATTGAAGCCGTAACTGATAATAAAAGAAGAATTGTAGCTGAGATACGGCATGCCTTAAGTACCTACAGCGGACATATGGGAGAAGCTGGGTGTGTAAACTGGCTATTTGAGAGGAAAGGTTCTGTAGTTTTTGACAAACAAAGCGTTGATGCGGATAAAGCAATGGAACTTGCAATTGAAACAGACGCAGAAGATGTCAAAGAAGACGATGATACTATAGAAATTATTTTTTCTCCGGAAAAATTTGGTATAATTAAAGAAAAGATTAATGAAAATAATTTACCATCAGACCTTTTAGAATTAACTATGGTTCCTCAAACTGCAGTTCCCTTGCAAGAAAAAGAAGCTATTCAAATGTTAAAATTAATGGACGCGTTAGAAGAAATGGAAGATATCCAAAATATCTATGCTAACTTTGACATTTCTGAGGAGATTATGGAAAAGGTTTCCTAATGCAAACACATCTTTCCTCTCTCCTTGATAAAATCAAAGCCGAATATGCAGAAATAAGGTACGAAGAAAGTACCAGCACCTACTTTCACTGGATAGGCAAAGAACTGGAATCCGTGGGTACTTCTAAAGAAAAGGGAGGAGGTGTCAGAACAAAAGGAAAGGCTGGTTGGAGTTTTTTATCATTTAATAATTTCGACAACTTATCTTCGCACCTACATTCAGCTGCTAAACAATCTCTTTTGCCCCAGAGCAGTTTAATAAGATTAGCCCCTGTTACTCCCATCGTTAAAACAGTATCTTGCCCCGTTAAAAAAAACCCCTGTCAAATTGACCTGGAAGAAAAATATAAACTCTGCTCTTCTTATAATCAAATCTTACTTTCTGGCCCTAATATTCAAACATCAGATTTAAGATACGCTGATACTCATACCATTAAATATTTTATTAATTCGGAAGGAACATATATTCAACAAGAAATATTTTACACTCTTTTAGGAATGGCTTCTATAGCCCGCAAAGGTAATAATATTCAGTCGTCTCATGAAGGCGTAGGTGGAGTAGGAGGATATGAGTTAATAGAAAATCAAGAAGAAAAAGCAAAAAGGGCAGCTAAAAAAGCTTCTCAACTACTTGCTGCTGAGCCTTTAAAAGGAGGCAAATATACAGTCGTTGCCGACCCTGAGCTAAGTGGTGTTTTTGCTCATGAAGCTTTTGGTCATCTTTCTGAAGCTGATTTTCTTTTTGAAAATGAACACCTGCTTGAAATTATGAAGTTAGGGCGAGTTTTTAGCAACCAAACTCTCAGTATTGTAGATGAGGCCCCTCTTCCGGGAAAAGGAGGTTTTTATCTGTACGATGACGAAGGAGTCCCAGCCCGTAAAACTTATCTTATTAAAGAGGGAAAACTTGTAGGAAGACTACATTCCAGAGAAACTGCAGCTAAAATGGGAGAAAGACCAACGGGAAACGCCCGGGCTATAAACTACGAATACCCACCCCTGGTGAGAATGAGTAACACTTACATCGAAAAAAGAGAAAAAGACAAAGAAGAAATGATATCCGAGGTAAAAGATGGAATATACGCTAAAGGTTTTAGAGGAGGGCAAACTAATTTAGAGATGTTTACCTTTGCTCCTGAAGAAGGATACATAATACGTAATGGCAAATTAACAAAAAGGATAAGGGATTTCAACTTGACCGGAAATATCTTCACCACACTTTCCAAAATTGATGCAGTGGGAAATGATTTAACTTTATTCAGTGGACCAGGAGGATGTGGCAAAAACGACCAATCCCCTCTTCCAGTTTCTACCGGTGGTCCTCACATCCGCATAAAAGAATTAGTAGTAGGAGGCAAATAGAGTGGAAGAGATTTTAAAAAAGGCTCTTCTGAAAGTTAAAGAAGCAGAAGTTTACGGGGAAGATTT
This sequence comes from uncultured Clostridia bacterium, assembly GCA_964524965.1. Taxonomy (GTDB): domain Bacteria; phylum Aerophobota; class Aerophobia; order Aerophobales; family B3-G15; genus Kmv34. The sequence continues at coordinate 12,958 of CAZGDY010000018.1, forward strand.
TAAAAATACAACAGTCAGTTTTCAATCTAATCGTCTCAAATCTATTGATACCTCTCTGGGACAAGGAATTGGACTTCGAGTAATAAAAAATGGAAAAATAGGATTTTCCAGTATTACCGACCAAAAAGATTTAAAATTTTTAGTAACCTCAGCTCTTAAAACCACTTCTTTGGGACAATCTGCTTTTTTTAAATTCCCTGCTATCTCTCAAATACCCCGGATAAAATGTTTTGATGAAATAATTCCCTCGATTTCAGTAGAACAAATGATTGAAGAGGGGAGAAAGGTAATTCAAGCTATTTTAAAAGAATTTCCTTCTTTTCAATGTGAAGTAGAAATAGATAAAACAACAGCTAAAACTTCTATTTTAAATAGCTCCGGACTTAATTTTAATTATAAAAAAAGTTTTTATGCTTTCTCTATCCATGCCTTTTTAGCTCAAGAGGGAGATTTCTTAGGCATCGGAGAAGGGGAATCCGGTTGCAAATATCAAGATTGGTCAAATTTAATTACTCAAAGAATCATTGAAAAAATCCGATTAGCTCAAAAAAAAACTATTATTTCAACTGGTAGTTATCCCATAATTTTCACGGCAAAGGCTATGCCTGTTATTTTTAGCCTATTAAAAAGAGCGATTAATGGCAAACTTGTCCAGAAGAAGATTTCCCCTCTTTCCTCTAAACTAAATAAATTAATAATCTCCCCCCTGGTTAACATTGTCGATGATGCAACGCTGCCCTACGGTAAAGCCTCCAGCCCCATTGATGGAGAAGGTGTTCCTTCCCGTCAAAATCCTATAATTGAAGAGGGTGTTTTAAAAAACTTTATCTATGATTTGCAAACAGCAGGATTAATGAAGACTCAAACTACAGCAAATGCCACCAGAGATTATGATACTCTTCCTTCTCCTTCCACCACTAATTTTATAGTGAGTCCGGGTCATTTTTCTTTAAAAGAGATGATTAAAGATGTAAAGGAAGGATTAATTATTGACCAGGTAATTGGAGCTGGTCAAAGTAATGTACTGATGGGAGAGTTTTCAGTAAATTGCGATTTGGGTTTTAAAATCGAGAAAGGAGAAATAAAAGGCAGAGTTAAAAATGCTATGGTCACCGGTAACATCTATGAACTTCTCAATAATATTCTAGGAATAGGAAAAGAAACTCAGTTTGTCGGTTCTACCTGCACTCCTGCCTTTTACTTTGCTCAAGTTAACGTGGCAAGCTGAGAAAAAATATAAAACTAATGGAAAAAGGACTAATTCAAGTTTATACTGGGAACGGTAAAGGTAAGAGTACTGCGGCAACAGGCCAGATAATTAGAGCCATAGGAAGAGGTTATCGAGTAATTATGGTTTACTGGCTAAAAGAAAAAGAGATATCCGGTGAAATGAATATCTTAGAAAAGCTGGGAGTACAAACTTTTTTTTGGGGCACTCACTACGGTCAAGCTCTGATAGCTAATAGACCTTTAGAAAACCTAAGTCAAATAAAGAAAGAAAGTAAGTATTTTCTAAAAAAAATCAAAGAAAAGATAAAAAAAGAAAAATATGATCTTCTGGTACTGGACGAGATAAATATAGCTGTTGACTATGGTTTAGTGGAAGAAAAGGAGTTGTTGCAGTTCTTAGAAGATAAACCACCCTTCTTGGAAATTATTTTAACCGGTCGTAGGGCATCTTGTAATATACTCACCTTAGCGGATCTTGCAACTGAGATGAAGAAAATAAAACACCCTTTTGATCAAGGAATAAAAATGAGAAAAGGAATTGAATATTAAACTAGACAGCGCTAAACCAACCAAAAGTAGACAAAAAGTATTATTTTGTTAAAATAAAAAATAAATACTTTAACTTATTTTTCCTTGTGGAAAAGAGAAAATAAGTAATGATACCTATGAATAACAAAGGAGACCGTTATGATTCGCACTAAGAACCTTACTAAGGAGTACGGTGGATTTAAAGCTGTAGATAATCTAAATCTCAAAATAGACAAAGGTCAGATTTATGGATTTTTAGGCCCCAATGGAGCAGGTAAAACTACTACCATGCTAATGCTTCTTGGCATTTTAAAACCCACTCAGGGTGAAATCTACCTCATGGGTGAGTCATTAACTAAAAACCCTCTTTCTCTCAAAAAAAGAATAGGGGTGGTTTCTGAAAAACAATATCTTTATAAAGAAATGACGGCCGGAGAATATCTAAGTTTTTTTGCCAGTCTTTACCAGGTAAAAAATAAAGAAAAAAAAATCAAAGAGCTTTTATCAGCGGTACGCTTGTTGGATGTGAAAAATAGAAAATTAGGGGCTTTCTCACGAGGAATGCAGCAAAAATTAGGATTTGCCAGAGCTCTTTTACATGACCCTGAACTTTTACTTCTGGATGAACCAGTCTCGGGTCTTGATCCTACAGGAATAAAACAAGTAAGAGACCTCATCGAAAATGAGAACAAAAAAAATAGAACAATATTTATTTCCTCCCATCTTTTATCCGAAGTAGAAAGGCTATGCAGTAAAGTAGCTATAATCAACCAAGGAAAGCTCTTAGCTGAGGATACAATGGAGAATCTAAGAAAAAAACTAACTAATTTTATCCAATTGGAAGTGGAATTGGTTGAGATAAAAAAAGAAATATTGGATGCCTTGAACTCTTTTGATTTTATAAAAGAAATTGAGCAGGAAAAAAACCTCCTAACTCTTAAAGTAACTACTGATAAAGACCACAGAGCTGAAATCTCTAAAACCATTGCTAAAAAAGAAGGGGTAATACTGAGAATAAGTACTAAAGAAATGAGCCTCGAGGAAGCTTTCATGACCATCACCCAGAAAAACATTTCCTTTTTGGCAAGCGATAAGAAAGTTAATTAATGAAAAAGACTTTCCTCTTTATAATAGCAGGAGTAGTTGCTGTGGTAATTCTTGTTGGAATTTTTATGGCGATTAGTACTTCTAAATATGGAATAGTAAAAGGAAAAATTGCTGATGAGCTCTCACAAGATCCGATTAGAGGAATCAAAATTGTAGTAGATGGCAGATCTACTATACTATATCAGACAACCAACTACCAGCTTACCGGAATTGTACCCGGGGAATACACTATAGAAACTTTCTCTCCTCCCGGATGGATAAAATTTACTAAAACTATTAAAGTAAAATCAGGTAATAACCAGCTTGATATATCACTAAAGGGAGATAAAATTCCCAATTTAACCGAAATAATTTGCTTCACTGAATCCGAAAAAGAAGGAATCATTATAGAAGTACGATTTGTTGATCGGGAAGGCATGGGAATGACTGAATTTCCTCAACTTCCTATTGAAATCAATGCCACATTATGGGAAAAAATCGGGGAAGAAGATACCTGGGAAAAAGGAGAAAAATTATTTGAAGGAACCATTGAGCATTACTGGGACTCTCAAACTGATCTCGCTAAAAACAAAGGAACTCTTACCTGGGATAAGCTACCAATAGAATTCGAAGATGAAAAATCAGGGGTTATGGAAATACAGGTTCATCTTGAACAAGGAAATTTTAAAGACACAGTCGATGATGTTCAATTATTCCCCAAAAAGGAGGAAATGTAAATGAGCGATAAAGAAATCTCTTTGTCTGTATATAATATGAAAGTACTTGCTAAAAGAGAGCTAACATCAAGTTTATATGGATGGGGTTTCTACGCAGCAATTTTTATATCGTCTCTGGTCTCCTCTTTTATTCTGAAGAATTTTCTCCAGGGAATAATAGCAGAAAATATCTTTATTACTTCTTTTCCCCTTAATTTTCCACTTTTTACCTCTATAATTATCATCTCCTTTTACCTGGTGATAGTATCTGCCATTTCCATCTCCAGAGAAAAAGTACAAGGAACTTTAGAAATTCTTTTTTGCGGACCTGTTTCTTCTTCTTCTTTTCTCCTGAGTAAGTACTTTACCGATATGGCGCTTTATCTTATAATTTTAGGGTTCTTTGTTTTTTACTTTTTAGTAGCATCACTTC
>CAZGDY010000018.1:16960-19426 GCA_964524965.1 uncultured Clostridia bacterium
CTTAGGTTTTACCTGGGATTTAATAAAAGCGTTTCTTGTTTCGATATTCTTAGCCTCTTGCATGATTAGCTTTGGTCTTTTTATATCTTCTTTAACGAGCAAAATAAGAAGTTCTATAGTATGGGTAATTGGTCTTTTAATTGCTTTTCTTGCTGTCTGGTTCCTCCAAAATATATTTATTAATATTCCCTCTGAAGCGCTTTCTTTATGGATGCGCTACCTACAAAAAGCTCTAGTGATAATCCACCAATTTGTCAACTGGGTATCTCCCTTCTCTTGTCTTTCCCGAGGAATGGAAGCAATAAGAGCGGGGAGTATGAAATTATTAGCACTCAATATACTCTACTCAATTATCTATACGGTAATTCTATTAATCCTTTCCATCTACATCTTAAAAGCTAAGGGAGCAAAAGCATGAGATTGAAACCCTTTTTTTTAACCTGCATCGCTTTACTTTTACTAACCTTAATTTCTATCGAAGCTCTTGCTCAACAAGATGAAAAACAACCAGCGACAAATTTTATTCCTTTTCTCCAGGAACAACTTGTCTACAACTGGAATGCTTTCGATGGTAAAAGCTGGATTGGAGGCTTTATCCCAAAAAATGAGGATACCATATACCTTATTGCCGATAAAGATAATTCTATCTGTGCCAAAAAAACCCTTGTTTATTTCTGGCCTATTACGGCCACTTATATGGCAGGATGGAAAACCTTAAATGAAGATGTAGAAGGAGTTTTGGAGATTTTAAAGGATGGAAAAATTTTAAAAAAATTGCAAAAAGAAGATACTGTCCTTCATTACCCAGAAGTCTATTGGAGTGAGAAAATTTTATTTTACAAAGGAAAAGAAGCCCAGAAACAATACCAGATATATAAAGCTGTAGAGGAAAAATATTATGAGACTTTAAATGAATACTATGCGGCCAGAACAGAACATCAAGAAAAAATGAACCAATTCTTTGAGGAAGCGAAGAAAAAAAGAGAAAGCGGGGAAGAAGGTGCTTTTAATCTTGAGATACCCAAGGAACCTGAACCACCAAAAGGACCTGATTTTTACACTACTAACCCCCAAAAGAATTACATTATAAATCTTCCTGTTGGAGTTTACCAGATACGGTTAAGAGCAGAGGATAAAACCATTGTCGAGGGAAGTGAAAAAAACCTTTTAATATTTACTACTCGTCGAAAAGAAGGAGTAGGTTATGAGATAATTCCCGGCAATCGCTGGACACAAAAAGAAGGATGCAACGATCCATCCAGCGCAATATACGCTGCAGGAAGAAATGTACTTTATTTTCGCCCTTATCAGCAAGATGAATATAACGAATTTTACCATAATAAATTACTTAATCCTCAAAGTACGGGAATAAAAGAAAACTGGAAGTGGGTACACTCAACCCCCATTGAAGAAGTAACCTTATTATTTCAGGGTCCTAATGAATTATCAGAACGTATCGAAAAAAAACCTTACAAGGTTCAACAAATTCCTGGTCCGGAGCTGGGCTACAATATTGTTGAGTTTAGTGAGGATAAATTCCCTGGAGAGAAACCGACTTTCGAAGGATACCAGTTGATTCTTTCGGAAAATTTGCCTAAGAAGCGCTACAATATCTCTCTCGAAAGAAAAGATGGGGATACTATCATATCCGGAAGTGAGCGGAAAATAAAATTAGTTAGAAAAGAAAATACTAACCTTCTCTATTCTTTATCCCTTTTGCCTTTAATAGTAGGAGGGATAGTTTTTAGCCTTAGGAGACGGAAAGTAAAAAAATAATGCAATAATTTAGCTTTCCCAAAGAACTTCTTTTCCAAAAACCCCTTCTCGTCTCCTGTAGCTTAGCGCTAAAACTAACAACTTACTGATCAGCATATTTTACTACTTTTCGCTGGAATCAAGTTTTCTTTAGGGCTCACTAAGAGGTTTTCTACGCTCAGAAAATGTTTTTTTCTAAGAAATATTGCATTTTTTAGAAAAATTTACCCGTCACAAAAGAATAAGAGCCTTCCTGATAAATGCAACACTGAGAATTGCAACGCTAACTTACCGTCAGAGATTTTTCCCCATGCAGAGCTTTTTCTACTAATTTTATAGCACAAAACTCCCCACACATTGTACAAACATCCTCAGTCTTGGGCTTAGCAGTTTCTCGCAATTTGCGAGCAAGTTTAGGATTGACAGAAAGATTTATTTGTTTTTCCCAATTTCTTTTTTCCCTATTTTCAGCCATTTCCCGGTCCCACTCAAAAGCTCCTTTTATGCCTTTACTTAAATCGCCCACATGAGCAGCTATTCTGGCTGCAATTACTCCCTCTCTAACATCATCCAGGGTCGGAAGTCTGAGATGCTCGCCAGGGGTTACATAACACAAAAAATCAGCTCCTACGCTGGCAGCATAAGCTCCACCAATGGCAGAGGTAATATGATCGTATCCCGGAGCAATATCTGTTACTAGCGGACCCAGAA
>CAZGDY010000019.1:0-7543 GCA_964524965.1 uncultured Clostridia bacterium
GTTGAAACACTGCTCGCAGAACTTATAAGAATTAAAAGCGTGAACCCTTTAAACAGAAAAATTAAGACACCTAGTTTCGGAGAAGAAGAAATTGGGATATTTGTTAAAAACTATATGAAAGATATGGGCCTTGATGTGAGAATCCAAGAAGTTTTCAAGGATAGACAGAATAAGTTTCGAAAAAATATATTAGGAATATATTTAGGAAAAGATAAAAGAAGATGTATTTTATGGGAAACCCATCTGGATACGGTCCCCGCATGGGGAATGAAAAAAGCTTTTTTACCTCGATTAAGACAAGGTAGAATGCATGGAAGAGGTTCCTGTGATGCCAAGGGAAGTTTAGTGTCAATGCTTTTAGCCTTGAAATTACTTATAAACAACCACATCGTACCTAAAGTATCAATTTGCCTAGCTGCTGTTGTTGACGAAGAAGATGCTTGCAGAGGTGTTAAAGCACTTGTAAAATCAGGTTTTACAGCTGAAGCAGGAATTGTTGGGGAACCAACAAATTTGGAGATAGTCGTTGCGCATAAGGGATGCATCCGACTAAAAATAATCACAAAAGGTAGGATGAGTCATAGTTCGAAACCAGAAGAAGGAATAAATGCAATTTCTAACATGATAAAAATACTAGGGCTATTAGAAACTGAGCTACACCAATGCTATAGAAAAATTACTCACCTCAAAGTTGGGTCTCCGACATTTACTATAGTCAAGATTAGGGGAGGCAAAGATGCAAATATTGTGCCTGATGAGTGCGAAATAGAAATTGACCGAAGAGTAATTCCCGGAGAAAACCCTGACCAAGTATTGGATCAAATAATCCGTTTATGTCATGATGCTCAGAAAAAAGATCCGTTGCTACAAATAGAAGTGAAAGACCCTTATTTAGTTGACCCAGCTTTGGAAACTTCTGAAGATCACAAGATAGTTCAGATACTAAAAAAGAGCATTACAAAAGGTATCGGCAACGCTAAAATTTCAGGTGCCCCTTATGGGACAGACGCCAGTAAATTGGCGATGGGTGGTATTCCTACGGTAGTGTTTGGACCAGGTAATATTTCACAAGCTCACTCTACAAATGAATATGTAGATATTATGCAAGTAATAAAAGCCGCAAAAATTTTGGCATTAAGCGCTATTTTTTATTCATAACAAAGGAGTCCCAATGATAGAGAAACAATTACAATGCATAAGATGTGGAAAGCAATATAACATGAGTCTTTTTTTTGAAGGGTGCCCAAAATGCTTCTCTGAGGGAAAAGTTTCTCCTTTAGAAGTTATTTATGACTATGAGTCCATCAAAAGAGTTACCAATGGGAAGATATGGGATCCAAATTATCCCTCTATGTGGAAATTTAAATCGTTGCTTCCAGTAAATAACGAAGAATCCATAATTTCTTTAGGAGAAGGTGATACCCCTCTAATTAGAAATAATAACCTATGTCAAAAAGTTGGGTTAGAGAATCTATATTTTAAGAATGAAGGATGTAATCCTAATTGGGCATTTAAGGATAGATTTCAATCGGTTTCCATTTCTATGGCTCTTGAAAAAAAATTTAAAAAAGTAATCACATGTTCGACAGGTAACCATGGGCTTTCTGCTGCTGCATATTCTTGCGCAGGAGGATTAAAATGCATGGTTTTGTGTCGTAAAGATATGTCACTTTTACTTAGAAAAATGCTTCTATTTTATGGGAGTACAGCCATAGATGCGGAAAAAATAGATGTTAAGAGAATTATTAAAAAAGCAACAAAAAACTATAACTGGTATCCTTCAACTGCTGCTTTCCCTTTTTCCATGAGTAATCCTTTTGGAATGGAAGGATATAAAACTATTGCCTACGAAATTTATTCCAAAACAAAGCAAGTACCGAATTGGATTTTTATGCCTGTAGGAGGGGGTGATGGATTGTACGGGGTATGGAAAGGATTTATTGAATTGGAAAAAATGGGTTTGACTGATCGTCTTCCTAAAATGGTTGGATGTCAAACTGAATTGATAAATCCCTTGGTTCAGTCGTTTGATAAGAAACTTCATGATTCTGTTGAAGTAAAGGAGGTAAGGTCTATAGCCGTTTCAATAGCAGATTCCGTGTGTGGATTTCATGCTCTTAAGTCTCTCTATGATTCGGGAGGATTGGCAATATCTGTTCCCGATGAGGAAATTATAAATGCAGTGAGAATATTAGCAAGTCACGGAATAGCACCAGAAACTGCTTCTGCGACTACGTTTGCTTGTCTTCTACAACTTGCAAAAAAGGGAAGTTTGCAAAAGGATGACATAATTGTTTGCGTATTGACATCAACGATTCTCAAATGGCCAGAAATGATAACGAAAATGGTGGATATTGCGAACATAGCTAAGGACACTAAGAGAATTAATGAAATTTTAGAAAAAACTTAACCGAACAGATAAATCAAAACACAAGGAAATTTAGATAAAAGAAGTAGCTGTTTTCTTTGAAAGTAAGGTAGATTTAATTTTATTAAAGTAGGAGGTTATACGAGCAAAATGAAAAAACTTTATATTGATGAAAGCTTATGTACCGGTTGTGAGTACTGCATGATAGCTTGCAGTTTTGCAAAAAAGAAGATTTTCAACCCTCGTTTAGCACGATTGCGCATCAAAAAGGTAGAAAATTCGATAAATAATGAAATAACCATTTGCTATCAATGTGAGAATCCATATTGCGTAACAGTGTGTCCCGAGAACGCCATATATAAATTGAAGGAAAACGGAATTGTCGTCATTGATGAAGAAAAATGTACCGGGTGTGGTATTTGTGCTCAATATTGTCCATGGCAAATGATAAAAATTGATGTGGAAAGAAAAAAAGTTGAAAAATGTGATTTGTGCGAAGGGGAACCGGCTTGCGTTAAACAGTGTCCTACGGGAGCAATAAGACTAATTAGCTTATAAATGAGATAAGTAATCAGGAGTAAATATTATATCAATGAGCGATCAATAATATTTTATATATTTGCACTTATTATAATATTTTGATGTTTATTAACTACAGAATCTACGAAGTGATAAAAGGAGGACTTAAAGATGTACGGATATACTGGAAATATTTTGTTTATTGATTTGTCTACGAGAAAAACCAAAGTGAGAAAACTGTCTCCCGGAATTACTACTGCTTTATTGGGTGGAAAAGGTTTAGGAGCTCAATTATTATATGATTTATTACCGGCAGGAACCGACCCTTTTGATCCCAGAAATCCGCTTATATATGCAACAGGTCCACTAACAGCTACGTCTGCACCAGCCATGCGGGGATGCATAGTTACTAAATCTCCTCTGACAAATACTTTTTGCGACTCGTATTTTGGTGGTTTTTTTACTCAAGAGATGAAATATGCAGGCTATGATGCAATAATTATAATTGGTCAATCGGAAAAACCAATATATCTTTTAATTGTTGATGCTAAAGTGGAATTCAAGGATGCGGAACACTTATGGGGTATGAATACTTACGAAACGTATGATGCGGTAAAGAATGAATTAAACAACAGGTCTGTTAGAATTTCGTGCATTGGTCCGGCTGGAGAAAACATGGTAAAGTTTGCTTTGGTGGATTGCGATTTTCATAGACAAGCAGGAAGGGGGGGTATTGGAGCTATTTTTGGAGCAAAGCGTCTAAAAGCCATAGCAATCAAGGGAACAGGAGGAATTAGAGTTGCTGACTCTGAAAAATTCGAAGAAACAGTATTAAAAGCTGGTGAAGAGATTGGAAAATCGTCTATTTCGCAAGAACTTCATTCTTTTGGAAGCGTTAGTGGATTATCGTTTGCAAATAAAATGGGCTTTTTGCCAGTTCATAACTTTAGAGGCGGGAGTTTTCCTCAGATTGATGCCATAGATGCCGATCGCCAAAAAAAATATTTGTGGCTACAAGATGTTGCATGTGCGGCGTGCCCGATTGCATGTGGTAAATTAGGGATAATACGTAAGGGGAAATATAAGGGAGAAATTTGTGAAGGCGTGGAATATGAAACTGTAGGGTTGATAGGTTCGAATTTGGGGATAACAGACATTAATGCTCTTTCATATATCTCAAAGTTATGTGACCAGTTAGGACTTGATACTATTAGCGTAGGCAATGTTATAGGGTTTGTCATGGAAGCTCTTGAGAAAAATATCCTTTCTTCTTCTGAAGTCGACAACATTAATCTAAAGTTTGGTAGCCCAGAGGGGATTATACAATTAATTAATAAGATAGCACGTCGAGAAGGAATAGGAAACATCTTAGCTGATGGAGTTAAAATAGCTGCGGATAAAATTGGTAACAATGCAGAAGAATTTGCCATTCATGTGAAGGGCTTAGAATTACCAGCATGGGGGCCACGAGGATCTGTGGGAATGGGTTTGGCATATATAACAGGAGATAGAGGTGGATGCCATCAGAGAGCATGGCCCATTGCTTATGAACAGGGAGAATCATGGCCGGGTGGAATTCCTCTAAAACCGTTATCTATAGACAAAAAAGCAGAAGTAGTTATTTGGGAACAGAACCATTTATCTGCTCTTTATTCATTATCAGTTTGCTTCTACGGAACAACTGGTATTTCAACGAACACCTATCTCCAACTTTTGGCCGCATGCACGGGGTTAAAGCTAAAGATGCAAGAATTTTTGAGGATTGGAGAGAGAATTTGGAATATTATTCGGCTATTTAATTTAAGGGAGGGTCTTGAAAAAAAAGATGATAAATTACCTTCTAGATTTTTCAAAGAGCCTTTACCTGATGGTCCTATGAAAGGACATCAGTTTGACCAAAACGAAGTTGAAAAAATGCTACAGGAGTATTATTTCCTCAGGGGGTGGGATGAATATGGTCAACCAACAAGTGATAAAATAACGGAACTCGGACTAAATGAAATCTTATCCTGATAACCTGTGTCGATCTTAAATCGATTAGAAATACTTAGGAACATTTATTTTGGAGAAAATAATCTCATTGTCTGTATGGCATGTGGTTTATGAGGGCAATACTGTTTTTTCCCAGGAAGTAATCTGATTAGGTAGAATAGAAGGTCTTTAGATTAAAAAATGGTAAAGAGGAGAATTGATTATGTTAAGTTATGAAGAAAAATTGAAAGAAATGGGAATTATCCTTTCCCAGGTTCCTAAACCTGTAGCCGCTTACATTCCAGCGAAAAAAGTGGGGAATCTTATATTTTGTTCAGGACAGGGGCCTTTCGTGGAAGGTAATCTTATCCATGAGGGTAAAGTGGGTGCGGAAAAAACACTGGAGGAAGGGTATGAAGCAGCAAAAATATGTGCTCTTAATTGTCTTGCTGCAGTGAAAGCTCTTATTGGTAGTCTTAATAATATTGAGGAGATTGTGCAAGTACGAGGATTTGTCAATTGCACTCCGGAGTTTGGGAAACAACCGGAGGTGATTAATGGAGCATCTGAGCTTTTGGAAAAGATATTTGGTGAGAAGGGAAAACATGCACGTTGTGCATTGGGAACATCAAGTTTACCAAGGGATATCACTGTTGAAGTGGAAATGGTAGTAAAGGTCAAAGATAGAAAGATTAAAGATTAAAATTGACAGGAGATTTGATGAGACAAAATGAGATGAAACAAAAATTAAAAGAGGGGAAGACCGTGTATGGTCCCTTTGTAAAATTCACAGACCCCGCAGCAATAGAGATTGCAGCATACAGTGGATTTGATTTTGTAATCATAGATCTTGAACACGGACCTCACTCTATTAAAAGTGCGCAAAATCTTGTTCGTGCCGCTGAGAGAACCGGTATCAGTCCTATTATAAGAGTTTTAGAGAATAGCCCCACTCACATTCTCCGTGCTCTTGATATTGGAACTCAGGGAATAGAAATTCCCCATGTCTCTAGTAAGAAAGCAGCTGAGAATGCAGTACGGGCAACAAGATTCGCCCCTCAGGGCGAACGGGGTTTATGTCGTTTTGTTCGGGCAGCACATTACTCATCAGAGTCTCCCGACAAGTACATTCCCAGGGCAAATAGAGAGATCGCAGTGATTATTCAAATCGAGGGAGTAGAAGGGATAAGGAATTTGAATGAGATTATTATGGTAAAAGGCATCGATATTATTTTTCTTGGTCCCTATGACTTATCCCAGTCTTGTGGTGTACCTGGAAACGTGCATCATCCGGAAGTAGTGGTAAAAATGGAAAAGGCAGTAGCTATTGCCAGGAAAGCAGGTATAGCAACTGGTACCTTTGTCGATACTTGGGAAGAAGCGAAGAGATGGGAAAAGGTAGGGGTGCAGTATATATCACTTTCTGTTGATGTGGGCATCTACTATGAGGCCTGCTGTACACTGATGAGAAAGCTGCGGATGTAAGATGTATTGGAAGGAGAAAGTGTAATCAGTAGAGTGGGGGAAGGGAGTGCTTATTTTTTCGTATCTTAGCCCCATTTTTGTACGACATGAAAAGGAGTTTATTTTATGGACAAAAAACATTATAATCTTCAATTATTACTGGAGACCGGTATCATACCTGTGGTGAGAGCTCAATCAGCAGATGAGGCGCTGCACGTTGTTGATGCAGTGAAAGAAGGTGGGATCAGCACTATTGAGATTACCATGACTGTTCCGGGAGCACTTGAGGTTATGAAAACGGTACAGAATAAACTGGGAGATGATGTTCTTCTGGGGGCAGGGACAGTGTTAGATGCAGAAACTGCCCGTTTTTGTATTCTGGCGGGAGCTAAATTCATCGTGGGCCCTTGCTTTAATCACCAGGTGTTGCAACTTTGTAGACGATATAGCGTACCGATTATTTCGGGAGCTCTCACTCCAACTGAGATACTGACTGCCTGGGAGAGAGGAGCTGACGTGGTGAAAGTATTTCCTGTAGGCAACCTGGGTGGACCGGCTTATATTAAGGCAATTAAGGCTCCTTTACCACAGATTTTATTAAATCCAACGGGTGGTATTAATCTCAATAATGCTAAGGATTTTATCAAAGCAGGTGCAGCAGTTATTTCCGCCGGAAGTTCTCTCGTTGATAAAAAAGCCTTAGTAGAGAGAAAATACGGGATTATTACTGAGAAAGCCAAAAAGTTCATTGAAGAAGTTCGCAAAGGAAGAAATAAATAAAGCAAAAGAGATTAGGAAACAATTAAAATAGAAAAAGGGGAGAGGAATGAGCCAGCTATCTATAAGGCCAGCACAAAAATGTATCTATGCACTTGCTTCCTTAGGAGAGGTTATGATTAGGTTAGATCCTGAGGAGGGAAGAGTTAGAAACGCTCGACGTTTTATAGTGAGAGAAGGTGGCGGAGAGTACAACGTAGCACGAGCACTCAAAAAAGTATTTGGGTTAAATACTGTTGTTGTTACCGCGCTTCCCGATTGTGAAGTTGGACACTTGTGCGAGGATCTTATGATGCAGGGAGGTGTTGATTTAAGCCATATTGTTTGGTTTCCTTTTGATGGCGTGGGAAAACAGGTTCGCACGGGACTTAACTGGACGGAAAAAGGTTATGGTGTGCGCAGTGCCAAAACAGAGTATGATAGAGGTCACAGTGCAGCTTCTCA
>CAZGDY010000019.1:7643-19084 GCA_964524965.1 uncultured Clostridia bacterium
TGGTAGATGTGATGATGGGAAATGAGGAGGATTTTTCCGCTGCCTTGGGACTCGAGGTAGAAGGACTGGATATGCGTAAAAAAATGGACATTGAGAGAACAGAAGGATTCCAGACAATGGCCAAAAAAGCAATACAGGAGTACCCTAACTTTAAGGTAGTGCTCACCTCTTTAAGGAATGCTAAAACTGCCCTTATCAATGATTGGGGAGGGATTTTGTACATGAATGATGAGTTTTATCAGGCAACCCCCAGAAGGAATTTAGAAATTTATGACCGGGTAGGGATGGGAGATAGTTTCGCTTCCGGGTTCATTTACGCCATACTCAATGGGAAAGAATCTCAGGAGGCCATCGAGTTTGCTGCAGCCCACGGTGCTCTGGCCGGAACAACCCCCGGGGATACTAGTATGGCGACCTTAGCTGAGATAAAAAGAGAAATGGAAAGAGCAAAAAAAGGAGGAGTAGCCAGAGCCACCCGCTGAAATGGTAGTCCGATAGTAGGTACTTTTTCATTCCGATGATCCACTTTTTTCATTATCCCACGTGCGGTAAACTGTTAATAATTCCACTTAACACAATTAAAGGTTAGTTTTGGTAGCTCATAGTCTAAACCAAATCGGCATTTGGTCTAATAGCATTATGAGAGTTGGAAAAATTATTTTTCAAACTCTCATGCTTGACAGATTAAAAAAGTCAATTAGAACATGGATTAGATAACTTGATGAAGATATATTTTTTGTGACTATTTATGAGCAAAATAAACAAAAATACATCAAAACAGACTCTGATAAATAAAAACTGAAAATCCTTGACAAAAAAGAATTATAGCCCAAAAAATAAGCTAATAAAGGGAGGTGAAGATGGCTTAATTTAGTTTCGAGGATTCGAATCCCTCCCTCTCCGCCACTTCCGCCAATTTGAACTTTTATGCTCATCATCCCAAAAAAGCAAGAGTTTAGATCTTGGAGAAATTACCTAATTTAATGTATATTAAATAGTTATGGACTTTTAAGAGAAGTTTTGCACATTGACATTTCTTTTGCTTTAAACACAACTTTGCGTGGAGTGTTTAGTATTCTTCTCGTTCATTCAGGAGTTAATTTCTTCATCTCCTGGACCACTGCAATAGATGTGGTGGAGCTCACTACAGTGGTTTTTTTCTTTCAATTTAATAGGGAAAAAAGCGTTAATTACTGGAAGTGCTGGCGAGGATGATAGTGATAAAAACAAAAAATAATGCGGCTCT
Source organism: uncultured Clostridia bacterium (assembly GCA_964524965.1). GTDB lineage: Bacteria > Aerophobota > Aerophobia > Aerophobales > B3-G15 > Kmv34. The sequence continues at coordinate 8,890 of CAZGDY010000019.1, forward strand.
GAAATTATCCTCATTTCTTTAAGTGAGTCCAGCCTATCAGGAAATTTGGTTATTTTATACAAGTTTAAAGTGAGACATTATAGTTGCAATATATAAAATTTTTTGGTAAGTGTTTGTGATAAAACCAAGCTCGGGAAGGGAGAAAAAATGAATAAAACTGTTCTGATGGTAGGGGCTTTTGACACAAAAGGCTCAGAATATGCTTTTCTCTGGAAGCAGATTCTTGACCAAGGAGTGAACGTTCTAACTATGAATACTGGTGTTCTTGGTTCAACAGCCCTTTTTCCTGTAGATATTGAGGCTGCAGAGGTTGCTAAAGCAAGAGGAGGTAACATAAAAATTCTCCGTAAAAAAAAGGATCGGGGAGAAGCTATGCAAATTATGTCTGCTGGTGTAGCAATTCTTACAAAATCTCTATTTGAAAAAGGTTCGTTTGATGGTATTATTGGGATGGGAGGTACCGGGGGGACTGCTGTTGTTACTTCTGCTATGCGAGCGGTTCCCGTGAGGGTTCCAAAAGTGTGTGTGTCTACTGTTGCATCTGGAGATACATCTCCATATGTGGCTGGTAAAAATATTACGATGATTCCTTCCATTGTTGATGTAGCTGGGATAAACCGTATTTCCCGTGTAATTTTTTCCCAAGCAGCTGGTGCTATTTGCGGTATGGTAAAATTTGGATTCCCTTCTAGCACAGAAGATAAACCAATCATCGCTGCAACCATGTTCGGAAACACAACTGAGTGTGTGGATGATTGTGTAAAATCCTTATCAGTGAAAGGATATGAAGTATTAGTTTTTCATGCTACCGGGATAGGTGGAAAAACCATGGAATCACTAGTCCAAGAGGGTCTGATCGATGCTGTTTTGGATATTACTACCACTGAATGGGCAGATACTATTTGTGGGGGCATCTTTGGTGCTGGAATGGAGCGCCTTAGCGCTCCTGGTGAGATGGGGGTGCCTCACTTGATTGTTCCCGGTTGTGTAGACATGGTAAATTTTGGGCCACCTGGTACTGTTCCACAAAAGTACAAGGATGCAAATCGTAAATTTTATGAGTGGAATCCATCTACTACGCTGATGCGCACCAGTATAAAGGAAAATAAGAAAATGGGGGAAATATTTGCAGAAAAAGCAAACAGGGCAAAAGGTCCTGTAGCCTTTCTTATCCCTTTGCAAGGTGTATCAATTCTGGATGGAAATGGTCAACTCTTTTGTGACAGAGATGCGGATAAGGCAATGTTTAGAGCCATTAAAAGTAATCTTAGGAGAGGAATTCCGGTAATTGAAATGGATAATAATATCAATGACCCTGAATTTGCCGCTAAAGCTGTAGAAATAATACTTGATTTAATGACGGAAAACAGGAAGTGATTTGGGGGTAATGGTGTTAAAAAATTGAGCCAAAAATAATCTAAAAAAAAGGAAGGGGAGAATAATGGCATTTACCAGAGAAGAAGTGATAACAAAATTTAGGAAAAATATTAAAGCAGGAATTCCAATCATTGGTGCTGGGGCAGGCACAGGTATTAGCGCGAAATTTGAGGAAAGCGGTGGTGCGGATCTCATAATAATATATAACTCCGGCCGTTTCCGCATGGCCGGACGCGGGTCGCTGGCAGGCCTTATGCCGTATGGTGATGCTAATGCTATTGTGATGGAGATGGCAGACGAGGTGCTTACAATTATAGAGGATACACCTGTTCTGGCTGGTGTATGCGGGACAGACCCTTTTAGAAAAATGAAAAACTTTTTACAAGAGATTAAAAAGAAAGGTTTTTCTGGAGTACAGAACTTCCCTACTGTCGGATTGTGTGATGGAACATTTCGTCAAAACTTAGAAGAAACTGGTATGGCATACGATCTCGAAGTAGAGATGATACATGAGGCTCATCAGATAGGGCTTCTAACTACTCCATACGCGTTCAATATAGAGGATGCTAAAAAGATGGTAAGAGTAGGTGCGGATGTTATCGTTGCTCATATGGGATTAACCACTAAAGGGGCTATAGGGGCTACTACTGGTTTGACACTTGATGAGGCTGTTGTCAAAGTACAGGACATCTGTAACGCGGCTAAATCTGTCACCCCTGATGTGATTGTATTGTGTCATGGGGGACCAATTTCTACACCGGAAGATGCCGAATATTTACTCCAGAAAACTGAAGGGGTACATGGATTTTATGGAGCATCAAGTATGGAGCGATTGCCAACAGAAAGAGCAATTGCCGAACAGGTTGGGAAATTCAAAGCCATTCAATTTGGCTCAAAATAGCTTTTTTTTACAATGTTCTTTTTTTAGTTTTAATAAAATAGTTTTTTCTGTGCGTTTTCGAGGTACCAATAGTTTGTTATCGCGAATTCCTCTTTTAGCGTTATACCAACCATTGTCGAATCAAACCTCACCTAACTTATCAATGTCAATTTCTTTAGCTAACTCTAGAATTGCTTTAAGATTATCATTAGAAGTTTGCATGGGAATAGCGCATTCTGGTGCCAATATTTCTACACCTTCTTTAACGGCAAAAAGAGCTTCTCTTTTAACATCATCAGGGGATCCAAACACCAAAGTGTGGGCATTATTAATCCCTCCGGCCAAAGATATTTTTTTACCAGTGATTTTTTTTAACTCGACCAAATCTGTTTTAGTGTCATAGTGAAAGCAATCAAAACCTTCCTCAACGATAACATCAGCTCTGTCGAGTGTATTGCCGCAAATATGGAGGACAGTTGAAGCTCCAATTTGTTTTGTTATCTCTTGGTGTATAGAAAGCAGGAATTGTTTATACATCTTGGGGCTAACAAGATCTCCCGTAGCATGGTCAGGAACACACATTGCATCTGCTCCTGCTTGAATTTGTAAGTTAGCATGGAGGATGGTTATTTTTTTTAATTTATTTAAAATTTTTAGCACTTTGTCCGGGTAGTCAATGGTCATCATTAAGAAATTCTCAACACCAAAGGCATGATAGGCTAATGTCCATGGCCCCATTGTCTTCCCCATAATTGCCACCTGAGGGTATTTATTACTTAGAAGTTTAATGCACTTTAATAAAGCTTTTATGGAATAAACCTCTTTTATTTCTTTTTCGCTGGGAATTATTATATCCTCTGGTTCTTGATAGGGATGAGTGATACAATCGGGCATTACCTCAGGAGTTCCCCAGTTCATCTTACAACCAAAAATGGGAGCTTCTAATTGAACGCTAAAGTAAGGCATTATGGCATCATAGCCTAATATGTCGTGAGCTGTAGCTGCAAGAGCAGCCATTTTTTCAGGTTCGATATGAGCTTCTGGAAAAAATGCATTGACTTTTTTCATACACTCTATATTAGCTACATTAGTTGGACTTCCCACTGGTATTCTATCTACCCTTCCTCCGAATAATCCAGAAAGATATCTTCTTTTAGGTGTCATCCATTCCTTTGTCATTTTAGCCTCCTTTGAAAGATTTCATACGATAAACTCTGTTAGTTTTGTTTTTATTTTTTTTTACCGATTTTTGCAGGACTGTGTGCTATTGAAACCATCAGTACATTTTATCCCCTTTTTCCCAGGCGTCAAATTTTACTGAGTTTTTTCTCGATAAGTTATGAGGTTTTTCTGAGATTAGTCTTTGAGAATTAATCTTTTTTTACCAAGATAATAAGAGAGTTTATTCAAGCTTTAGTTCTTCTAACATATTTTAAATGGTACATTAAAGAAAGGGAATTTTTAAGTGAAAAAAAGTAAATCTTTGTCTAATTTTTAATTGGTAACTTAACGCGCTAGTTTGACTTTTCATAATAAGCAGATTAAAATACAATTATAGCTTGAAGGAAAAACAATTTTTTGTAATTAAATTGTGGTTATTTAGGGATAAAACCGATTTAAACACATCGAACAGATGTCGATAGATAAAAACTTAAAATCCTTAATAAAAGAGAATTAGAAATAAAAAATAAACCGATAAAAAAAAAGAGAAAAATGGCTTAATCTCTTCCTGCGTACCTGAGTTTCACTCTTGCCGTATGCCATGCAACTAATTTGAACTTTTATATCTATTGTTTTATAGTGTAAGTGAAATACGATTATGAAAAGGAGAGTTCATGAATAAACAAACAAAAGTCCTTATTACTGATTATGCTTGGGAAAACGTTGAACCTGAGAGAGAAATACTTTCTAAAATCGGAGCAGACCTTGTAATTGCCTCTTCCGACAAGGAAGAAGAATTAATAAATGAAGTAGGGACTGTTAATGGAATTTTAACTTGTTGGGCTGAGGTAACAAAAAAAGTTATTGAAGCAGCAAAAAAGTGTCAGGTGATCGGACGTTATGGTGTTGGAGTAGATAATGTTGCCATAGAAGAGGCTACAAGAAAAGGAATTATTGTGACCAATGTTCCCACTTATTGTACGGATGAGGTTTCTGAGCATGCGATGGCTTTGCTTTTTAGTTGTGCCAGGAAAACTTGTTTTTACACTGCAGCTATTAAAAAAGGCCAATGGAATCTTCAGATAGGAAATAAAATGTTTCGTCTTCGCGGAAAAACATTAGGGCTGATTGGTTTTGGGAAAAATGGTTGTGCTATGGCCTCAAAAGCAAAAGCATTTGGGCTAAAGGTTATTGCTTTTGATCCATATGTGACCAATGAAAAAGCGAAAGAATATGGTATAGTCTTGACTTCTTTAGACGAGCTTCTGAATAAATCTGATTTTGTATCTGCTCATATTCCTTTAATTAAATCTACGCATAAGTTTTTTAACGAAGAAAAATTCAAGAAAATGAAAACCACAGCATATCTCATCAATACCGCTCGAGGAGGGGTAGTTGATGCTGAAGCATTACTTAAGGCAATAAAGAATAAGTGGATTGCAGGGGCAGGCTTAGACGTTCTTCCTCAAGAGCCACCAGATATAAATGACCCTCTTTTGAAACAAGAAAATATTGTGTTAACACCACATGCAGCATTTTGTTCTGTTGAGTCATTGCTTGACCTTCAGAGAATGGCTGCGAGTAGTGTTTCGTGTGTGTTGCAAGGGAAAAAACCAGAACATATTGTGAATCCAGATGTTTTAAATAATCCAGAGATTCGTACTTCTTTTATAAATTAAAATAAGAGAATGTGACCATTAATTGGTGGGAGGATTTTAGAGAAACATCCCCAGGGAAATTCTGTGGGTATCTCCCAGTTCAGCATAAGGAACATAGGCGTAATCAAGTATAATTTTGTTTAAATTAAATCCTATTCCGGCAGAGATTCCGGAGCCAATGTCTTGGTTTGAACGATATCCTCCTCTTAAAGTAAAGGTTTGAGAGAGAGGAAATTCTAAACCAGCGCAAAAGTAGATCTCGTTATCAGCGGGAAAAGCAGCATCACAGGCTAAGGTGATGTTGCTTATTTTTGTTGCCAGACCCACTTTACAAGTTAAGGGCAAAGGATCGTTCTTTAAACTGGAACCCACGTTTTGAACAGCAAAGCCAATATTTACCTTCGATAAAGATTTCATAAGCCCAATGTTAGCTTGAAAAGCTGTTTGCTGATCATTATCTATATCATCAGTTAGATAACCACCCGAGATACCCAGGGAAAAACCTGCTGCTATTTTTTTTGCATAAGCTATCTGGAAAAGAACGTTAGAAGCACCAAATTGGTGAGTGGGAAAACCATCTTCATCATATCCCTGAATTTTTCCCATATCCACATAATTAAGAGCAAAACCGGCTATACTTTCTCCAAAAGGAAAGATATAGCTAAGGTATCCTTGAGATATACTTTGAAACCAGAGATTATAGGTAGCAAAGAATTGTTGATTTTCAATTTGGGTGATTCCCGCCGGATTCCAATAAAGTGAGGAGCCATCATCGGCAAGAGCGGTAAAAGCTCCTCCCATAGCAGCTGCTCGTGCTCCAACATCTATTTTGAGAAAGTTAGCGCTGGTTGTTCCCACGCCACCGGCACTTGCTTTGATGCTAAAGCTGAAAAAACTCACAAATATAATCATAAGACTAATACTTATTAATTTTTTTTTCATTTTATTATCCTTTTATCATTTTATGATGGCAATTTTTCCTGTTTTAACTTCAGTTGGACTGGTAACAAGTATAATGTAAATACCTCGCGCTACCAGCTCATCATTTTCATTTTTACAATCCCAGGTAACATCATTTCCTATTCCTATTAGCCCTTGTTGTGGTTCTAATTTGCGTACCAGTTCCCCGGAAATCGTGTAAATGGACACTTTAGCTCCTGTGGGAAGACGATCAATTATAACCTCCTGGTTCTGATTAAGATTACAAGGATTGGGATAAGCCCCAATGGGAAGACCTTTTTCTGAGAGCTGACCAATTCGCCAGATTTCACAGCCTACGTAACGTGAATGGGTATAAAATGGTAGTGGAGGAGGTCCAACCGGCTCATCAGGGCAGCTGAGGTCAAGCAATCCTCCCATTATAGGAGGAGCAAAAACTATCCAATCCACAAAAGAGGCCCAACTGGCTGTTCCTACGTATAATTTGTCTTTAAACTCAGCTACAGTTCGGATGCCATACTGTTCGGATAAATACAATTTATATTGGATACTAAACAGCTCAAGACAAATAGGGACACGGTTAGTATCTCTTCTCATCCCCGGGTCATTAATTAGCGTGAAACTTCCAGGATCTCCTGTCTCGCTTGCCCATAGCTCTCCCCCATTTAAAAGATTCATCGTGCCAATGATCAGTTTTCCATCGTAGACAATCATACGCCAGATGTACATAGTGTCAATCCTGGTGGCCTCTTCTTCAAAGGGATTTTCCGGATTTCCGTTTTCAATCACACATTCCCACGCCTCACTGTCCCATCGCCAAACTTCTGCTCCGTCAGCTAATTCAGAGATATCTCCGATTCCATTTTCAGGCATTAGAAAATTTTGGGTGCCAACGTAAAGTTGATTATTAAATACTGCCATAGAGAGGATGGCTCCATTTTTAGGATCGCCAAACCCCAGCTCGTTTATTCTTCCCCAGGCCGGAGTTGCCCCTGGTGTATAGCACCAGACCTCGCAGCCGCTTGTTGCTGATGCACCGCCGACAAATGATACGGCCCAGGTTCCTAAATAAAGGTCTCCATCAAACTCTATCATTTCACCAATAGAGTTTATGGGATTATCCCAGGCAGGGGTTACATCTTCCCATAAAGCTGGATTAACACTACCAAGACTTGCTGCACTAATGGGAGCAGTGTACTTAAAGATATGGGCACTACTTGTTGCGCTTTGCAGTTGTCCGGCATCAGCGTATAGTGCTCCCTGGAACTCTACTATCCCTCTTGTTGATTGGGCACCCACTCCAAAGCCAGCGGTGTTAGCTGTTATCCAGTCAGTCCCGTCGGTTACCCAGAGCTGGCAACCCTGAGTGGTGTTTAAAGTGCCAAGCCATAGGAGTCCTTGATATTCGGTAACACCACGAACACCTGAGCACCCGGGAAAAGATTGATTAATTTTTTCCCAGTTTTCCCCATCACTGGATCGAAAAACCTGTGCTTCTCCTGGAACCGATATATTTGGATTTTGATTCAAGGTTCCCACATATAACCATTCGGTTCCTTCCGGGTCGGTATAAGCACTCATTCCCCAGGCATATTCATTTTTTAATCCACCGCCGGAATCCTCAAAACCTCTTTCTACTACTCGTTCCCATCCACCATCAAAGGCCTCAGTATCCGTTAATAACTGTTGTCCCTCGAGCGCATCTTGAGCATTTTCAAGGTAATAAATAAAGTTCTCACGTGATAGGCCTTCTAAAACAGTTGCACCATGAGCAGTAGTTATTCCCAGAATAAGCATAACTAAAACGATAACTGTCGATAAGAGTGGCAAAAACTTTTTTTTCTTCATCATAAATACTCCTTGTAGGGCAAATTGAATTTTTTTTGTAAAAAAATATTTCAAATAATTGCAGTAAAAAAACAAAAAAATAAAGGGGTAACTCGCAGAAGATATTTTTCCTCTGCGAGTTACCTAAGCTAGCATAATTTTATATTGTCAGCTCCAGTGCTGTGGAGAATGCTGTCTCATCTAATAATCTTATTTCGAACTTACCGGTGAATCGAGGCGTAAAGTGGTAATTTGCCCCGGCAAACATACCAAAACTGTCCGCCTGTTGCATGGTGTACTCAAAAGGAAAAAGAGGTTCCTCTACATATTCAGTACCCGATTCTGCCCAGGCGAAAAACTGTCCTTTATATTTTGTCGTCATATTGGAGAATTTTAAACCGCCGTAAGGGGAAAGTTTGCCCATAGCCCCAGAAAAAACAAGGGCAACATGCCCTTCTGTGGTTTGGCTTTCATCAATTCGAGCTCCCATCCCAATTTCGATAGGAACGGCTCCGTTTCCCAAGAAACCAGCTGGTAGTATTGGTCCAGAAGGAAGAAACTCAGCAAAAAAAGCAGCAGAGAAAATTCCCATCTCGCCGGTTTTCTGGCTGAGGTACTGAGCATCAAGAGCTATCTTGAAATCAGGAGTACTGTAAATAACAAATTTTAATCCCCCTCCGTAGAAAGTCCCCCAGTCAGAGCGTTCCAAACCAAGCTCGTACGGTTTTTCTATGGCAATTCCAGGATTATATATGTAGATTTGCTCCTGGTCATACGTGATGCTGATAAAGCCGGGCATCATTTCTTCCCCATCATCCCAGGGTCCAACACCAAATGCCAAATCGTAGTGTTCCCACTTGGAGATAAGCCTTGCCATACCGTATTTCCCGTACACCTCAAAACGATCGGCTTTGTAAGATGCTTCTAAAAAGTAGCGGTCAATAGTTTCAATTTCCTCTAATCGGGTAAGGTCAAAATAACCGGTGCCGTAAATGTCTATGTCATATCCAGAGTAGTAGCAATCAAAATCTACGGGGTATGTTAGCATGGTACTGGGCTCTTGCAGGTCCATCTGGCGGGTGAGGTGTTCTGACCCGAGTCCAAAACTTAACCCTTGTCCCCGCTCTCCTCCGATACTTATATTTCCCACCTCGGCGGCATTAGCTACCATGCCTAGAGCTAGGACTAATATTCCTGCTGTTAATAAAATTATTCCTTTTTTCAATTTATTCCTCCTTAGTTACTTTTTCTTTGTCTCTATGTTTTGCCCTTATTTTTGAATCATCACCTCCTTAATTTTACTCTTTTTTATTAGCTTGTTCACAAATTACAATTCTTTATGTTTTTGTCAAGAGTTTAGTATGCAGCTGTTGGATAGTAACAAACGTTGAGAGTTTGTGCCAGATGTAGAAGGGAAAAAACAATGGAGCCAGGTCTCAATATGAAAATTGCTCCCCGCTTATTTGTAGTAAAGGGGCAAGGAAGTTGTTAAAAGTTAAATATAGGTTTCAATGAATTTCATCCACTCGAAAATGATTTATCTAACTTATTTAATTTATCTAGCCTATCTAATTTTATCTTTACAGGTTTTAATTATCAACAGGTACAAGATTTACTCTTTTTTTGTTTTTTCTCTCTCCAATTCTTCTTTTCCTCCAAGATAGCAGGTGAGTCCAAATGATACGGGAGTATAATCAAGGTCAGATTGTTCTGCGCTGTAAAAACCACTTGCGGAATAGTGATAAGTTAGGTGTCTGTAACCCCAACGGCCCCAGAGGGCCACACTGGGAGATAAAAAGTACTCAATAGTCATATTTATTTCAAAACCAGTTCCATCCCACTTCTCCCACCAATCCTCTCCATTCTTACTCTCTACTGGGAGGTCAAAACCATCATCATTATCAGGTGTCTCCGCCCATCGTGTATTATCTGCTCCTACTCCAGCGCCAAGATAAGTACTCCATCTTCTTCCCGTTGCAGCTCTGTAGTAAAGATAGGCCCAGTAACTTTTTTGGGAGTATGTGTACCAATAAGGAGTACAATAATCTGGATAATAGTCACTCCAATTGTAAGATGTATAAGAGCCTCCCAGACCAAAGCGAGGGGTAAACCACCATATGCCGTGTACTCCAGTACTGAGGTTATCCTCCCAGGCATCCTTTTGAAATTCAACTCCCGGACCAATGCCAAACCTTCCTGCTGTATTGGGTTTCCAGGCATAAAGCACACTTGAGGTGACAGCTAAACTTATTATTACGGCTACTCCAATGAGTATTATTTTTCTCATTTTTTATCTCCTGGTTTGTTTTATTAAATAAAAAATTAAAAACAGAAAATTAGTTCACCTCCTTTT
>CAZGDY010000020.1:0-18931 GCA_964524965.1 uncultured Clostridia bacterium
CAAAGAGGATGGAGGAACCAGGTCTTGTACCATTACTATTGGAGGAGCCACAGCCTTACCTTACTTGCATTTTGAAGGAAAAATTCCTCATAGACCAGTGGTGGCTATGGAAGTTTGGGATATTGCTCCTTCTGATTGGCCAAAAGAGCTCGTAAAATATTTTTCTGATGTCGGAGATGACCCTGGCAAATGGGCCAAAAAATGCGTAGATGAATTTGAAGCAGATCTTATCTGTTTAAGGCTTCAAGGGTGTAATCCAGATGGAGAAAACAAGAGCGCTGATGAAGCTGCCGGGGCAGTTAAAAGAGTTTTAGAATCAATAACTGTTCCTCTTATTATTTGGGGGTGCGGGGATAACGATAAAGACAATGAAATATTTCCTGCTTGTTCTCAAGCTGCTACCGGAGAAAAATGTCTCTTAGGAAGTATAACCGAAGATAATTACAAAACCCTGGTAGCATTATGTAAGGCTGACAAACATAAATTAATTGCCGAGTCTCCCGTCGATATAAACATAGCCAAGCAAGTTAATATTTTAGCTACCGACATTGGTTTAGCTCCCGAAGATATTCTTATTTATCCTTCTACCGGAGCTTTAGGATATGGAATTGAATATGTATATTCGATTATGGAGCGAGGAAGTATGGCTGGATTATCCGGCGACAAAATGTGGGCTATGCCTCTTCTGGCAGATATTGGCAAAGAAGTATGGAAGGTAAAAGAAGCTGTAGTCTCGCAAGAGGAAGTTTCAGAGTGGGGGGACCATGCTCAAAGAGGTCCTCTCTGGGAGATGATGACTGCTTTGGTTTATCTTCAAGCTGGGACAGGTATTTTTGTTATGCGACATCCAAAAGCAGTGAGAGAATTAAAAAAATATATTAACAGTTTAATGATTGTTAGTTAACCTGTTAATTGGAAGTATTTTGATAAAAAGTATTTACTGTTCAAAACTAATTGGTTTGTTTACGTAATCCTCTGGTAAATAAACCAAAAAACCAACTAAGCTAAATAAACGGAATAAACAAAATTAGGAGGACAAGATGATTTTTGTGGGAGAGAGGATAAATGGTGGTTTTAAAGATATTCAAGAAGCTATAAAACATAAAGATAAGTCAATTATCCAACGTTGGGCTAAAATTCAATCAGAAGCTGGAGCTAACTATTTAGATGTTAATATGGGAGCTGCCTCTAACAAAGTAGATGATTTTATTTGGATGATTGAAGCTGTTCAAGAAGTAGTGAAAACACCAATTTCTATTGATACTAACAAACCAGCTTTTTTAGAAAAAGCTATAAAAGTTTGCCAACATCCTCCTTTGATTAATTCTACCACTGCCGATAAGGAAAAAATGGATCAAATTCTTCCTCTGGCAGCAGAACATAATACTTCTTTAATTGGGCTTTGTATGGATAAAAAAGGAGCTCCTCAAGATGTTAATCGTCGAGTGGAACTTGGTGCTACTATATTTGGCGAAGCTATAGAAAAGGGGATTTCCGAGGACAAAATTTTTTTAGACCCCATAACAATGCCTCTGAAATTTCTTCAAAATCAAGCATCTAATGTTATAGAAGCGATTGGTCAGCTTACACTTCTCTCCAGTCCTCCTCCTCATATGATTGTAGGATTAAGCAATATTGCCACCAAAACAAATGAACCAGAGCTTATCAATCGCATTTTTCTTGTTATGTGTATTGAGGCAGGACTCGATGCAGCTATATGCGATGTTACCGATGAGCAGCTAATAAATTCCGCTATAACGGCTGAACTTATATTAAATAAACATATTTATTCAGATTCGTTTATAAAAGCTTACAAAGAAAATAAAAGGAAATGAGTGCTCAAAAAAGACTTTTTATTGCTGCGACTCGTCAAAATGATGGTAAATCTACCATTTCTTTGGGGCTACTTCAAATTTTAAAAAAAAAATATCCCCAAATTGGTTTTATGAAGCCGGTGGGACAACACTATGTGGAGCAAGATAATACTAAAGTTGATGAAGATGTAGTGTTGATGAGAGATGTATGTGGGATGAGCGGTAATTTAAAGGATATGAATCCCATAGTTGTATTTAGAGGTTTTACAGAAAAATACATCCGGGAAAGGGAGCCGGAAAAATATATAAAGATGATCCAACGCTCCTACGCTAACATATCTAAGGGCAAGGAATTAATGCTAATTGAAGGAACAGGTCATGCAGGAGTAGGAGCTGTATTTGATTTATCCAATGCTTCCGTCGCAAAACTTCTTAACTGTAAGGTCCTTTTAGTTTCGACCGGAGGAGTAGGTAAACCTATCGATGAAATTGTGATGAATAAGGCTCTCTTTGATCAGGAAGGAGTTGAGGTAATAGGAGTGGTTATAAATAAAACTTTTTCTGAAAAATACGATAAGATAAAAAAAATTACCGAAATGGGTCTTAAACATAAGGGAATAAAATTGTTAGGCGTGATACCTTTTAAAAAGGAACTTACCTATCCAACAATGGAACAAATGATGGAAGCTACGAAAGCAAAAATTATTTGCGGAAAAGAATATCTGCAAAAAAGAGCAGCAAATATACTGGTAGGAGCAATGGCTCCTCGCCATGCTTTAAATTTTTTTGTTCCTCAGAGCTTAATAATTGTTCCCGGAGATAGAGAGGATCTCATTCTTAGTACTATTGCTGGAGAAAAAGTTCTTAGTAGTGATTATGGAATATCGGGCATGATTCTTACTGGTGGACTTTTGCCTCATGAAACGGTACTTGAGTTAATGGAAAGGTGCTCATTTACTGTTTTAGCCTCAAAAAATGATACTTATACTGTTACTGGAAAAGTGTACGAGGGAAGAGTTAAAATAAGAGCCAAAGATAAGGATAAAGTGAAAGAAGCCGCAGGGCTGGTAAAGACTTATCTGGATATAGATGAGATCATTAACCGAATCTGACAAAAATTTTTATAATTTTAAAAAGGTAATTTTAGAAAGAGTATTAAAAAGAAAATTTAAAGGAGTGCTAATTGCAAAGATTTCAAGGCCCAGAAGTTGTAATAGAGCGTCTTTCCAGATATCTTCGAGTCTTAAGAAAATTCATGGATGATAATATTGTTTCTTCTCGAGGATTAGCAGAATTAGTAGGTGTTAGCGATGCTCAGGTGAGAAAAGACCTTACTTATTTTGGTGAGTTTGGGGTACCGGGACAAGGATACCATGTAGGAAAGTTAAAAAAAGAAATTAGTCGTATTCTTGCTCTTGACCGTATCTGGAAATTAGTTCTGGTGGGAGCTGGTAAATTAGGTACAGCTCTTCTTGCCTATCCCGGATTTAAAAGGAAGGAGTTTCAAATTGTAGCTGTTTTTGATAATGACCTTCAAAAAATAGATAAGAAAATAGAAGGTATAAAAATTCAGTCTCCAGAAAAAATAAGTGAGGTTTTAAGTCAAAATAAGATAAAAATAGGAATAATAACTACCCCAGCCGATGCAGCTCAAGATGTGGTGAATAAATTAGTAGAAGGAGGTGCGGAAGGTGTTTTAAATTTTGCACCTGTCCGCATAATCGTTCCTGATACGGTAAGGCTAAAAAATGTAGATTTGTCGATAGAACTTGAGGCTTTATCTTTTTTCCTTTCCCGAGAAGTTAGAAAAAAAGGAAGATAACATATGGAAAAAACAAAGATTGAAGAACAACAGAGAACATTTTTTCTCTCAATTTCTCCTCATCTAAAGGATAAATTAACAGTTTCTAGGTTGATGTGGGATGTTATTATTGCCCTTATCCCCGCTATTGGGGTTAGTATTTATTTTTTTCGCCTGAGAGCAGTTGAGCTTATTTTAACCTGTGTTTTTGTTAGTATTATTTCCGAGTATGTTTTCTTAAAATTACGAGGTAAAGAGTTACCAAAAGAGAATAGTGCCCTTTTGACAGGGATTCTTTTGGCTCTGGTTCTTCCCCCTAATCTTCCGTTGTGGGCTGCAGCCATGGGAGCAGTATTTGCTATAATTTTTGGAAAACAAATCTTTGGAGGACTAGGATATAATATATTCAACCCGGCTTTAATCGGAAGAGCTTTTCTTATGGCAACTTTTCCTGTACTTATGACAACCTGGGCTCTGCCTTTTACTCTGGATGTTTTGACTGGTGCTACTCCTCTTGGGTTAATGAAATTTCAGTCCGAGTTAATTACCAGAACAACTCCTCTCTCTGCTCTTTTCTGGGGAAATGTATCAGGTTCTTTGGGAGAAACGTCAGCTTTTGCTCTTTTAATTGGAGCAGCTTATCTTTTTATCAGAAAATGTATAGACTGGAGAATCCCATTTTTTTATCTTGCTACCGTAGTAGTTTTTAGTGGTTTGATTTTTCTTTTTACTCCCACCTCAGGTAGTCCTATATTTCATCTTTTAGCAGGAGGACTTATCTTGGGAGCTTTCTTTATGGCTACCGATCCTGTTACCACCCCTGTTTCTAAAAAAGGGCGGATGATATTTGGTATAGGTGCAGGAGTTTTGGTCATGGTAATAAGATTATGGGGGGGTTATGCTGAAGGTGTGATGTTCTCTATTATTTTTATGAACGCCATTACTCCACTTTTAAACAGATATACAAAACCAAGAATACTAGGAGGTTAGTTAAAATTGAAAAAATCTCATCATATGATTCTTACTCTGGCTTTAGTGGGGGTGCTTTCTAGTAGTGCTTTGGTAGGAGTTTACAAGTATGCTCAGCCTCTAATAAAAATTAATCAGCAAAAAGCTCTAAAAGAAGGAATTTTCCAGGTTCTGCCGGAGGCAAAAAGCTTTAAAACTATTATTAAAGATGGTAAAAACATTTACCAGGGACTAGACTCTTCAGAAGAAATCATAGGATATGCTTTTATGGGAGAGGGAGCTGGCTATCAAGGAATAATAAAAATTATGATTGGAGTTGATCCCGAACTTAAGAAAACTTTTGCCATTCAGATTTTAGAGACGGTGGAAACTCCCGGTCTTGGACAAAAAATAACTACAACTTTTTTTCGTCAGCAATTTCACGGACTAAACATTGCCTCTTTTATTCACTTGATTAAGAAAAAACCAACTTCCTCCAGTCAGGTTCAGGCTATAACTGGGGCCACCATTTCCTCGCAAGCAGTGGTAAACATAGTAAATTCTACAATTTCTCAGGTAAGAAACCTTTTGTAGGAAGTCAGGGTCGGGTTTTTAATATTTGACATTTTTTTTTGATGGTTTTGAATCTTCCTAAAAACGAGTTATTAGTATCCTTAAAGAAGAGAAACATTCTCTAAATTTTTATTGGTTTTTCCTTTTTAAATATTGCTTTTCCATCCGGAAAATCTACTTTTATAGAGTCTCCCTCTTTAAATTCTCCTTCCAAAAGTTTCATTGCAAGAGGGTCAAGAATTTCTCTTTGAATAATTCTTTTTAAGGGACGAGCTCCAAATAACGGGTCGTAACTCTTTTCTGCTAAGAATTCTTTAGCTTTGGGAGTTAAGGAAAGTGCAATTTGTTTATCAAAGAGCCTTTTCTGAACAATGGCCAGTTGAATATCGGCTATTTTTTTGATATTCTCCGGAGTTAATCTGTTAAATATAATTATTTCGTCAATTCTGTTTAAAAATTCTGGGCGAAATTGAGCTCTAACAGCCTCTCTAACTTTTTGTTTTATTTGTTCTTTTTCAGGTAAATCTTCAATCCATCTGGTGCCTACATTTGATGTCATTATCACCACTGTATTTTTAAAATCTACTGTTTTTCCCTGACCATCAGTTAGCCTACCATCATCCAGGATTTGCAGTAAGATATTAAAGACATCAGGATGGGCTTTTTCGATTTCATCAAAAAGTAAAACTGTGTAGGGTTTTCGCCGTACAGGCTCGGTTAATTGCCCTCCTTCTTCGTATCCTACATACCCTGGAGGCGCTCCGATTAATCTTGACACTGTATGTTTTTCCATATACTCTGACATGTCTAATCTAGTCATAGCTTGTTCATCATCAAAAAGAAATTCTGCTAAAGCCTTAGCTAATTCAGTTTTTCCAACACCGGTAGGTCCCAGGAAGATAAAGGAACCTAATGGTCTGTTGGGGTCTTGAAGATTTGTTCTTGCTCTTCTTATAGCATTACAGACAAAACGTACCGCTTCGTTTTGTCCCACTATCCTTGTTTTTATTCTTTCTTCCATCTTGGTAAGTTTTTCTCTTTCTCCCTCTAAAAGTCTAACCAAGGGTATACCTCGCCATTCAGATACAATTTTAGCAATATCTTCTTCCTCCACTTCTTCTTTTAGCATTTTCTTTTCTTTTTGTAAGTCAGCAAGTTTTTTATTTTCTTCCTTGAGTTGGTTTTCCAATTGAATAAGTTTCCCATAGCGAAATTCTGCTGCCCTCTCCAGGTCTCCTTCTCTTTCTGCCCGAATAGATTCTTCCCGGGTAATTTCCATTTCTTTTTTAATTTTACCTATTTTTTGAATTATTTGTTTCTCTTTTTGCCAGTGAGTTTTCAATCCGTTAACTTTATTTTTTAAATTAGTTAGGTTTTTTTCTAATTCCCTTAGTCTATCTCGGGAAATCTCGTCTTTTTCCTTTTTTAAGGCCTGACGTTCAATTTTTAACTGTATTATTTTACCCTCAATTTCATCTACTTCTGTGGGTCTTGAATCTATTTCTATTCTTATTCTGGCAGCGGCCTCATCAACAAGATCAATTGCTTTATCCGGCAGGAATCTATCGGTTATGTATCGATAAGAAAGAGTAGCGGCAGCTACCAAAGCAGAATCCTTTATTTTTACTCCATGATGGGCTTCATATCTTTCTTTGAGTCCTCGGAGGATTGCAATGGTGTCTACTACTGTTGGTTCTATAACTATTACGGGCTGGAATCTTCTTTCCAGGGCGGCATCTTTTTCGATGTGTTTTCTGTATTCATTAAGGGTCGTTGCTCCAATACAGCGAAGTTCTCCTTTGGCAAGAGCTGGTTTTAACATATTCGATGCATCTACTGCTCCTTCGGCAGCTCCAGCTCCCACAACTGTGTGGAGTTCATCAATAAAGAGAATAACTCTTTCTTCTTTTTCCTTTATTTCTTTGAGCAAAGCTTTAAGTCTATCTTCGAATTCTCCTCGGAATTTAGTTCCTGCTACTAACATTCCCATCTCAAGAGCTAATATTTCTTTATCTTTCAGTCCTTCCGGAATATTTCCAGAGACAATTCTTCGAGCAATTCCTTCTATAATAGCAGTTTTTCCTACCCCGGGTTCACCAATGAGTACGGGGTTATTTTTGGTTCTTCTGGATAAAATTTGAATGACTCTTCTTATTTCAGCATCTCTTCCTATAACTGGATCTAACTGACCCTGAGAAGCAAGCTCAGTAAGATTTCGGGTGAATTTTTGCAGGGCCTGATATTTTTCCTCTGGGTTTTGGTCAGTGATTCTTTGAGTTCCTCTTATGATCGCCAGAGCTTTTAATAAATCTTCTTTGTTAACGCCGAAAGTTTGGAGAATTTTTCCTGCAGATGAACTAGTTTCCTCTAATAATGCCAGAAATAAATGTTCTGTGCTTATATACTCATCTTTAAGATGAGATGCTTCTTTTTTTGCTGCTTCCAGAATCGTTTTTAAGTTAGAAGATACATAAAGATTGGTTTCTCTTCCCAGAATTTTGGGTAATTTATCCAGCTCTGAGTTTATTTGGCTGGTTAAATGAAGCGAATTAATACCTAAATTTTGCAGAATAGAGGCTACCACTCCTTTTTTATCTTCGGTTAAAGCAAGGAGCAGGTGCTGCGAGGTAATTTCCTGTTGATTTTTATTTTCGGCTATTTCTTTAGCTCGTTGAATAGCTTCTTGAGCCTTTATGGTTAATTTATCCCATTTAAACATTTAACACACCTATTTTATTAAATTTACGCGGGTTCTTAATAATTTAGCTTTACTTTGGAAAAGTTTACTCATGGAAATAATTTTATCAAAAAAAAAGATAGGGTCAACTAATCTGTTAGTCTTAAGCTCAATAGTCTCTTAATCTCAAATCTTTTTTGAGACCATTTTCTTCTTTCTTTGCTAAAATGATCCTTATCTTTTCGTCCACTATTATTAATCTCTGAAGGTAGAGGAAGCGATTATACTTGACCCTAAAAGGATAAGATATATTATTGTAGTCGGGGAGGATTAGATGAAAGAAATTTACTCCACTTCTTCTCTTAGTGAGGCAGATATAGTGAAATCTTTTCTTGAGGCGGAGGGGATAAAGTGTATGTTGCAGGATAGAAATATAGCTTCTTCCTATCCTGCAGTGGTCTTTTATTCAGGTGTAAAAGTGGTAGTAAGGGATAAGGATTACAATCTGGCAAAACAAATAATGCAAGATTATCTTCAGGAAAAAACATAAAGTTATTACTATAATTTCCATAATTATTACTCTAAAAACTGCCACCTTTTAATTTTAAATTGGCATTAATAAAAATCTGGCTTGACAAATTAATTTTTTTTATGCTATAATTAGGTAATCCTAATTAAATTAGATAGCCCTAACTCAGGAGGGGAAATGATTACTCTTGTAGAATTACCGACTGGTAATATAGCTGAGATAGTTACTATTAGAGGAGGGTGGGGAGCACAGCGAAACTTGGCTTCCCTGGGTTTTGTACCGGGCAAAAAAGTGCGCAAGATAACCACTCAGCCGATAGGAGGTCCTTTAATGGTGGAAATAGTGGGAGGGGGAAGAGCAGCCATAGGAAGAGGTATGGCTGCAAAAATTTTAGTCAAGAGCGAAGGACAATGAGAGTTGTTTTAATGGGTAATCCCAATGTTGGTAAAAGTGTTATTTTTAATCGTCTTACTGGAGTAAAAGTAGTAATTTCTAACTACCCTGGAACTACGATAGAATATATGGAAGGGAAGATGAAGGTGCAGGATATTAGTTTGAAGATAGTAGATGCTCCAGGAACTTATTCTCTTGCTCCTTCTGATAAGGCCGAAAAAGTAGCTTTTAATTTACTTTTAAAAAAGCAAACCGACCTGGTAGTCAACGTGGTGGATGCTACTAATCTGGAAAGAAATTTTTACCTTACTTTGCAATTACGGGATATTAATATTCCGATGATTTTAGATTTGAATATGAGGGATGTGGCAAGACACCAGGGAATAGAAATAGACACCTGTGTTTTAGAAAAGCTACTTGAATTGCCGGTAGTTTCCACCGTTGCTGTAAGTGGAGAAGGAATAATAGAGCTTCACCGGGCTATAAAGGAAATAACTTTGAAGATAAAAGATAAAGATGTCAGTAGAATTTGAGCCAAGAATTGAGAAAACCATAAGGGTTATAGTCCAAAAAACTAATCTTCCCCGTGGCCAGGTAATTCTTGCTCTGGAAGGATTAGAAAAATTTAGGAATAAGATTGATAAAACTGTTTTTGCTGAATCAATTAAAGAAATAGAAAAAGACCACCAAGAGCCCATAGAGACTATTATGCTAAAGGCTAGATTTGGGCAAGCAGGCTCTATTGTTAACAAGATTCAAAAGGTACATCACCGACACCCTACTTGGTTGGAAAAACTCGGTGATATTACGGTTAAGCCATCTGTGGGCATTCCTTTTGCAATAGTAATTCTTTGCGGGATATTTTATCTTTTTATAACTTTAGCAGGTTGGATAACCGACGGTCTGATGGTTCCTTTCTTTGAAGGTCCTTACGATAAATTTATCCGTTTATTTATAGGGAAATTCTTCCCCACTGGATTTTTGTCTGATCTACTTTTGGGAACTCCAGGAACTGGATATTTAGAATCTTTAGGGCTTTTAACCACCGGAGTATTTGTTCCTATAGGGGTAGTTCTTCCTGCTGTTTTAATTTTTTATCTTATTCTCACTTTATTGGAGGATGTGGGTTATCTTCCTAGATTAGCAGTTTTAGTGGATGGCATATTTCACAAAATAGGTCTGCACGGTTATTCTGTTATTCCGATAATTTTAGCGTTCGGATGTAATGTTCCTGGAGCTATGGCTTCCCGGATATTAGAAACCAAGAGACAAAGATTTATGGTGCTCACTCTTATGGGCATATCCATTCCCTGCATGGCACAAACAGCGGTAATTTTAAGTATAATTGGCCCTTTTGGTATCGGCTGGGTACTGCTGGTATATAGTATTTTATTTTTTTTATTTATTGGGGCAGGTGCTCTTCTTAACCGAATAGTGTCGGGAGAAACACCTGAAATTGCCATCGAAATTCCCCCTTACAGAATGCCCCGCCTTTCTAATTTAGTGATGAAGGTTGTTCTTAGATTGGAGTATTTTTTATTAGATGCTATGCCTTGGGTGTTTATTGGAATAGGTATTGTCAATTGCCTTTATATTTTGAAAATTACTCAGGCTTTTTCAGAAATTTTATCTCCTTTATTGGGAAGCTGGTTGGGACTTCCCCGGGAGGCAATTTATCCTCTAATAATCGGTTTTTTACGCAAGGATGTAGCTACAGGAATAATTGCTCCTCTTTTAAATAATGGTGTTATGAATATTTATCAGGCTATAATTATTGTGGTTATGCTGGCGGTATATTTTCCTTGTGCGGCTACTTTTGTCGTTTTTCTAAAAGAGCTGGGAATAAGGGATACTCTCAAAAGTGTTTTTTTAATGATAGCGGTGGCATTAGGGGTAGGAGGAATTTTAAATTTGAGTTTTACTTTAATAAGATCTTTTCAAGGTGGTGGCTAATATGAGTAAAAAAATTACTCCCCGTATGGAAGATTATCTTGAGACGATCAAAAAAATAGAGGAAGAAAAAAAGATAATCAGGGTTAAATGGATTGCTCACAAATTAAATGTGAAAATGTCTAGCGTTACCGAAGCCTTAAAAAATCTCTCTAATGAGGGTTTAGTTAAGCATGAGAGGTATGGATATATTGAGTTAACCAAAAGAGGAAGCAAACTAGCGCAACAAATAGATGCCCGGCATCGAGTTTTATTTTCTTTTTTAGCTGAGGTTTTGGGAGTAAATTCTCAACTTGCCAATGAGGATGCTTGCAAAATGGAACATGTAATGTCTGAGGTTGCCATGAATAAATTGATAAAATTTGTTCATTTTTTTAAAGAATCTTTGAAAGAAGATAAACCAATAAAAAATTTTAGAAATTATTTAAATAAGAATTTACAGAAAAACGAAACAGGCTAAATTATGTCTAATGAGCTATTTTGGCTTATTTTTATTGTGGTTGACCTCTTCTTTTCCCTTATTGCTTTTTATATTTGGGGAAAATATGGGCTTTACGTGATGATAGCAACGGGAGTCATTGTTTGTAACATCCAGGTGATAAAGACTATCCAGATATTTGGTTTTGTTGCAACCTTGGGAAATGTTGTTTATGCCAGCATATTTTTTAGCACTGATATTTTATCAGAAATCTATGGCAAAAAAGAGGCAAAAAAAGCAGTGTGGATGGGCTTTTATGCTTTAATTGTAGCTACAGTCGCGATGCAATTCGCAATAAGATTTAAACCAGATGCAAGCGATATCATGCAACCACATCTTGAGGCCATATTTAATTTTATGCCACGAATTGTACTTGCCTCTCTTTTAGCTTATCTTATTTCCCAACATCATGACGTATGGGCTTTTCATTTTTGGAAAAGATTAACAGGAGAACGGCGGTTATGGTTAAGAAATAATCTCAGCACCATGGTTAGCCAACTTATCGATACCACGATATTTACTTTTTTAGCTTTTTGGGGAACTTTTTCCTGGCCAGTTTTTTGGCAGATTTTCATTACCACCTATATATTCAAATGGATAATAGCGATCATTGATACTCCCTTTCTTTATTTTGCCCGCTGGCTCTTTAAAAGAAAAAAATTATCCTCGCCTTATTAATTATTTTTCAAGAAATTTCCTCTTTGGTAGCGAGATAATTTTTAATACAATATTTCGAAATTACAAAAATTGAAAGACAAAATAATTGAAAAATAAAAGTATATGGAAATTAGCCCGAATAGTAGTTAAGTATTCTCGCATAATTATTATTGTGAGTACGGTTGTTGTCACGTCCCGACTGAACATACTACTGAACTTATCTTTTCGAGAATGAAAGCGGATGTGGAAATTCCTGATATTTACTTTATTTTAATGTATTTAATGAGGGGAGAATAGGGAGATGAAATCAGGATTGTTGTTTTTATTGATTTTATTTTTTTTGCTGTTACTGAGTGTGTTCATGCCTATTTGTAGTATGGCAAAAACAGAAGGTTGCATTGAGGCTGCTGGATATTATTTTACTGAAATTTCCCAGAATAAACAGAGAATAGATATCCAGGTAAATTTAAAGACCTCATTTTCGTTTTACAATATCGGCAAAGGATTTACTTCTTTTAAGTTTTATGCTGATGATTTTTCTGGAGAATCCAAGAATAACACTCTTTCCCTGGATGAGGCTTATCTTGATTTTTATACTGAGAATACTGATATTCGCTTGGGTAAACAATATATCTTTTGGGGTAGAGTGAGTGGAATAGATACCCCTACTAATAACATAAATTCTTGGGATTATGCGAGAATAAAACCAGATTTGGAGCAGCAAAAAATTGCTGTGGATGCTTTGCAAATAAATTATTTTAAAGGGTTTGATCTTATCTTTCAGGGAGTGTGGATAACAGAATTTATTCCCAGTAAACTTCCTCCTATTTTCCCCCCTCAGGGTGTAAGTATAAAAAAGACAAAATTTCCCGCTCCTCAGTTAAAAAATAGCAGCTTGGGATTTAAAATAGATAAATTTAGTGCCCGGGGTGATTTTTCCTTTGACTATCTTTATACCTGGGATAGTTTTCCTGATTATGCGCTTGATTTGTCCAGATTGCCTCTTATTAATCTTAATTCTGCGTATCACCGAGTTTCAATATATGGGGCTGATTTTAGCAGCGATGTGCTTGGGTTTGATGTGAGGGGGGAAATTGCTTATTTTCAAACAGAAGATGAAAGCGGAACCTCCCTTTGGATAAAGAATTCCTATCTTAAGTATATTTTTGAGGTTGGTTATCCCCTCACGGATGAGATTGATATTATAGCACAGCTTAGTGGTAAAAAAATTTCTAATTTTAAATCTTCTCAAGAATATCCTGGTGTATCCCAAGAAGTAGCTAAGCAGATTTCTATTTTTTATGGTGAGCAGGTACCATGGCAAAGCTTAATTACCGCTTATCTTAATTCATGGTATGATAAATTAAAAATTGAGTTTAAGGGAACTTATAATTTAACTTTATATGATTATTTATTATCATCTCAACTGTCATACGAGCTAGGGGAAGGATTTAATATTGGATTTGGTGCTGTGATATTTGGAGGTAGGGCGGAAACTCGATTTGGAATGATGGACAATCAGGATTTTATCTGGGGTGAGCTAAGTTATAATTTTTAGATGTGAGTTGAGAAATAAAGATTTTTTCTTGATTTCACCTTAATCTTTCTTTTTTAGCTAATCGCTATGTTTTCCTGAAAAAAACTATTAAAAGACCTCTTCAGAAAAGAAAAATATTTATTGGACGTAAAACTCCTCAATGCATCGCCAAGAAAACTTGATTCCAGCGAAAGAAGAGTAAGATGTTCTTATCATCAGATTAGTAATCTGGTGTCCCCTTGTCAAAGAGGTTGAGTGAGCAAAGCGGGACGTTTTGAAGGGTAGATGGGTCTCTCTTCAATTAGCACATCTTGCCTCTAGCAAGTTATTAGTTTTCTCGGTAAACTGCAGGAGAAGAAAAGGGAAAGTTTTTCTTGAAAAGAAGTGCCCCAGAAAATCCAAACTATTACTTTTTTAAAGTAATAGTTCTGTCAATAAAAGGTTAAATTTAAGTATTTTTTCAGGTGAAATTCTAATCAGTTAAAGAATCCTGGCAAATTAGCTCTTTTTGGGATTTTCTCTGTTTTTCAGCGGGGCTATCGGCAGGATAACCCAAAGAAAGTAGAATTACAGCTTTGCATTTTTCAGGAATATTTAAAATTTGTTTAATTTTATCTTGATTAAATCCTCCAATCCAGCAGGTACCAAGTCCTTCCTCTACAGCTATTAAAGTCATATGGTCAATTGCTATAGCAATGTCTACAGGATGCGCAGGGACATCGCTGGACATTATGTAATTTGGATCAAGGGCTACCCCAACAATTATCACCGGAGCCTCACCTATAAATGAGTGTTCGGTAGCTTCCTTTGCCAATTTTTTTATTAGCTGAGGATCTTTTACAATGATGAATTTGTGAGGTTGTGAGTTTCTGGCGGAAGGGGCCAGGCGAGCTGCTTGCAAAATTTTTTTTAGTTTGTCCTCAGGGACAAATTTACTTTGGTAGGCTCTTACGCTTCTTCTTTTTTCAATTGCCTTCATAACATCCATTTTCTTCTCCTTTAAAAGAGGACAGAGATATTTTTTAAGTTACTTTTGATATTATTTTTTTTTCTTCCACCTACTTGATGTCAAGAGCTTAAATCTTGTTAGCATATTTTAAGATAATTGCTTTGATTGTCAATAAAAGAGGGTAGGTGACCAAAAAAAGGTTATTGGAGAGATAATGATTGACATTAGGGGTAAAGAGGGTATAGTAAGGAAAAGATAGGTTTTTGAATAAGATGGCAAAAGCCTGCTAATTATTTATAAAAAATAGGAGGTTTTATTTATGGATTTTTATGAGGTAATAAAAAAAAGAAGAAGCGTAAGAAAATATCAGGAAAAATCGGTAGAGGAAGAAAAGTTATTGAGAGTACTGGAAGCTGCCCGCTTAGCACCTTCTGCTGCTAATTGCCAACCTTGGCAATTTGTGGTGGTTAAGACAGAAAAAATTAAAAAAGAATTTCATAAGGTATATAGTAGAAGCTGGTTTTGGCAAGCCCCTTTAATTATTTGTGCTTGCGGGATAGAAAAAGAAGCTTGGAGAAGAAATGATGGAAAAAGTTATTTGGATGTTGATATTACTATTGCCATGGACCATCTGATACTTGCTGCTACAGCTGAGGGTCTTGGAACCTGTTGGATCGGAGCATTCAATCCTTTTGAGCTAAAGAAAATACTTGGTCTTTCTGGTGATCTTGAACCTATTGTTCTTACTCCTCTGGGATATCCTGCCTCTTTGCCCCAGCCTACTCATAGAAAACCTTTGGAGGAAATAGTTAAGACACTTTAGTTGAAAATCAATAAAAATTATGACCGATAAGAGATAAAAAGGGAAACAGAGATTGGTAAAGAAATTTAACTTGAAAGAAGCCCAAAAGCATTCCTTACCAAAGATAGATTATGAAGCTCACCTTAACCCTCAGCAATTAGAAGCGGTAACAGTAGGGGAGGGGCCCATTATGGTGATTGCTGGGGCGGGTAGTGGAAAAACCAGAACTATCACTTATCGGGTAGCCTGGCTACTTGAGCGTGGAGTTTCCCCGGAGAAAATAATTTTGCTTACCTTTACCAATAAAGCTGCTAAAGATATGTTACATCGGGTGGAACATATCCTTTCTGCTGAAGCCAAAAAAATTTGGGGTGGTACTTTCCATCACGTAGGTAATCTTATTTTAAGGCGCTATGCTCATCTTTTAGGATATGATAATAACTATACCATCATAGATGGAGAAGATTCCAGGGATTTATTTGATTTATGTATTACCGATCTTAAAATAGATATTAAGAAAAAAATGTTCCCTGCTCCAAAAATTTTATCAGCTATTAATAGTTTAGCTGTTAATACTCAACAAAATGCAGAAAATATAATCCAGGATAAATACCCTTTTTTTGTAGAACAGCTTGCAGAAACCAAAAGAGTGCTTAATCGATATCAAATTCGGAAAAAAAAACTTAATCTTATGGATTTTGATGATCTTCTTTTCAACTGGAAAAAACTTTTTATAGAATATCCTGATATTAAAACTTTATATTCGGGAAATTTCCTTCATATTCTTGTAGATGAGTACCAGGATACCAATATGTTACAGGGGGAGATTATAGATTTTATGGCTTCCTTTCACCACAATATTATGGTGGTTGGGGATGATTCACAAAGTATATATTCTTTTCGGGGAGCAAATTTTACTAATATAATAGAATTTCCTAAAAGATACCCCGATACTAAGATTTTTAAACTGGAAACTAATTATCGAAGTAGCCCCCACATACTACATCTTACCAATTGTATTATTGCCCTTAACAAGAAACAGTTTCCCAAAATTCTGCGTTCGGTGAAAAAAGGAGATTTTAAACCAGCAATTGTTCCTTTAAGAGATGTCAATCAACAAGCTGAATTTGTTGCCGAAAGAATTCTGGAGCTGCGCGATGAAGGAAAATCTTTAAAAGATATAGCAGTGCTTTACCGCTCTCATTATCATTCTATGGAAATTCAAATGGAATTAACCAGAAGAGGTATTCCCTTTACTGTAAGATCCGGGTTAAGATTTTTTGAGAGAGCTCATATAAAAGATGTTGCTGCTTATTTAAAAATACTCATTAATTCAAAAGATGAGCTCTCTTGGAAGAGACTTTTTAAAATGTTACCGGGTATTGGCAATGTCACTGCCGATAAAGTGTGGAGGGATTTATTGGTTAGCGAGGATTCTTTTAGAAGGATAAAATCCAAAGAAATTTTAAATATTCTTTCCAAAAAGGCTTTAGCTCAATGGTTGAAGTTTGTTGAAGTTGTTGTGTTACTGCAGGATAACTCTTTAAAGAAGAACCCGGCTGGTGCTATCCAACTTATTCTTAAACAAGGATATAAAGATTACCTGCAGTCTAAGTACCTTAATTATGAGGAGAGATTAGAGGATTTAAATCAGTTCTCCAGCTTTGCCCGGGATTTTTCCTCTCTAAGAAGTTTTCTTTCTGAACTTGCCCTTCTGGGAACCGTAGAATCAGAAACAGTTGTGGTAGGAAAAGATGAGGATGAAAATGTTATTTTATCAACTGTGCATCAGGCTAAGGGTTTGGAGTGGTCAGCAGTTTTTGTTATCTGGCTTGCTGATGGTCGTTTCCCATCAGCAAGAGCGATAAAAAATTCTGGGAGTTTAGAAGAAGAAAGAAGGCTTCTTTATGTGGCAACGACCAGAGCTAAAGAGGAGCTTTATCTTTGCTATCCCATTATCGCCGGAAATTGGCATCAACTCGTACTCATTAAACCTTCTCGTTTTTTAAGAGAGATAGATAAAAACGCCTGTGAAAAATGGGTTATTAGTGATGAAGTGCAGGTACTTTTAGAAAAACTGGAATAGTGAATAAAACCGTCTCCTTTTACTTATTTTTTTCCTATCCTAAGATTAGGTTTTGCTTCAAGGGATAAAGTAGATATTTTTTCTTGTTTTAGTTTGTGGTAGGCAAGGGCTGCTATCATGACTGCATTATCAGTGCAAAGTTGGGGAGGGGGAATAAATATTTGTAATTTCTCTTTAAATTTAGTTGAAAGATACTCTCGGATGAAATTATTGGAGGCAACACCTCCTCCGATAATAACCTGTTGAACCTTTTTAAGAGTAGTAGCTTGAGCGATTCTTTCTTCAATAATTCTTGCCGTCTGCAACTGAAAACTTGCTGCCATATCTTCGATAGAAATTGGCATATTTTTCTTTTTCAACTCTCGTAATTTATAAAGTACCGCTGTTTTTAATCCACTAAAGCTAAAATCAAGTGTTTTGTCTTTAAACCGGGGAAGGGGAAGTTTTATCTTTGAGGCATTTCCCATTTTAGCTATTCGTTCAATTATTGGTCCTCCCGGATAACCCAGATTCAACATCCTTGCCACTTTGTCAAATGCTTCACCTAATGCATCATCCCTGGTAGAGCCTAATAGTTCATATTCTTTATTTTTTGCCATATAAACAATTTCTGTATGTCCTCCAGAGATAATAAGGCCAACAAGGGGAGGGCAAGGTGGGGGTGAGGTAAGAAAAGCAGCGTAAAGATGAGCCTCAAGATGATTTATTCCGATTAAGGGCAAATTTAAAGAGAAAGCCATTCCTTTGGCTACGGTAATACCTATCAGTAAAGATCCAAGAAGTCCCGGGCCGTAAGTTACAGCAATGGCATTTATATCTTGTAGCGTAACTTGAGCTTCTTTTAAACTTTTTTTTAAAAGAGACAAGATTACCTCCAGGTGTTTTCTGGAAGCAACTTCTGGAACTATTCCCTGAAATTCTTTGTGAAACTGTATCTGGGATGCTATTAGATTTGAGTGAATTTTTTGTCCATTTTCAACTATTGCTACGGCAGTTTCATCACAGGAGGTTTCTATACCTAAAATGAGCAGTGGTTTTTTATTTTTGTATTGCATCACCCCTCATTTTAATTTTGCTAACCTTTTGTGTCAAGGAAGTTTAGTTTTTTATTCTGCTAAAAAGCGTGTAAGATAATTATAATCAAGTTATTTAAAAATTGACAGAATGAAATTATATGTTATAGTTTGCCCTCAACAATATTGCAAGTGATGGTGAACTAAAAAAGGAGGTTTTGGCAATGGGCGAAATGAGAGAAGCGGTAAGTCAAATAAAGAAAGCTTTGGGTGAGCTCTCGCATCTTACTCCAGAACAGATAAAACGATATCGCGAGTTGAAAATGGTGGTGAGCGAAAAAGGTGCTCTTGATTCTAAACAAAAAGAATTAATAGCCGTAGCTTTATCTGTAGCTGCACATTGTAAGTGGTGTATAGCTCTTCACGTCGAAAGTGCTTTAAATAAAGGAATAACTAAAGAAGAAATATTAGAAGCTGCCTGGGAAGCAGTGTTAATGGGAGGAGGGCCAGCACTTGCCTATTCGCAATTTGTATTGAAAGCATTAGAGGAGTTTTCCTAAAAAAATTAATTTAAAATAAAAATTTAGACCTTCTTCTTCTTCTTCTTCTTCTTCTTCTTCTTTATTATTATTATTATTAAGAAGATTAGGATTTATATAATATGTGTTAATTTAGAAAATTCTCTTTTTTTCTCAGGATAAAATAAATAAGAATTAAAAATATT
>CAZGDY010000021.1:0-18128 GCA_964524965.1 uncultured Clostridia bacterium
CTCCTGATGCAGCATCAGCAGCAGATCTGGCAAAGAAGCTTTTATAGAGTTAAAGTTCGATAAAAGATAAAATGAAGGATGTTTTGTGAGAAAAAAAGTGCTAATTGTTCAACCTATTCATGAAAGTGGAATAAAAATTTTGAAAAAGGAAGTTGAGGTGGTGTTTGCTTCAGATTTCTCTGTGGAAACATTGTGCCGAGAAATCAAGGGAATTCATGGAGTTATAGTGAGAACAGCTCCCTTTCCCAGAAAAATTATTGAATTAGCTGATAATTTAGAGGTAATTGGTAGACATGGAGTGGGGGTTGATAACGTAGACATTGAAGCTGCTTCTGAACACAAAATTTTTGTGGTGAACACGCCAAATGCTAATATGGTTTCTGTAGCGGAGCATACAATCAGCCTTATTTTATGTTTAGCTAAAAGATTAGTTATCGCTAATAAAGCAACAAGAGAGGGAAATTTTGCTATAAGGAATGAATTTGCAGCGATAGATTTAAACGGAAAAACTTTAGGAATTGTTGGGGTAGGGAGAATCGGCTCTATTGTGGCTATGAAATGTCAGGCTGCCTTCAATATGAAAATTTTAGCTTATGATCCTTACCTTTCTCCAGAAAAAGCTAAAAAAATAGGTCTTAGTTTATGTTATGCTCTACCAGAATTATTAGAAAAATCAGATTTTGTGACTCTTCATCTTCCTTTAACCGAAGAAACAAAGGGGTTAATAAGAGAAAAAGAGTTAAAACTTATGAAGCCCACGGCCTTTTTAATAAATGCGGCTCGAGGTGAAATAGTTGATGAAAAAGCTCTGGTTAAAGCTCTTAAAGAGAAATGGATTACTGGCGCTGCAATTGATGTTTTTAATCAGGAACCGCCAAAGCTAAATAATCCTTTACTTCATATTGAGAATATTATTTTGTCTCCCCATATGGCTGCTCTTACTAAAGAGTGTACTATTAGAATGGCTACGGGAGCAGCTGAAGGAGTGCTGGATGTTCTGCGAGGTAATAAGCCTAAGCATCTAGTTAATTCAAAATTACTTAAGGCATAAGACTACAAGGAGGAGTTAGATGTTATTTAGACCAAAGGGAATTATTCCGCCTATAGCTACTCCCTTTGATGAGAAGGGACAGATAAATATAAATATAATAAAAAAACTTATCGATTATCTTATCGAAGGTGGCGTACATGGTTTGTTTGCTTTGGGGAGTCAGGGAGAGTTTTACGCTTTGGAAAGAGAGGAAAAGAGAAAGGTTTTAGAAATTGTAGTTGATTATGCAAAAGGAAAAGTTCCGGTCTATGCAGGAACAGGAGCCATCACTACCAGGGAAACAGTTAAACTAACTAAAATGGCTGAGGAGATCGGTGTAGATGCTGTATCAATAATTACTCCCTTTTTTATCTCTCCCACTCAAAATGAGCTTTATGAGCACTATCAAAATATTGCTAAATCTACCAGCTTACCGATACTTATTTATAATAATCCTGGAAGAACAGGGATTAATCTTTCTGTTGATTTGATAACGCGCCTCTCCAAAATTGACAATATAGTGGGTATTAAGGATAGTAGTGGAGATATGACTCTTACCTCAGAGTATATAAGAAAAACAGATGACGATTTTTCTATTTTAGCTGGACGAGATACCTTAATTTATGGAACACTTCTATACGGAGGGAAAGGCGCAATTGCCGCTACGGCTAACGTAGCTCCTAAGTTAGCAGTTGAAATTTATGACGCTTATATGAATGGGAATATAGAACGAGCTAAAAAAGCTCAAGCTAATTTAGCTATTTTAAGAGTAGCTTTTAGTTTGGGTAGCTTTCCAGTGGTAATAAAAGATGCTCTCAGGCTTATAGGAATAAATGTTGGTTCGGCTAGAGCTCCTATTAAATCTCTGGATGGAAAAAAAGAAGAAATACTAAAAAATATTCTCCAGCAATTAGAATTGTTTTAACATCACAAGATCTTTGTCCTTTCAACCCCTTGAGAAATTAACTCTTCCCCTTTTATTTTGATACTAAAATTTTTTCCTCCCACCTCACCTAATAATGTTAAGTTTACTTTATTTTTCTGGGTTATTTTTTTAAGATGGGTGAGGTTTTGGGGAGGACAGGAAATAATAATCTGAGATTGGGCTTCACCGAAAAGCAAAGCATCTTTTCTTTTCTCATTTTTTTCTTTTAAGTTAATGGTTGCTCCGATAAGGTTTTTTTCATTTAAAATACAACATTCAATAAGGGTAATAGCTAAACCTCCTTCCGATATATCATGGGCTGAATTAATAAGATTTCTTCTAATAGCCTCCAGGCAGGTTTTCTGTAACGCTTTTTCCTGGGTAAAGTTTAATTTGGGAGGTGTTCCTTTTTTTAAATGGTGGATGTAATGGAGATATTCACTTCCCCCCAACTTTTTTTCTCCTTCACCCAGGAGAATAATTAAGTCTTTTTCTTGTTTAAACCAAGGGGTACATAAAAAATTTATATCTTCAATCAAACCTAACATTCCTACAACCGGGGTCGGGTCTATTGCTCCTTCAGGATTTTCATTATAAAAGCTGACATTACCTCCGGTAACCGGGGTTTCCAGTTCTCGGCAGGCTTTAGCCATTCCTTCAACGCATTGGGTGAATTGCCAGAAAACCTCAGGATTAGTAGGCGTTCCAAAATTGAGGCAATTAGTGATAGCAATAGGTTTTGCTCCAACGCAAACCACATTTCGAGCAGCCTCAGCAACAATAATTTTCCCTCCCTCGTACGGGTCAAGATAGGAATAACGGCTATTTCCATCGCATGATATCGCTAAAGCTTTTTTAGTACCCTTTATCCTAATGATAGCGCTATCTGAGCCGGGTAAAAGAACGGTATTTGTTCCAACCATGTGGTCGTACTGTTCAAATACCCAGGCCTTATTAGTAATGTTGGGGGATGAAAGCATTTTAAGGAAGGTAATGTTTAAATCTTTGGCTAAAGGAAGAGTCGATAGATCGAAATTTTTTACCTTATTTAAATAATCAGGCTTAATTTTTTTTCTATGATAAAAAGGAGCGCCGTCGGTTAAAGCTTTGACCGGAATTTTTGCGACAAATTTTTTTCTTTCTTTTACTTTGAAAATACCATCACTGGTAACCCTGCCGATAGGAACAGCGTGCAGGTCC
The DNA here is from genome assembly GCA_964524965.1 of uncultured Clostridia bacterium. Taxonomy (GTDB): domain Bacteria; phylum Aerophobota; class Aerophobia; order Aerophobales; family B3-G15; genus Kmv34. Next base: position 3,156 of record CAZGDY010000021.1, read on the forward strand.
CATTTGGTGAATATTTTTTGAGCCTCTTTTTCTTTGCCCTTTTCCACTATAACCAGCATTCTCTCCTGAGATTCAGAGAGCATGAGCTCGTAAGGAATCATACCTTCTTCTCTTTGTGGAACAAGGGCTGTGTCTATTTCTACACCTGATCCTCCTCGGGAAGCTGTCTCGACAGTGGAAGAAGTTAGCCCTGCCGCTCCCATATCCTGCATTCCAACTACCACGCCACTATCTATAAGCTCCAGCGTTGCCTCAAGGAGTGATTTTTCCATAAAGGGGTCCCCTATTTGGACGGCAGGCCTATCTTTATGAGAGTCCTCTGTAAGTTCTTTGGAGGCAAAGCTTGCTCCTCCTAGTCCATCTCTCCCTGTCGATGAACCAACGTAAAAAATGGTGTTTCCTGTTCCTTTTGCCTGAGCTTTAATGATTTTATCCTTTTTAACTATTCCCAAACAGAAAACATTAACCAAAGGATTTCCCCGATAAGATTCATCAAAAAAGGTTTCTCCTCCTACAGTAGGAATGCCAATAGAATTTCCGTAAGATGCTATTCCTCCTACTACTCCTTTTAAAAGATAGCGGGATTTAGCATCGCTTAGAGGGCCAAATCTTAAAGAATTCATAAGGGCAATGGGGCGAGCTCCCATGGTAAATATATCTCTTATGATTCCTCCTGCTCCTGTGGCTGCACCCTGAAAAGGCTCAATTGCTGAGGGATGATTGTGAGATTCCATTTTAAAAACAGCCGCCAAACCATCTCCTATATCAACTACTCCCGCGTTTTCCTCTCCTGCTCCGATAAGGACATTATCACTCTTCGTAGGAAACTTTTTCAGTACCGGTTTTGAACTCTTGTAACTGCAATGCTCACTCCACATTATCGAAAAAATACCTAATTCAGTAAAATTAGGTTCTCTTCCCAAAATTTTCTTTATTTTTTCGTACTCCTCTTCTGTTAAGCCATGCTCTTTAATTAAATCTTTATTTATTTTAACTGGTTCTCTCATTTTATTCTCTTTTATATTGTCTTTGGTTTTCGTTCTCTATTAGGTAAAGCGCAGCTTCCTCAATCTTCTTTAAATATCACAGCATTTCTCGAAATCTTTTTTAACTTGCTCTAGTTTGAAATTGGTATAATCTAGGCAATTTTTTTTTCTCTATTTTTTTTCTTCCTATTTCTGGTCTGGTGTAATATTTTAATATTCTCTTCTTATCCCATTGTTTCCACTATAGATTTCCAGATAAGTGCTCCATCTTCAGAACCAAGGATTGATTCACAAGATCTCTCTGGATGGGGCATCATTCCAAAAACATTCCCTTTTTCATTGCATATTCCGGCAATAGCATTCAGGGAACCGTTGGGGTTAGCCTCCTTAGTAACTTTTCCCTCTCTGTTGCAGTACCGGAAAATAATTTGGTCATTTTTTTGAAGGGTCTGGATGGTTTCCGGGTTAGTATAATAGTTGCCCTCGAAGTGGGCGATGGGGATATGTAAAACCTGTCCCTTTTTATAAAGACTGGTAAAGGGTGTTGAAGTGTTCTCCACTCGTACATAAACGTATTTACATATAAAAAGAAGGTCTTTGTTTTTTCTCATTGCTCCCGCTAAAAGATTTGTCTCAAGAAGAATTTGAAAGCCGTTGCATATTCCTACGACAAGCCCTCCCTTTCGGGCAAATTCTTTAACTTTTTTCATAACTGGACTAAAACGGGCAATAGCTCCGGTGCGAAGATAATCTCCGTAGGAAAATCCTCCGGGAAGAATAAAACAATCGTAATCAGTAATATTTTCTTCTTTGTGCCAGATGAAATCAACCTTTTGTCCTGTAATTTTTTTTATTGCCCACCAGCAGTCATAATCACAGTTGGACCCCGGAAAAACAACCACTCCGAACTTCATTTAATTTCCTCAATTTCATATTCATAATCTTCAATAACCGGATTTACCAGAATTTTCTTACACATATCCTCAATTTGTTCTTTAATTTTTTTCTTTTCCTGTGTATTCAGCTGAATTTGAAGATATTTTCCTGTTTTTACTTTTGTTATTCCCAGGTAACCAAGAGAATCCAAGGCATGTTTTATAGTTGCTCCCTGAGGATCAGCTACTCCTTCTTTTAAACGGATATATATTTTGATTTTAAACATAATGCTCCCCTTCACTCCCGAGACTTACTCCCATTCTATAGTACTTGGAGGTTTAGAACTTATATCATATACTACTCTATTTACTCCTTTTACCTCGTTAATAATACGGCCAGATAGCTTATCCAGAATTTCATGAGGAAGTCTGACCCAATCTGCTGTCATACCATCCTGACTGGTTACTGCTCTCAAGGCAATGGTGTACTCATAAGTTCGAGCGTCTCCCATTACCCCCACGCTTCTTATAGGCAAAAGCACAGGGAAAGATTGCCAAATTTTAGATACATCCTCATATTGTTCCATTTCTTCTCTTACAATGGCATCAGCCTGGCGGAGGATTTTTAGTCGTCGCAAGTTAATCTCACCCACAATTCTTACGGCAAAACCTGGCCCGGGGAATGGTTGGCGACTTACTATTTTTTCAGGAAGACCGAGTTCTCTTCCTACTTTTCTCGCCTCATCTTTAAATAAGTCTTTGAGAGGTTCCAGAAGTTTAAGTCGCATGAAAGAAGGTAATCCTCCTACATTATGATGAGACTTTATAATGGCAGATGGTCCTCCTTTAGCTGAGCGAGATTCAATTACATCAGGATATAAGGTTCCCTGAGCTAAAAAGTCTATCTTTCCCAGTTTTTGAGCTTCTTCAGTGAACACCTCAATAAACTCTTTTCCAATAATTTTTCTTTTTTTTTCGGGGTCTTTTATTTTTCTTAAACCTTGAAGGAATCTTTTTTCAGCATTTACATAGCGAAGATTTAAGTGAAAATGATTTTTAAAGGTACTTAAAACCTGTTCAGGCTCTCCTTCTCTCAAAAGGCCGGTATTAACAAAAATACATATAAGTTTTTTGCCGATAGCTTTGTTAATTAACATAGCTGTTACTGAGGAATCAACTCCTCCACTTAAGGCACAGATTGCTTTTTCCTCGCCTACTTTTTCTCTTATTTGATTCACCGAGTAATCGATAAAAGAACGTATGTTCCAGTTTCCTGAGCATCCACAGATGCGGAAAAGGAAATTATGGATTATTTCTTTTCCTTGAGGAGTATGGGCAACTTCAGGATGAAATTGGACTCCGTAAAGTTTTTTTCTTTTATTTTGTATGGCAGCAAAAGGAGAGTTTTTTGTATGAGCTAAAGTTTCAAATCCAGAGGGAAGCTCAGTTATCCTATCACCATGACTCATCCATACTGAAAGTTTTGAGGGTAATTTATAAAAAAACTCTTCTTTTTTATCTACCCATAAATTACTTGCTCCATATTCTCTTTTTCCCGCAGAAGCAACTTTTCCTCCTAAAAGATGAACCATCGCTTGTATCCCGTAACAGATGCCAAGAACGGGGATTCCCATCTGGAAAATTTCAGGAGAAGGTAAGGGTGCACCGCTTTCAAAGACACTAGCTGGTCCTCCCGAAAAAATAATCCCTTTTGGTTTGAGCTGTTTAAGACGTGAAGCTGGTGTATTATAAGGCAGAAATTGACAAAAGACCTTATTCTCCCTTACTCTTCTTAAGATGAGCTGATTATATTGGGACCCAAAATCTAAAATAACTATTGATTCACTGTAAGTTTTATTATGAGGCATCATTCCCACCTTTATATTCGAATTGTAATTCCTTTTTTCGCCAAATATTTTTTGGTTTCTTTTATGGTACACTCTTTATAATGAAATATAGATGCTGCTAAGGCGGCATCGGCTTTTGCTATCTGGAAAACCTGCCAGATATGTTCAGGGCTTCCGGCACCTCCAGAGGCAATAAGGGGTACATTAACTAGATCAACTATTTTTTTGGTAAGGTCAATATCGTAACCATCCTTTGTGCCATCTTTATCCATACTGGTTAGAAGTATCTCTCCTGCCCCCAACTCTACTACCCTTTGAGCCCACTGTACAGCGTCAATTCCGGTGGGGTTTCTACCTCCATAGGTATAAACTTCCCATTCAGAACCCGGATTTACTTTTTTAGCATCAATAGCTACCACAATGCATTGACTTCCAAATCGTCTGGCAGCTTTTTTAATAAAAAAAGGGTCTTTTACAGCAGTTGTATTTATGGAAACTTTATCTGCCCCTGCTTTTAAAAGGCGGCGAATATCCTCAAGATTTTTTATTCCTCCCCCTACAGTAAGAGGCATAAAAACTTCTCGAGCTGTTCGTTCCACCACCTCAATTATTATCTCTCTTTTCTCGTGAGATGCAGTTATATCCAGAAATACTAATTCATCCGCTCCTTCTTTTTCGTAAATTATGGAATTTTCTACCGGGTCTCCCGCATCTTGAAGTTTAAGGAAATTTACGCCCTTGACAACTTTTCCTCTCATTACATCCAGACAAGGAATTATTCTCTTAGTTAGCATTAATGCTCATTTTTCGGAAATTTTTCAATATAGTTAAACCCAATTGTTGGGATTTTTCTGGATGGAACTGACAAGCAAATATATTATCTTTCCAAACACTGGAAGTAAATTTTGTTCCGTATTCAGTAATAGTGGCACTAATATTCTTGTCGTCTGGAATTACATAATAGGAGTGAACGAAATAAAAGTAAGAATTATCAGGAATATCTTTTAAAATAGGTACTCTTTTTTTTATTTTTATGTTATTCCATCCCATATGAGGAGTTTTTAATTTGCAATTTTTGGAAAAATGTACTACTTTTCCTTTAAATATATTAAGGCCTTTAGTTTGTCCAAATTCCTCACTTTCAGTAAATAAAATTTGCATCCCTAAGCATATCCCTAAAAAGGGACGTTGAGAATGGATAAATTTGCGTATAGGATGGACCAATTCTTTATTTATGAGATTAGCCATACAATCTTTAAATGAGCCTACCCCAGGTAAAACAAGCCCTGCAGCTTTTTCAATAACTGAGGGATTATCTGTAACCCTAACCTGGCAACCTACTTTTTCTAAAGCTTTTTCTATATTAAAGAGGTTGCCCATTCCATAATCAACTATTGCTATTTGAGCATCACTTTTTTCCATAATAAAAATTATCTTTTATAATACTTTATTCTCATTTAAAATTTTATTGCCCTAAAAACTTTTTTATGTTTGAATTATAATGGGAGAGCTATTCATGTCAACAACTACTCCCAGCTTTTGAAAAATCCTCTTTGTTTGTTATTTGCTGAGCCCATTTTCTAAAAAGACACTGGGTAGAAGGGTGTGAAATTTTTTAGAAAACCTGAATAAATTCCAACAATTTTAAAGCTTATCCTTTGATGGATAAAAGGTTATAGAGTTTTTTGAGAAATTGGATAGCAGGCCTTCACACATATACCACAAATAGTATGACCAATATTATACTCTTTCCTGAATTTTTTTAATTGCTCGAAGCAATCAAGATGGTTAAATTCTTCTTTTTTTTCCTTTATAGCTCCTGCCGGACAAACTTTAAGGCATCTTCGGCACTCACCACAATCTATGTTTAATTTTTTATTCACCATCAGGGGAAAGTCAGTAAGAATACTGACAAGTCTTATTCTTGCCCCCCACTGAGGCGTAACAAGAAGATTATTTCTCCCTATCCATCCAACTCCGGCCTCTTCTGCCACTAATTTGTGAGAAAGATGGCCTCTTTGCTGTTTCCAATCTATTGTCTGAGAAGCAGGAATGGCAAGAGCCTGATGGCCTTTTCTTTGGATGGTATCCACCACAAAAAGAGCTATTTTATCCAAAAAGTAGTTCGCTTGCCGATAGTGGTGTAAGTAAAGCTGTGTTGGATGATTTTGGATATCCTCTACTACAACATCAGATAATCTGAATCCAAGTGAGATTACTAAGGGAGGAAAATTTTCAAGAATCTCACGGGAGATACTGACTACCTTTTGTTTTAAATTATCGGTTTTTGCGACCCCAAATAAGGAAATTCCCTGAGCGAAAACTATATTTTTTAATTGATTGTAGTTCTCTCTTTCCATACGGTCTCCTTTCACTCATTATATAAAATAAGTTTTTTGTCTCAACTATTTTACTCTCATCCTCTTTTTTTCTTGAGCCAGATTATCAAAGTAGAAATGGCAGCTGGAGTGATTCCAGAAATGCGAGAAGCCTGGCCCAAAGATGTTGGTTTTATTTGGGATAATTTCTCTTTGATCTCTCTGGTAAGTCCTGGAATATGGTCAAAGTTAAAGTCATTAGGAATTATCTGATTTTCCATTTTCTTGAATTTTTCAATCTCAAGGTTTTGTCTTTTGATATATCCTTGATATTTCACCTTAATTTCTACCTGATGAGATACTTCATCTTTTTCTTTAATTATCGGAGGAAAAATATATTGCAAGTCTTGATAATGGATTTCTGGTCGCCGCAATATATTTTTTAGAGAAGAAGGGGATTTGATAGGGTTTGATTTTAGCTTTTTTAGGATATCATTAGTCTTAGAAGTGGGGAAAATTTTAGTGGAAGTTAATCTTTTCATTTCTTTATTAACAGCTTCAATTTTCTCCTTTATTTTTTGATGACGCTCCTTTGAAATAAGACCTATCTTGAACCCCAATTCAGTTAATCTGAGATCAGCATTATCTTCTCTCAGCAGAAGTCGATATTCCACTCGGGAGGTAAACATTCTGTAAGGCTCATTTGTTCCCTTGGTCACCAGATCATCTATTAACACTCCTATATATCCCTGGGACCTTTTAAGAATGAGAGGAGACTGATGTTTTATCTTTAAGGCAGCATTAATACCGGCTATTAATCCCTGAGCTGCTGCTTCCTCGTAACCAGTTGTTCCGTTAATCTGGCCGGCAAAGAAAAGATTTTCACATCTTTTCGTTTCCAAAGTAGATTTTAATTCAGTGGGATCCACATAATCATGTTCTATTCCATATCCTGGCCTCATCATCCGGGTATTTTCCAGACCTTTTATGCTTTGCAGAATTTCTAATTGGATGTCCAAAGGTAAGCTGGTGGATAGCCCATTAGGATAAAATTCAAAAGTTCCTTTCCCTTCGGGTTCCAGGAAGATTCGATGTCTATCTTTTTTAGGAAATTTCACTATTTTATCCTCAACAGAAGGGCAGTACCTCACCCCCGTAGATTTAATAATGCCAGTATAAAGAGGAGATCTATTTAGATTATTTCGGATTATCTGGTGGGTCTTTTCGTTGGTGTAGGTAATATAACAGGGGAGTTGTTTAGTTTCTATCTTTTTATTGGAAAAAGAAAAAGGATAATATTCTCCTCCTCCTTTTTGCAGTTGTAATTTAGAAAAATCCAAACTTTTGCCATCAAGCCGGGGGCAGGTTCCAGTTTTAAACCTTCCCATACGGAATCCTAATGCACTTATACTTTCCGATAATTTCTTGCAAGGGAAATCAGTAATTCTTCCTCCAGGAAAACTAATAAATCCAATATGGATAAGTCCGTTGAGAAAAGTCCCCGGCGTTATTATTACAGACTCACCTTGATATAACTCATCTAAATTGGTTTTAACTCCTTTGAGTTTACCTTTTTCGATCAGGATTTTTTCTACAGTAGCTTGTTTTAATTCCAAATTGGGTTGAGTTTCCAGTACTTTTTTCATTTGCCATTGGTAAGCTTGTCGGTCAACCTGAGCTCTGCTTGATCTTACTGCCGGGCCTTTTTTGGTGTTAAGAAGGCGATACTGAATAACGGTGGCATCCACTATTTTTGCCATTTCGCCACCCAGCGCATCAATTTCTCTTACCAATTGGCCCTTTCCCACTCCCCCCACTGCGGGGTTGCAAGACATGAGGCCAATAGTATCAAGATTCATAGTTATAAAGAGGGTTTTACAGCCCATCCTGGCTGCAGCGAGACCGGCTTCAATTCCGGCATGACCTGCCCCCACTACAATAACCTGATAAGTTTCTGGATAAATCCACATATTCTTTAGCTCATCCTTCCTCTTCCATCTCATAAGTGGAGTAAAAATAAGGGGTATAGGCTTCAAATTCAGCAGCGCAGGTATCAACTAACTTATAAACTGGTTTTATTTTCTTTTCTTTTCGTATCTTGCGTACGTAATCTTCTTTTTTACCCCAAAATCTGGCTATCTGAGAATCGGAAAATCCGTATTGTTTTGCTTCCCACAAAAGAGGAAAAATCTCCTTTATATTTATTTTATTTAAGTTTTTAAGTTTTTGTTCCGTTGTTATAATTTCTTTTATATTATATAAAAACCAAGGGTCGATCTTGGTGAATTGGTAAATTTTATCTATTGACATTTCTTTTCGTAGAGCATAACCAATATAAAGTATTCTTTCGGCAGTGGGAATACTCAGTTTTTGAATTAATCCACTTTCTGAAACTTGAGGAGGATCAATTAACCCATCAATCCCAATTTCTAAAGAGCGAAGACCTTTTTGTAAAGCTTCCTTAAAGATGCGACCAATTGCCATGACCTCTCCTACTGATTTCATAGAAGTGGTTAAGGCGGGATCAGCTTCGGGGAATTTTTCAAAGGTAAATCGGGGTATTTTTACCACACAGTAATCAATTGTAGGTTCAAAACAAGCCGGAGTTTTCTTGGTAATATCATTAGGGAGCTCATCCAGAGTGTAGCCTACAGCGAGCTTTGCGGCGATTTTTGCTATAGGAAAACCAGTGGCTTTTGATGCTAAAGCTGAACTTCTGGATACTCTTGGATTCATCTCAATCACTACCATTTCACCATTTTTGGGATTTAATGCAAACTGGATATTAGACCCTCCGGTTTCAACTCCTATCGCTCTTATGATACGTATAGCTGCATCTCTCATTTTCTGGTATTCTTTGTCAGTGAGAGTCTGAGCCGGTACAACAGTGATGCTATCCCCGGTATGTACACCCATAGGGTCTACATTTTCAATAGAGCAGATAACTACTACGTTGTCGTTTTTATCTCTCATTAATTCAAGTTCGTATTCTTTCCAGCCAATAGCTGATTCCTCAATTAAAATTTCATTCGTAAGGCTGCTGTCAAGACCCCAAGTTACGATCTTTTCAAACTCATCTGTGTTATAGGCTATTCCCCCGCCTGTTCCTCCCAAAGTAAAACTCGGTCTGATGATAAGGGGAAAACCTAATTTTTTAGCTACAGCTTGCGCCTCAGGCATATTGTAGGCCAGCTCACTCTGGGGAACTCTTAGTCCAATTTTTTGCATGCAGGCTTTAAATAGGTTTCTATCTTCTGCCTTATTTATTGTTTCATAATTGGCACCTATCATCTCCACGCCATATTTTTCCAAGACTTTTTCTTTAGCTAAAGTTGCTCCTACGTTAAGAGCGGTTTGACCACCTAAGGTAGGGAGAAGCGCTTCCGGTCTTTCCTTTTCAATTATTAATTCTACAATTTTAGGGGTTATAGGTTCTATGTAAGTTCTATCCGATGTATTAGGATCGGTCATAATAGTAGCAGGGTTACTGTTGATAAGAATTACTTCGTATCCTTCTTCTCTTAATGCTTTGCAAGCCTGAGTTCCAGAATAATCAAATTCACAAGCTTGAGAAATAATGATCGGTCCGGAACCTATAATTAGGACTTTTTTAATATCTTCTCGTTTTGGCATATTAATTATCTTTAGTCATAAGTTCGACAAAATGCTGAAAAAGATAGACAGCATCATGAGGCCCAGGTGCTGCCTCGGGATGAAATTGAACTGAAAAAAGAGGAAAATTTTGGTGATGCATCCCCTCCAGGGTATGATCATAGAGATTAATATGGGTAACCTCTAAATTATCTGGAAGGGAAGCAGTATCCAGACAAAAACCATGGTTTTGTGCAGTAATCACAATTTTATTAGTTTTAAGGTCCTTAACGGGGTGGTTTGCCCCATGGTGGCCAAATTTTAGTTTGTAGGTTTTTCCCCCCAGGGCCTGTCCTAAGACCTGATGACCAAGACATATTCCGAAAAGGGGAAGCTTACCGATTAAATTTCGGGCAGTCTCTACCACGTAAGGAATAGCAGCAGGGTCACCTGGCCCGTTAGAAAAAAGTACGCCATGAGGATTAAGCGAGAGAATTTCTTGTGCTTTAGTTTTTGCCGGAACAACCCGTACTTTGCAATTAAGATGAACAAGCTCTCTCAAAATATTGTACTTTACACCACAGTCAACTACAACAACAGCATAGTCTCCCTTTTTTTCCCACCACCATTTTTTTTTACTGGTAACATCTTTCACTAAATCTCGTCCGATAACTCCCGAACAATTTCGGGCTTTTTCTGCTAAGTTATTAATATCTTCATCCAGAGTAGAAATAATTCCTTTCATCGCTCCCTGAACTCTTATGTGTCTGGTTAAAGCTCTTGTATCCACTCCTTCTATTCCAATGATGCCGTAGTTTTTTAAGTATTCATTTAAAGTATTTTGAGCGCGCCAGTTACTGAATATACTGCTATTTTCTCTTACAATAAACCCTTCCACCCAGGGTTTTTTTGATTCTAAATCATCATTATTGACTCCATAATTTCCAATTAAAGTGTAGGTCATTGCAACCATTTGTCCTTTATAAGAAGGATCAGTAAGTATTTCCTGATAGCCCATCATGCTTGTATTGAAAACTACCTCTCCTGTAGTCTCTCCCTCTGCACCAAAGGACCTTCCTGAGAAAACTTTGTTGTCCTCTAAAACAAGTAGGGCTTTTTTATTGGTTTTTTCCAAGAGGTTACCTTTTATTCGAAAGGTTTAATTTGTAATAAAAATACCAAAAATAAGGGATAAATCAAGGCCTTTTTGTTATAATAACATTATTTTGAGCGTATCTTAACTTTGGTTGAAGGCGGAAAAGGAAGATACGCTCGATTAGGCAAAATATTTTAAATTATTCGTCTAAAATTTTATTCGCCTCTTTTCAGACGCCTTTGTTCTTTTTATACGGTACGGCAGTGGATCTTATTTAAGCTAATTCGATATTGGATACAGCCTTTCCTTTCCACTTTTCATATTATTTTTTATATGTTAGTCGATATACTTCTCTCCTTAACTTTTTATGTTTAAATAAAAAGGGCGTCTTTTCAGACGCCTTTGTCCTTCCATGTGCAAATAAATCTATGTATTTATGACAGCCGTTCCCACAGCGGATACAATCTTTTTCCTACTTAGCTTTATAGATTTCCCGATGCCTTATTTATATCTATATCGGCTCTCCCGATTTTCGTTTTTATAAATATAACAAATAATAAAAAAATATTATACCCAACCCCTCAATTTCATCACTTCAGCTACTCGGTTAACTGCAATCATATAAGCAGCTGTTCTCATATCTACTTCATCTTCTAATGATATTACAAGTACTTGCTTAAAGGCCTTGGTCATTTTGTTATTGAGTCTATCATGAACAATATCTTCTTCCCAGTAGTATCCTGACAGATTTTGGGCCCACTCAAAATAAGATACTATGACTCCTCCGGCATTGCACAAAAAATCAGGAATTGTAAATACATTTTTTTCAAAAAGGATTTTGTCAGCTTCTGGTGTCGTTGGTCCATTGGCAAGTTCTGCAACAATTTTGGCCTCAATGCGCGCAGCATTTTTGCTTGTGATGCAATTTTCCAGGGCCGAAGGACAGAGCACATCAACTTTTAATTCCAATAGTTCTTTATTGCTTATATTATCTGTCTCAGGAAAGTTTAATACAGAACCGGTTTCCTTTTTATGTGTTAGAACTTGTCTAGGGTCAAGACCTTCTGAATTGTAAATTCCGCCTTGCGAATCACTAACCGCCACAATTTTTGAGCCAAAGAGCTCGTGCATCAATATAGCCATCCAGGAACCAGCGTTTCCGTAACCCTGAATGGCAACGCTAGCACAAGAAAGATCAAGGTTAAGATGTTTTGCTGCTTCTCGTACTGTAAAAGCTGCCCCCTGTGCAGTGGCGCTTGTTCTGCCGCATGATCCTCCAAGGCAAAGAGGTTTTCCAGTAATTACTCCGGGATAACTTGCTCCTCTCAGCTTGGAATATTCGTCCATCATCCATATCATAATTTGGGAATTGGTGTAAACATCGGGGGCTGGAATGTCATTTTCAGGCCCAATAAGCTGCCAAATGCGATCAATGTATCCTCTACTTAGTTGTTCTAGTTCTCTTTCTGACATCTCTTTGGGATTACAGATAACGCCACCTTTGCCTCCACCCAGAGGAATATCTGCTGCGGCACACTTCCAGGTCATCCAGGCAGCTAAAGCTCTCACTGTATCAATAGTTTCATCAGGATGAAAGCGGATACCTCCCTTGCAGGGACCACGAGCATCATTGTATTGGACTCTAAATCCTTTAAAAACTCTCACTTCGCCGTTGTCCATTTTAACAGGAATTGAGATATGTATTTCTCTCATTGGCTCTCTCAGTAAAGCGTGGATACCTTTATCAAGCTTTAGCCTCTTTGCCACTGCATCTAATTGTATTTGAGCGATTTTAAAAGGATTTAAATTATGCTCTTTTTCTTGATCTATTGGTAACTTTTCCACTGTCTATCCTCCTGCTATTTTATTATGATATTTAGTTAAAAAAAAAGGGTATTTATCTACTTTCCCACTGGCTTAGCCTTCTCTTTTTATGCAAGGGTGTTATGTAGTAGATAAAGGTTCTTGTCTTTATCAAATGGGTAATTTTTCGTACTCTATTTTTGGATTAGCTTACCTTCAATATTCTATTTCAGAGATAAGCATTACAGCCTCAGCTATCTCTTGCATTGGTTTGCGAGTATTCATGCTTTTTTTTTGAATTCTCCGATAAGCTTCCTCGCCAGAAATATGGAGTTTTTCCATCAAAATATCTTTTGCTCTTTCTATTAATTTGCGAGTCTCAAGTTCTTCCTGGATCACCCTGGTTTTGACCATAAGCTCTGTATTCTCTATAGATACGGCAGCTTGATTTGCTACTGAAGTTAAAACATTTATCTCTGTCTTGGTAAAATGATGAGGAAAAGAAGTGTAGCAATTTATTACTCCAATGGTTTTTCCTTTGACTGATAAAGGAACACATAGAAGAGAGTAAAGTCCCTCTTTTTCCGCTATATTTTTATATTTGTACTCTTCTTCCTTTTTTACATCATAGACAACTGCAGATTGATTCTTTTGGACAACTTTACCCGCAATGCCCTCTCCTATTCCAAGGGGAGGTTTTTTATTGTAGGTCTCACTTACACTTTGCGTTGCCCTGATAATTAATTTTTTCGTTTTTTCATTTAAAAGCATTAAAGAAACTATTTTTGATTGCATTACTTCAGCTGCAACTTTTACAACCAACTTCAAAATATCTTCAAGATAAAGATCAGATGATATAGCTTTGCTTATTTTAGTGAGAGCATCAATGTAAGAAGCAGAATCTCTCAGTTGCATCACTTGTTCCTTGGTGTCCGTATTAAAAAGCAAAAAGGCCTCCCCACCTGGAGACGCCTTTGTCTGCAATTAATCAGGCACATCATTGTACCTACCATATCTTAGTCCTTATTATTTTTTTGTCAACTGTTCTGGCTTCAGTTCCCCGAAAAGTTCTTTTAATTCTTTTGCCCAAGGCAGTTCTGAAATTTTCTAACTCGATGTTTATTTTCTCTTTCAAGATTTTAATAATCCATCTTCATTGCATTTTTTACTTGTTTCAGAGTGAAAGATGCTGTTTGATTTGCTCTTTCTCGGCCCAGAGCAAGAATTTTTTGGACCTGGGTTTTATTATTTTCTATTTGTTTTCTCTTCTCCCTGAAAGGGGCAAGGTAGTTTATTAATATATCAGTCAATTTTGTTTTACATTTGGTACACCCCAGTTTTCCCTGTTTGCACTCATTTTCAATTTTTTCTATATTTTCTTTTACCTTGCTTCCAAAAATTTTCTGATAGACAAAAACGTTACACTTCTCAGGATGCCCCGTATCCCCCATATATACTTTTGTAGGGTCGGTAAACATTGACATTACTTTCTTTTTTATGCTATCGGGAGAATCAGAAAGCGCGATGTAGTTGTCGTAAGATTTACCCATTTTTCTCTTGCCATCAGTTCCCATAATTCTGGGACTGGGAGAAAGAATTGGTTCAGGCTCAGGGAGAATTTTTCCATAAAAACTATTAAATCTTCGAGCTATCTCTCTGGTAAGCTCAAGATGGGGAAGTTGGTCTTCTCCCACGGGGACTTTTTCAGCTTGGTAGATAAGAATATCTGCTGCTTGAAGTACCGGATAGCCCAAAAGCCCGTAATGAGTAATTGCTCCAGTTTCTATTTTTTCTTTATAAGTGGGACAGCGCTCTAACCAGGGAGTTGGAGTAATCATGGAAAGAATAAGGTGGAGTTCAGCGTGCATGGGAACATGAGACTGTATAAAGAGTACTGATTTTTCAGGGTCCAGTCCTGCTGCAAGCCAATCAATTAAAACATCTTCAGCATCCTGTCTGATATGAGTGGTGTCTGTGCGATCGGTCAGAGCGTGCCAGTCGGCAATCATAAAATAACATTCATACTCATCTTGCAGCCTAACCCAGTTTATCAAAGCTCCCAGGTAGTTTCCCAGATGCAGTTTCCCCGAAGGTCTCATTCCTGAGAGAATACGTTTTTTTCCCATAAATAATTTTCCCCCTTATTTTATTAGCTTTTTATTCTGTAACTATAGTAAATCGTGCTCTTTGCGTCAAGAAACCATTGTCTCTTAATGTTGACACATCACCTTGGAAGAACTAAACTTAAAATCTAAAGCTTTATGAATATCAGTACTCAGAAAATACAGGAGGGAAGTATCATGAAAAAGCTTTATCTTATGGTTAGTATGCTTTTACTGGTCTCTATTTTAGGATGTGCAAAAGCTAATGGGAAAATACTTCTTATCTTCAGTTATCATCCTGAGTATTCCTGGGTGATAGAGGAAACAAGGGGCGCAGAAGATGTTTTAAGTAAAA
>CAZGDY010000022.1:0-1649 GCA_964524965.1 uncultured Clostridia bacterium
CATCTGCCATCTCCATTTGTTTCCGGGTCTCCTCTCCTATAATAGTCTGATGTAACAAAACGTGATTAAGCACGCTTCCCAGAGAATATTTAGTATCATCATGCGAAGCGGCATCCTCTACTGCTTCACTAATAGCCATACCCAGGCTCCCGGGGCAATTAGGATCTTCAGCTAAGACGCGTCTTCCTACAGCAGTATCCTTGCTGGGACTGGGGATACATTTAGCTCCCCAGGTTTCCATTAAGATACGACGATAGGGCTTTTGATCGTAACTAATCCTAACCATATAAACCTTAATCTCAACACCAAACATTGCACCAGCTAGACTTAAAGCGCTTCCCCATTGCCCCGCACCAGTTTCAGTGGCAATACGCTTAACTCCCTCCATCTTATTATAGTAACATTGAGCCAGAGCTGTATTGGGTTTATGGCTGCCAGCCTGGCTTGTCCCTTCATATTTAAAGAAAATTTTGGCTGGTGTATCCAAAGCTTTTTCAAGTCGATAGGCTCGATGTAATACGGTAGGTCTCCAGGTACGGTAAATATCCTGCACTTCTTCAGGAATATCAATGTAGCGTTCAGGACTGAACTCCTGCTGAATTAATGCCATAGGAAACAAAGGTGCCAAATCATCAGGTGTAACTGACTTGCCAGTGGCTGGATGCAAAACCAGGGGTAATGGTTCTGGTAAATCAGGCAAAATATTATACCATTGCGTTGGCATATCCTTTTGTTCAAGAAAGTACTGTGTTCTTTTCACTTTATTCTCCTTTAGCAATAAAATTGTATTTAATTAGATCTGTTTACTTAGATGAGGATAAATCAAAGAAAAATACTTGGACAGGCAAGAAAATAAATTGGAGCTATTTTATTTAGCCTTATTTTAAAGGGGATAAATACCTGGCAAGATAAAGCAACTAAAAATCCTCCACTTTTCTCATCTAATCTCAAGTACCTCAGTCTATCTCAAAGATCCATTTTCTTTTTACCACATATTAATCTTTTGTCAAGAAACATTCCTATAACAATTAAAGATGGGATAACATTGGAAAATTAGGAAGTAGCAATTTTTAAAAAAGGGAGCTACCTCTACCACCAAAACTTAGATTGTGTCTAATAAAACCTAAAAAATAAGGTCGGGGGGAAGTAATTTACCTTCCTTTATCCAACTATCTATTTTCGCCTCAATTTTGTCAAAAAATAACTTCTCTATTAAGCCTCGGGACTTGCAAATATGCCACTCATCAGTTTCATAAGAATCGTAGGCTTCTATTTGTAATTCTATCTTTACGCTTGTTCCTCCTCGCACTTCCTCAAAAATGATATCAAATCGATATCTTCCTTTTTCCCAGTTTGCTTTCTCAATACTTGGTTTTACCGCTATTACATTCACTTCTTCCGGCTCTGGGTTAAAATACTTGTAAGTGCTCTTAATAACCTTATCACGCCTACTTGCTGAAATTAAGGGAGGATGACCTTCCCATTCCTGTAAAGCGTAGGCCGCAGCAAGCCAAATTGGACCTTCCCTCACATTAAAAAACTTCTCCGTCATTACCTTAGCCGGATAAGAAGATGTAGGAGGACTGGTGTGTTCCACTGCTAGCGCAGGCTGCTCAACCTCTGTTTTGAGAGATGCGGTGGGAAGGGTT
>CAZGDY010000022.1:1749-17957 GCA_964524965.1 uncultured Clostridia bacterium
GCAGGCTGCTCAACCTCTGTTTTGAGAGATGCGGTGGGAAGGGTTGGTGGTTCAGTTGGTGTAGTTTCTAATAAGGGCTCTTCTATTGGTAATTCTATGGAAGAGACAAGCTCATCCGGTGTTTGCGTTGGCTTAGAATGTTCTACCTGTATTTTGGGAGAGGGAGTAGATTTTTGTGCTATCTGTTGTTTAGGACGATCTACCTCAGTGCTTATAAGGGTAACCAGAACAAAAAAAACTACCCAAGCTACGCTGTACAACTTTACCGAATATTTTTCTTTCAAATTACCCCTCCTTTATTGAGATTCATAATTAAAATCTCAATATGTCGGGAAAAAATCTTCTTTCCCCTTATGAAAATATTATTTTACTTGTTTATCTTAGAAAAAAGACCCGTTGCCTATAAAAAATAAAGGCAACCGCATACCATTAAAAACAGAGAGTAATTTTCTTCCAAGTAAAGTCATTGTTAATTGAAAACAAAATAACTTCACATTGCTCAATTTGCATTGTAGCCAGCTTTAGTATTTTGTCAATCTTGGCTTTTTATTTTCAAAAAATTTATTAGAAAGTTAGCCCAATTTATAGGAAAGATAGGTAAAAAAATAAGTTCATTCTGAAACTAATTATCTTCTCTATTTTAAAAGAATTTACCGGCCACAAAAAGAAAATTGAAATAAAATCCTGGAATAACCATTTAACAATAAGAAATTTAAGTAATACCGGGGACAACGAGTAAAACTACAAAAATCACGCTTATCATTCGATAAGTTGGTTGATTAAAATACTCTCATCCTGCTTCATTTTCCAATCTTCGAATATTTTTCCCAGAGCAATTTGAACAATTTTTGATTTAGTTACTTTTTGCTGTTTGTACGTTTTTCTTAAAGTTAACCAAACATCTTCTAACTCATCTATTAAATTAGCAGGTAAATAAAAAGTAGCTTTACTGGTATTTACTGTCTTAACAGTATATTGTTTTGCTGTTTTACTATCTTGCTGAAGAGTTGGTGTTTCTTCACCCAAGAATATTGCCGCTCCTTTACCTTTTATCCTAGCTCGTTTAACCATCTCTAATCACCTCTTTAGCCAACTCTCGATAGGAGGTGGCTGCTTCTGAATTTTTAGCATAATTCAAAATTGTTTTCCCGGCTATTGATGCATCAGCAAATTTTATTGTCCTTTTAATTATAGAATTATATACTTTTTCCTTAAAAACCTTTTTTACTTCTTCAGCGGTATCTTTTGAATGAATGGTTCTGATTTGGTGCATTGTTCTCAAAACTCTTACCGAAAGAAGAGGGTTCACCCTGGAGCGAATTTTGTCTATCATCTTATTAAGTTCTCTCAACCCTCGTATAGCTAAATATTCACATTGAAGAGGAATTATTACAGTTTGGGCTGCAACCAATCCATTCACGGCGAGAACACCCAAACTAGGTGGACAATCAATGATTATATACTGGTAGCTGTTCATGCTATCCAAAGCATTTTTAAGAGTACTTTCCCAGGCAACCTCGCCAATTAGCTCCACTTCAGCTGCAGACAAATCCTGGTTTGCTGGCATAAGATCCATATTAGAAACTTTAGTCTTTATTATAGCACTCGCTAAATTTAGGTGAGAGTCTAACAAGAAATCATAGGTTGTTCTTTTAAAACCATCAGGGTTAAACCCCAAACCTACGGTAAGTCCCCCTTGAGGGTCTAAATCCACAAGCAAAGTTTTTTTCCCTTTTTCAACAAGAGCAGCAGCCAAATTGATAGCAGTTGTAGTTTTTCCCACCCCACCTTTATTATTCGCAATAGCAATAAATTTACTCATTTTTATAACTCCTTAACAATATAACAGCTTATTATCTTATTGTCAAGAAGATATGCTGGTAGTATGGTAAGATGGCTTAGCAGTAATTTTCTTTTTTGCTATTTAAGGGTTTGCAAAGCTAATCTTGCTAAAAAATATAATGCCCATCAGGAAGAAAAAATCAACTATGAAATAACATTCATAAACTAAGTTACTATTTCCTTTAATTTTTTTATCGCTTCGCTAAATTGAGAAGCGTAGGTAGCCTCGTGCCGAGGAATAAACTCTCTCCACTTAGGAGAGGCTAAAATAGCTTCATCTATTGAAAGATGAACCATAACTCCTCCCTGCTCAGTCTGAACCTGTCTCATTCTTAATCTTGGTTCATTTTCTATTTCTTTTTCCAGCTGTTCACGCAATTTATTTTTTCCATCCAAATATTTTTTAATTAAACCTCCCAGTAGATTAATTTCGGTCTTAAGCAAAGAATGCTTTTTATCAGTCTTTAATTTCTCTAGAACCAAAATACATTTTCCTCGTCTTTTAAAATTTGGAGAAGCAATCTGGGAACTAAGAGAATCTATCAGTTTCAACTGAACCTCTTTTACAAAAAATTCTCTTTTGTCTGCCTGATACTTTTTCAATTCTTCCCCCAAATCATCTGGGCTCAATTTTTCCTGATAGAACAAAGAGAGAAAAAATTTTAACGTCTCTATCCTTTTTATTCTTTCTCTATCCTCCGATGTTATCTTTATCTGAGCTAATCTTTCTCTCACTCGAGGCGAAAGCCTTTCTCCCCATTTTTCCATTCTTTACTCCTCAAATTTCATCTACCCTTTTTCTAAGCAATTTTTTATAATAACCTCAAGAATATAATAACTGGATGCCGCTCCCGGATCAATATGACCCTTTGTTCTTTCACCCAATCTACTTGAACGACCTCTTTTGGATATAAGATCTTTGGTCGATTCCATTCCCTTCTTGGCCATCTCAAGAGCCTTAGTCAAACCTTGTTCTAATGAATCTCCTTCCTGGACAGAATTTACTAGAGCTTCTGCTGCCGGATGAAGAGTATCCAACATAGTTTTATCCCCTATATTTGCTTTTCCTCTTTTTATTACTCCTTCTGCCGCTCCTTTCAAAGCATCTGCCCAATTTTCAAGAATGAGTTTCTCCTTTCCTTTTACTTTTTTACCCGCTTCCATAAATGCAGACCCAAACAAAGGACCAGCTGCTGCGCCAGTTGAAAATGCAAGAATTCTTCCTATCTTTATCAAACCTTCAGCCGCATTCTCATACTTAAAATCTTGCGTCTGCTTCAAAACATTCCTAAAAGCATTTACTATTGTTCTACCATGATCCCCATCTCCAATATTTGCATCCATACGATTAAGCTCAACTTGTTTTTCTTCAAGAACTCTCAAGATTTTTCTCAATAAAGAATTTAAATCACAATAATTCATTTTTCCCCTTTTCTTAGCATCTTACTATTACCTTATATCTCGTCAACCTTTTAAAACCACTTGAAAAGAGGTGCTTTAGCTGGAGATTTCAAAAGATTTTCTAATTCCTGGTCAAGGCGAGTCAAGGTAATAGAAAATCCTCCCATTTCCATAGAGGTAAAAAATTCACCAATCCAGGAAAGAACAACTTCAATTCCCTTATTTTTGAGAATTTGATTTAATTTTCGGTAGACAATATACATTTCAAGAAGAGAAGTAGCGCCAAGACCACCAATGAGCACACTTACCCTATCACCACTTTTAAAAGGTAGATCCTCAAGAATTGGCTTTGTAAGCATCCAAGTAACATTATCAGCTGTTGTCATGGGAATTCTTTTTACACCCGCCTCCCCATGGTGACCTATCCCAATTTCCATCTCCATCTCGCCTAAAGTAAAAGTAGGCTCTCCTCCAAACATCTCAGAGGGAACAGCACAAGGAGAATGAGCTACGCCCATGCTTCTGGTATTATCATTTGCTCGACGAACAATTTTTTCCACTTCCTCAAGATTAGCGCCTTGAGCCGCTATTGCTCCAGCAATTTTCCATGCTATAACTTCTCCTGTTACTCCTCTTCGGGTTTCTCTTTGTTCCTTTGGAGCAGAACCCACATCATCATTGATAATTACCTGCTTAACATCCATTCCTTCATCCCTTGCCATTTCCACAGCCATCTCAAAGTTCATAATATCTCCGGAGTAGTTTCCTAAAATACAAAAAACACCACTTCCACTATCTACCGCCTTAATGGCATCGTAAATTTGCTGGGCTGAAGGAGAAGAAAAGATATCTCCAACTGCTACTGCATCTAAAAGATTTTCTCCAATATATCCAATAAAAGCAGGTTTATGTCCAGAACCTCCTCCGGTGACAATGCCTACTTTACCCTTGATAGGACCTTCTTTTCTTACTAATACTCTTGATGGCTCCAGCTTTTTCACGATATCTCCGTGAGCGGCAAGAAAACCCTCCAACATTTCATCCACAACATCATTTGGCTGGTTAATAAATTTTTTTAGCATAAAACACCTCATATTTTATCAAAAGAACTTAATTTTTCCCTCATTACAGATTAGTTTTTTGAAACATTAAAATATTAACGGAATAAACCCCTAAAATGCCATAATTATTAAATTTCTTCCTTAAAAATGTGAAAGCTGAGGTAACAGCCAGCGATTAAACAAACACTTTAGTTGAAAAATGCCCGTTTTCCACCACACGAAACTATCTACCCCACACAACCAATGGTAAGCTAAAAAGAGTCTCAAAAAAACCCAATTTCCACTAAATTGAAAAACCTTTATTAAGTCTTCTGGCAAAATCTTTTATGGCATTGCATATTCCCGAAGGTGAAAGATTATACTTTGCCATTACTTCATCGTACGACCCAGAACAAGCAAATACATCCGGCACACCCAATATTTTAATTGGTACCGGGTTATTTTGAGAAAGAAACTCACTAACTGCTCCTCCTAAACCTCCCACCGTGCTGTGTTCTTCGACTATTAGTATGCCAGCAGTGTTTTTGGATATCTTAAGAAGCAACTTTTCATCCAAGGGTTTAATAGTAGGCATATTAACAAGTCCTACCTCTAAAGAATTTTTTTCTTCCAAAAGTTTTAAAGCTTTTAAAGTATACCATACGGTTATACCGGAAGCAACCACCGTAAGATCTTTACCTTGGCGCAATACTTTCCCTTTTCCGATCTCAAATCTCTTGTTAGGATCAGAAAGAAAAGGAATTTTTACACTTCCCAGACGAATATAACAAGGTCCTTTGTGTTTAGCTGCGGCTTTTACACATCCTCTCACCTCAACTGGATCAGAAGGAACAAGAACTACCATGCCCGGTATAGTTCTCATTAAAGCAATGTCTTCTAATGAATGATGAGTTGCTCCAAAATAAGCATTAGTAAGACCAGAGTTTCTGCCCACAATCTTAACATTAGCAAAAGTATAGGCAAGGTCATCTCTTACTTGTTCAAATGGCCGCATAGTTATAAAAGGAGTTATGGCACAGAAGAAAGGAATTTTACCTGATAAGGCAAGCCCGGCACAAATACCAATAATAGATTGTTCCATTATACCAAATTCCAGATAACGATCAGGAAAAAGCTGTCTAAATTCTCCGAGTTGAGCGCTTCCCGCAGAATCAGCTGAAACAGCTAAAATACTTTTATTTTCCCCAGCAAGCTCAACGACTGCTTTTGCAAAAGCTTTTCGAGGATCCATCATCTCTTGCATTATACTTCCTCCTGTATTTTAATCTCTGCCAAAGCCTTTTGGCATTCCTCAGGGGTTGGTTGCCACTGGTGATATTTAGGGTTATTTTCGGCAAAAGAAAGACCTTTCCCCTTCACCGTATTTGCTATTATCGCAGTAGGACAATCTTTTTCAATAGGTACATCAGTCAAAGCGGTAAAGATCTCATCAAAATTATGACCATCAATTTGCCTTACCCGCCAGCCAAAAGTCTTCCATCTTTCACCCAAAGGATCCATGCTCATGACCTCACGGGTAGGACCTTGAATCTGTAATTTATTTTTATCAACAATGGCAATAAGATTATCCAGTTTGTAGTGACTGGCTGCAGTAATAGATTCCCAAACTGATCCCTCTGCCATTTCTCCATCTCCCAGAAGAACATAAACCTTATAGTCTTTACTATCCATTTTACCAGCTAAAGCCATCCCCACTCCAATAGGCAAACCATGGCCCAAGGAACCTGTATTTGCCTCAATACAGGAGAGTTTATGTCTGTCGGGATGTCCTGGAAAAAGACAGTTAAAAGTACCATAAGTGAAAAGCTCTTCCTCATCAAAAAATCCTCTCTGAGCTAAAACTGTATAAAGAGCAAGACATTTATGACCAGCGCTAAGAATGAATCTATCTCTATTGTCCCACCGAGGATGATTGGTATTAAGACGAAGAATTTCAAAATACAAAGTAACCACAATGTCCAAACAGGACATAGCGCCTCCCAGATGCCCAGTTTTTCCATTGCAAATCATTTTCACAATATTCTTTCTTGCCTGAACTGCATTTTTCACCAGATTAGTTCTCTGGGATGAGGTTAACTTAATCATTAATTTTACCCTCCTTCTTACTATCACTACTTTTATCTTAACTTTATTTTTTTGTTTTCCCCAATAATTTTCCTTTGTGCTTAGTTGCCAGGCACCTCAATCTTATTTAATTTCACTAATCCCTTAAAACAATTTCGAAGAGGACCGTTTAAAATCTCCTCTCGCATCTTAGCTACTTCTCCGTAAAATGCACTTATTTTTTCTCTTGGTTTAAAGGACTCCTTGAACTTTACCCAATTCTTTGCCGCTTCTCTCAGGTCTTTAACTTCACCAACAGCGTAAGCTGCTAACATAGCGTTACCCAGAATTGCCCCTTCATTTCGCTCGGGGATAACATACTCCAAGTTCAAAATATCTGCTTTAATCTGGTTGAACAAACGTGAGTAAGTACCTCCTCCGCTCCCAACCATTTTGGTAAGACTAACTCCCCGTTTTCTCAAAAGTTTAGCCCAAAGTAAATACTCAAAAGCAATGGATTCCATTATTGACCGCCAAAGATGTCCAGCTCGATTAGACCCTCGTAATCCCAACCAGGCTCCACTTGCCTCGGACCACATAGGTGAGCTTCTTCCCTGAAGAAAAGGAAAGAAAAAGGTAAAATCAGAACCAGGAGGAACATTTTCGCCAAGCTTGTTTAATTCATCATAAGCACTGCTATCTCCCGGCCTCATATATACCTCATCCCGATACCAACGCAAGCTAAACCCACCAGATGGAGCAAGCCCCCAAAAACAGTAAAGATCCTGGAAGGTGGGCATAGCACCAATTAACATTTTTTCAGCGGTAATCTCAGGGTTCAAATCATCCATGGCAAAAACAACAATGGAGGCGGTTCCAGCAACATCAAAACACATTCCAGTCTCAGTTAAGCCCGAGCCCAGGCAGGACTGCCAAATATCACCTGATCCAGCTACCAGAGGAACCCCAGCTTTTAATCCAAGCTTTTTTGCCTCTTGAGCTGATAACTCACCCACAATCTGCCAAGGTTTAACCACCCTGGGAAGTATTTCAAAAGGTAAACCAAGGGCTTGAATTTGTCGCTCTGACCAGGTATGCTTTTTAGCATCAAAACCAACTACCCAACCAGAAAGATGACCCCAGTCAATGTACGCATCTTTTGCTTTAAAATCTCCCAATTTTCCGATAACATAAGGACCAGCCGCAAGTACTTTCTTTGTTTTTTTAGCAACATCAGGCCAGTGATTTTGAATCCACTTGATAACCACCGGTGGCATATAAGCTGCGGGTTCAGCATTCCCACTTTCCCGTGCCCAGGAGGCATCAGAAATTTGCTGAAGTTGTTCAGCTTCTTTTGTGGCTCGCCCGTCCAGATAACAAATATAAGGAGCTACTGGCTTCCAATTCTTATCAACAGGAACCTGACCACAGATAATGCCACTACAACAAATCCCGGCAACTCTGTCATTCTCAATCTTTCCCTTACTCAAACATTCCTGAATTCCCTCAGTAACTGCCTGGTAGAATTTATCTGCTTCCATTTCCACCCAACCAGGCTTGGGATAATGCATCTTGTGTTCTCGATAAGCCTGAGTTACAGTTTCTCCGCTATTGGTAAAAATTCCCACTTTTGTTCCCAGCGTTCCACAATCAAACCCAATATAATATTTCACTGGCATATCAGCCCCCTTTTTTTAAAGCACAGCCTCGCTTAGTTTTTTCCCTTTTTTAGTTATCTATCCAGATTTTTCACAAATTTACGTCCGGGTTTACTTACTTTAAACAATCTAAGGGATGTCCGGCAGTTGAAATAATCGTACACGGTTAACTGAGTACTCAAAATTTCCTTGAGGGGTATAAAGTATTAAATCAAGAATACCGTAATCTTTTAAAATAATTACTTTTTTCTTTTCCCATTCTTCATTATTTATATCTATATCTATTTTATCCCAGAAAATTGTAGCCTTATTTTTACCTAAGGGAGCTTGTGAATCCCAAAGCAGCTCTATTGGTCCTTCAAATATCTTTCTTCCTTTTTCACTATTCCTTTTACCTACATCTAAAAAAAGTTTTCCTTTCAAGCTCAAAGGAAGACAAGGATAGCGTTCTATTATTTTCCCCTGGCTATTGAAAAAAGCTATCTCTAATTGAAGACCTTCATCTGTAGTTTCAGTGAGTACTCTAATCTTATTTAAATCAGGAATTTCCTTGCCTTTCATAAATATATTTACAATGTTGGTGCCTTTGTTCACTTGAATATCTTTCTTAAATTCATCATAATTAGGAGCCGTGGCTACTAAGGTATGTGGACCAGGTTCAATCCCTGTTAAATGATAGGTTTTACTAAGATAATGAGTAATACATTTATCATCAACAACAATCCTTACTTCCCATACTGCCTCTTTGCACAATTCATCAACCACTTCTCCTTTAATCTCAGCATATTTTACACTTTGCGTATTGAAAAATATTACAAGAAAAATTGCTATAATAACTATGGGCGCAATATAAAAAATAATTTTTCTCATTGCATACCTTTAAGATAAATTTGAAAAGCAATAATTCAGTTTTAAACTCAAAAGATGTTTTTCCCTGAAAGATATTCTCTAATAGCCCTTTTTTGGGAAACTTACCTGTTTCAATGAGTCAAACTTTCCTTGCTTATTTCTGTTTGGTTGTCTTAGTTCTTTAGCTTTTACTGACCAGATAATCTTTGGGAAATTCAGCACCGACTGTATAATGAAGCCTGCCAGCATCAACCATTTGATAAATGTTGATCCTGAAATCAGGATTTGTGCTAATTTGCAAATAAGCATCGATCGGTGTCATTTCGTAATCTTCCACTAACCACTTTATTAAATTAACTATAGCCTTGTTAACAGCAGATTCTAAAGGTTTGTCAGTGTATAATTGTACAATTGATTTTTCTTTTTCCAGACGAGGATAAGGTATTGTTTTATTTTTAATTACCATGCAATTTAACAAAACCTCGGCTTTAGTTTCATTTGCTACCCCTGTCCACTCTCCATCTCCTTGTGTAGCATGAACATCTCCCAAGAAGAGCAATGCACCCTCGTGAAAGCAAGGCAGGTATAACTTAGTTCCTTCTTTAATATCTCGGCAGTCCCAATTTCCACCCCATACACCTTGACCCACCAAGGAAGACTCAACTTCAAAATCAGGAGCAACACCAATTGTTCCGATAAACGGATTTAAGTTCCATACAATCCCCTCTCGATAAACCGCTTTTCCATCTCTGGTAGTACCACTCGGGCCAGGAATATGCTTAAATATATGAGTATGCGCCTCACCTAACTCCGGCCACAAACGGGAGTCAGTTAAAGGGCCAAAACCTGGAATTATACAGGTATGCCCTTGTTTTTCGGGCTTTATCTGTTCTATCCGCACTACTAAAAGATCGCCTCTTTGCGCTCCTTCAATATATACAGGGCCGGTAAGTGGATTATGTTTCCATGGTGAATAATCTGTTGAGGGTCGAAGATTCTGTATCGTGGGTAAATCTTTTTCTGATTTAATAAAATCAGTTAAGTTGTCTTCTGTTTCCACCATAAAACTTTCTCTTTGAGCAACTTTTAACACAGGAGAAATGTCTGCTCCCAACACATAAGTTAAATTCTCTTTTCTAGATACAGTTTTCATTAATTTTCTCCTTTAGAAAACAAGTAATTTACACTACAAAGGATATTTAAGATTTCGATTTTCAACTAACTCTAACTGATGCCCATCAGGGTCCTTAAAATACGCCCACACCCAACCCTCAAATTCACCTCCAGAGATATTGGGTGCAGAAGTGAATTCAACACCCTTTTTTTGCAACTCCTCAATAGCCTTATAAATATCATCTACTTCCAGTGACAGATGAAATGTTCCGATAGAATAAGGTTTTAACTCTTCCGCCTTAGTTTTAGGATTAATATATTCAATTAACTCCAAGGTGGCAGAACCTATTTTTATAACTACCATTTTGGCATGAGCATCTTTGACACCAGTTCCCTCTTCAAGATAATTCGGGCCTGCTTTTTCTCTAAATAAAAATTTAGCACCCAAAATATCTCTGTAAAACTCAAGAGCTTTTTCCATATCGCTCACGATAACACCCACATGATGAATTCCTGTTATCATTATTTTTACCTCCTATATCAAGAATTAAAAAACTAAATTATTTCTATATTAAGGTTTTACCTGTTTTACCATCAAATATGTGCATCCTTCCCATATCAAAATCTATGTAGGCAGGCTCACCTGCGCTAGCTTTAAAATCCATGGAGGCCATTACCCTTACCCTATTCTCTCCCACTATTAAATGCGCAATTAACTCAGTTCCCAGAGGTTCTAATATAAAAACCTCTGCTTTAACACTCTCAGGTTTTTCTTTCTTATGAGAAACAGTAGAAAATTGAGGCCTAAAACCAAATTTTACCTCATAGGAACCGCTAAAAGGGGATAACTGGCCTTTAAGAGTATTCTTAATTTTATCAGGCAAAGACAGTTCAAAAACCTTGTGTTTCAATTTCCATTTATCGCCTTCTACCACTAACTCACATTGCAAAAAATTTATGGGTGGACTACCCACAAATCCGGCTACAAAGTCATTAATCGGTTGATTAAATATCTCAGCAGGGGTGCCAAGTTGCTGCAGGAGACCAAAATTCAGAAGGGCTATTTTATCAGCCATGGTTATAGCTTCCAGTTGATCATGAGTCACGTAAATAAACGTCTGATTTAATCTTTTCTGAAGACTTTTGATCTCTGCTCTCATATACTCACGTAATTTAGCATCAAGATGAGATATGGGCTCATCCATTAAAAATACTTTCGGATCTCTAACGAGGGCTCTTCCTATACCTACTCTCTGTTTCTGACCTCCACTAAGCTCTCTGGGGTAGCGGTCAAAAAGCTCTTTAATTTGAAGCATTCCAGCCGCATGACTCACTTTCTCCTTAATCTTGCTTAACGGTTCCTTTCGAATACGAAGAGGATATGCCATATTTTCAAATACTGTTTTGTGGGGATAAAGAGCATAGGTCTCAAATACCATAGCTATATCTCTTTGCCAAGGTTCAACATCGTTAATACGTACCTCATCAATATAAATGTCTCCTTCTGTTATATCTTCTAGACCTGCTACCATCCTAAGCGTAGAAGTTTTACCACAACCAGAAGGCCCTAAAAAACACAAGAACTCCCTATCATCGCAAGTAAGACTTAAATCTTTAACTGCTTCTACCTTCCCATACTTCTTCCACACCTTATTCAGGGCAACTTTAGCCATAACTTCCCCCTTTTACTTTAATAAACTTCTATTTTATTTTCTTTATTTTTTATAGTAACCTGTCTTATATAAAAAAATATCTTTAAGCCAGTTAAAGGAAATATTAAGGTCTTCACTTTAGTTTTTTTCTTCTCTGAATAAAGCTTGCCAGACCTATCACCAAAGGAAAAAGGGCAAAGAGATAAAGAAACCTTGGATTACTCTTTTTCACAAATCGTATTTCTCTTTCCCCTCTCTTGACAAGCTCATCAGCGTTTTCCACTTCCAGGTGAATTTGATAATTTTTCTTTCCAATTTCCGAGGATAAATGCAGCTTATGACCCTCAAAAGTAGGCTTTGTACCTTTGAGCACCTCTTCTTCTTTATATTCTACAATGTCAAACCCGCGTTGCTCAAGGTTTTCATCCCGAATTTCTTTTGCATAATAGGGAATATTTTTTATCTTTTCGATTGTTTTTCCCTTTTTTGAAAAAAGAAGAGAACCATCTTTGACGGATTTTGAAGAAATCCATATCCACTTTTTTTCTCTCCCAAAATTTTGCCCATCTAGCAGTTTATTATAATAAAACTCATTATATTCATCCTGGTAAAAAGGTAAAAAATATAAAGTATTTTCCCCCTCCAGATAAACTATTTTCGCTGGATCAAAGCAAGACTCTCTCTGAGCCCATCTATTTCCTGGCACTATCTGGTATCCTATGGCTCCCGTCTTTCTGGGAATAAAAAGCAACAAATTCTTCTGGCTCCCCTGAACTATAGCGCCATCTTCCGCTCTTATTCTTATTTCGTAAGAGCCTTGTGGTAAATTTATCATATAATCTTTACGAACCTCGGTTATGAAAAATTCCGGAGGCTCAGGGGGTTCTGGTCTCTCTGGTCTACTGAGAATTAATTTCTCTATTTCTTCTTCTGAGGGTTCCTCTCCAGTCTCTCTCCATTTTTCTTTTAACTTCTCCATTTCCTGAGTAAATTCAAGATTTTTCTCATTATATTCATTTAATTTTCTTTTCCATATTCCTGAAACCATATAGTATCTTTGCACCATTTCTTCAAATGCTTGTCGCATTCTCTCTGCTTTTTCGCCTCCATAAAGAAAGGATACTTCTCGGGTAGCTCCTTCTGGATAATAAACGCAGTTACTCTCTTTTTCTAAGGATTCAATAACCTTTTTATCTTTTAAAATTTCCAGAGTTCCCTTTACCTCCTCATTTAAACCCTCCCAATTAGCTCTGTATTTTCCTGTTAATGGCCAGAAATAAACCAGGCTCATCCGGGCAGAAATAGCATTATCATGATCAGCGATAAGGTAAATTATATCTTCACTCTTAGGAGTAAACCCATCTGGATGTCCCTTCCCCCCATATCCTTTTCCATCAAAAAATCTTTGCCTATAAACTAATTCCTCTTCCATCGCTGGCCTCTGAGCCCACCCCACACTCGATAAACATAAAATCAGTCCAATGACTACAACTGAAAAAAGGTGAAGGAATCTCATCCCTTCACCCCTTTTTTGTTAAGAATAAACATGGAAAAACCCAGTAAAACTAGGGAGTAAATTACACAGTAAATTATGTTCATCCCATATAATTTAATATTACCTAAGGAAATAGCTTCCGTTCCTCTGTCCATGTAAGAAAAAGGAGATAACCATCCTATTATATAGCGGGAAACAATCGATAAGCTTTTTTCAAAATAAATTAAAACAGAAGGCATGCTCGCCTCTGACATTCCCAATAACATAGTATGAGAGAGTTGAATGCCTAAAAAAAGCAAAAACATACCTAATAACCAGATAATAGAAGTTCGTATCCTCTTTGTGAAAGATGAGATAAATAAACCAAAACTAATTATACAAGAAACTGAAAATATGGACATAACAATGGTTTCAACTAAAGCGTAAGAAAAACCCAAATTAGTTAAACTCGAAATTCCTAAAAAATATAAGAAAAAAAACCCAACCACAACTAAGTAATTTAACATCCCGTTAATATATTTCCCGGCAATGTATGAAAAGTAGCTTACCGGTCCATAAAACAATACTTCTAAAGTTCCCTCATTCCTTTCCCGCGAGATAGAGGCAGCAGAAACGAGAGCTAAATAAACCGAGATAATAACCATGGGAATGAAAAAAGCAGAACTTAAAGGATTATAAGATACAAAAACATCATCCTTCTTAACATTAGCAAGGTAATTATTAACAATGAAAGAAGCACTTAAAAACGAGATAGCACTAGCCGCATACAGTGCCACCCCTCGTAAAGCTGAAAGTGAGTCTTTTTTTACCAGCACCTTCACTATCTGGACAGGCATAATAAACTTTTTATTGCTCATTATTCACTCATTACCTTTCTACGCTCTTTCACTTAACAACTTTCTTTGTTTATATACGACCTTATTATTAATTATTGCAAGGCTCCCATAGTAAGACCTTTTACAATATAACGCCTTACTATAAGTCCAAAAATAACCATAGGCACAATAATAATAACACCACCAGCCATAACTTGCCCCCAATAAACACCCATAGCAGTCTCCAATTCAGTCATTCCTACAGGCATTGTTTTCCAGCTTCTTCCACCTAAAATCAAAGTAAAAAGATATTCATTCCAGCAAAATAAGGTCACCAACATAATAACTGCCCCCATTCCTGGGCGAATTAAAGGAATAACTATATTGGTAAATACCCGAAATCTTGACAATCCATCAAGTCTTGCTGCCTCCTCTATTTCAATCGGTACGGCGTCTATAAATCCTCTCAAAAGCCAAATAGTAAAAGGTAAGCTAAAAGTAGTATAAGCAATAATCATTCCAGGAAGTGTTTGCAAAATACCCAAACTTTTAAACAAAAAATAAAGCGGTACACAAATAACTACCGGGGGAGCCATTCGGGTTGTGATAACCCAAAAGAAAATATGTTCCTTCCCGGGCATTTTTCCCCTGGACAAAGCATAAGATGCCAAAAGCCCTAAAGGAATACATATTGCGGTAGGAACCAAGGCTAATATCGCGCTATTGCGCAAATGATGAATAAAGTGACCTCTCGGTGGCGTAAACAAGGTAGCGTAATTATGGAAAGTAGGCTTGAATACAAACCATTTAGCAAGTCCCAGCCAATCATCTGGTTTGGGCATAGCAAAAATATCTACCTGGTATTTTAAGGAAGCAAAAGCCATGAAAATTATCGGGATTAAAGTCCAAAGTCCAAACACTACAAAAATAATGATAGCTACTGTTTTATAAGTAACCTTATGGGGATGAGTTTTTCTTGCTGCCATTTATCCTACCTCCCTGTTTGTGGTGCTATGTATTTGCGAAAAACGTTGGTCAGGATTAAAGCTGCTATGATGGTAACTACTAACAAAAGAAAACCTACAGTTGCTGCATAACCAAGATCAAATTGCCTGAAAGAAAGATAATATGTGTACACTGAAATTGTTTTAGTGGCATCAGCAGGTCCACCCATAGTAGTTGAAAGTATTTTGTCGGTGAAACGCATATTGTCCATAAAACGTAGCAGTAGAGCAATTAAAATTGCGGGTGAAATAAAAGGAATCGTAATATCCTTAAAGACTCGCCATCTATTAGCCCCGTCAATTCGGGCAGCTTCCAATACGCTTTGGGGTACAATTTTCAGTCCAGCCAAGACAATCAAAATTACCAAAGGAGTCCACTCCCAAGTATCGACCATTATCACCGTCCACATGGTAGTATTAGGATTACCAAATAAACTTGCTGAGCCAACCGGGATTATTCTCAAGGACTGAAGCAACCAATGATAAATCCCATAGGAAGAGTGCATCACAACTCTAAACAGGTATCCTGTGACCACAGGTGCAAACATTAAAGGAACTAAATAAATGGCCATTAAAAGACCCTCATGTTTTGACTTATTCATTAACATCGCCATTCCAATGCCTATCCCCATTTGCAAACCCATACATGAACCAACATAGATGCCCATTCTTTTCCAGGCAGCCAGTACCTCAGGGTCTGTAAAATATTGAAGGTAATTAGCCCCACCAATATAAATATCTGGTCGCGTCGGGGATAAAATAATTTTGTAAAAAGTCATCCAAATTATCCAAATAAAAGGAGGCATTGTAACAGCAATTAATAAAATCAATCCCGGTAATATCCACCACACATACCACGGCACTTTAGCAACTATTGCTTTATAAAACCTAATAAAAACATTTTCTTTGCTTAAAGTATAAGCTTCTCTCACGCTATCCTCCTTTGAAATTAGCTCATTTTTGAATCTGGTTTTTTAAACAAATACAAACCTCCTTACTTTTCCAAATATTTTAATCTTACCCGTTCAGTGAGTGAGGAGAAGTATCTCCTCACTCACTGAGAGCTCATTCATTCTGCTGTGCTAAAATTAACTTCTCATTCTCAAAGCGTAAAATTTTCCTGTTCGCTCCTAATAAACCTATAGGTATATCTAATTGTACCCGTGAAGCTTATTGAGTCGGCTAACCATGTTATCCAGAGCATCTTTGGGAGTTTCCTGTCCTACCAGACACTTACTAAGCTCACCCCCGGTAATCTCAAGATACTTGGTAAAT
>CAZGDY010000023.1:0-17181 GCA_964524965.1 uncultured Clostridia bacterium
TGAAGCTATTGCTTTATATCAAAAAGCAATAGAAATTAACCCTGAATATGCCGGAACTTATTATAATCTTGGAGCAGTTTATTTTAGCAAAGGAATGCTTGATGAGGCTGCTGCTGAGCTTGAAAAAGCAATAGAGATTAATCCTAACTATGTTGATGCCTACACCAGTCTTGGGGTAGTTTATATCAACAAAGGGATGTTCGATGAGGCTGATGTTTTGTGGAAAAAGGCAATAGAGATTAACCCTGAATATGCCGGAGCGCATTATAATCTTGGAGCAATTTATTTCCGCAAAGGAATGCTTGATGAGGCTGCTGCTGAGCTTAAAAAAGCAATAGAGATTAATCCCAAATATGCTGATGCACACAACAATTTGGTTATAGTTTATTATTTTATGGAAGAGTACGAATTAGCTGTTAAACACTGTGATATAGTTATCGAGCTTGGATTTGTGGTTCACCCTACAGTTTTAGAGCTTTTAGAGCCGCATCGATAAAATAAAGGAAATAAGAAGAACGGTTCCATCTTTTTTCTGTAGTGCTCTTTAATATCAAAATGAGGTAAGATATTTAATTTTTTAGTGTTAGCTGTTGACTTTTAGTGGAAATATATATATATATCAATGATACCTAGAGGGCAAAATTAAGTAAAGGAGGCAAAAAAAATGGAAGAAAAGGTAACCACTGAAATTAAGGAGATTATTTCTTTACCAAGACTTGGGGAAAAGGCTCCAGCTTTTGAAGCGGTGACTACACAGGGTGTGGTACGCTTGGAAGATTTTAAAGAAAGTTGGTTAATTATTTTTTCTCATCCCGCTGATTTTACTCCGGTTTGTACTACAGAATTCATGGGCTTTGCTGAAATTTATCCTGAACTACAAAAACGAGGAGTAGAGCTTTTGGGTCTTAGTGTTGATAGTGTCTCCTCTCATATTGCCTGGGTGAGAAATATCGAAGAAAAGATGGGGGTAAAAATACCTTTTCCGGTTATCGCAGACTTAGACAAGAAAGTAGCTAATCTTTACGGTATGATTCATCCAGGAGAGAGTAAAACAGAAACGGCAAGGTGTGTTTTCATTATCGATCCAAAAGCAATTTTACGGGCGATGATTTACTATCCTCTTACCACCGGGCGTAGTATGCAGGAGATTTTGCGTCTAATCGATGCTCTCCAAACAACAGATAAAAACAAAGTAGCTACTCCCGCTAACTGGAAACCAGGCGAAATGGTTATTGTACCCCCACCCGCTACTCAGGAAATGGCAGAAGAACGATTAAAAGAGGGATATGAGTGTAAAGATTGGTACTTTTGTAAGAAAAATCTATAGGAGTTTACCATGGCTTGCATTAACCCAGATGGAACTTTAACTTCCTCTGCTAAAAAAATACTTCATGCTGTATCTTCACCAGTTCAGTTAAAAGAAGTAGCTAAGTCTACAAAATTGCCTCTTTTTCGTATAAGAAGCAGTATTAGAGAAATGCTTGAGGCTGGTTTGGTAGAGGAAAATCAGGAAAAATATGTTGTTACTAAATCTGGACAAGAAAAAATTAAATAGTAATATTAAAGGAGTTTGTGCTGATAGATTTAGTAAAATTATAAAAATAAGATAGAAAAAAGAAAAAAACTCAAAAAAGAAAAAAGTGATTGATATTCTGGCTGCAGAATTGGTGAGGAGTGAAAAAAGTAAAATAAATTTTTTTACTAGAGAATAAGTAAAAAGTGGCTGAATAAGGCATATTTGCAAAAATGCTGACCAGATGAGGGTAAAAATGAATGATTTTTCTGATGTTATTAGAACAGCTATTAAGATGGAACAAGCTGGTATAAATTTTTATCATGAGGCGGCTCAGAAAGTTTACCATCCTTTTGGTAAGAAGATGTTACTATCCTTTGTTGAGGATGAGGAGAAACATATAATTGCTCTGAAAAATATTCTCACTGAGCTTAAAATTTTTGATTTTGACCGATTCCTCAAGGAAAAAACACCCAGAGAGAAAATCAAAGCTATTTTTGAAGAAGTTAAAAGTGGCACTAAGAGGAAAATTCTGGCCCATTCTAATGAGCTCAAAGTATTAAAAGTTGGTATGGAGATAGAATTAAAAAGTATTGAATTTTACCAAAGTGGCTTGGAAAAAACTCAAGAATCTCATCTAAAGGATTTTTTCAAAAGATTGGTTGAGGAAGAAAAGGAACATTATCAAATGTTGCAAAATACCTACTCTTACCTTAAAGATTCCCGGGATTGGTATCTCTGGGAAGAGAAAGCCATCCTTGATGGATGAGGGGAAAGATAGGGACAAAAAATAGAACAGTTAACATTTTTGAAAAAAACGATAAGATGTGATCAGATCCCTAAGAAGTGGTGTACAAATGAGTAAACTATTTACAGCTATAGTCCACAAAGAAGGTGTCTTGTATGTAGCAGAATGTTCAGAAGTTGGTACAGCAAGTCAAGGTAAGTCTATAGAGGAAGCAATAAAGAATTTACAAGAAGCTACAGAATTATATCTTGAAGAATTTCCACAAAAAGAAACCCCGCATCCATTTCTCACGACTTTTGAAGTAGCCGTCCATGCCTGAACTTCCAAAAATTTCTGGCGCCCAGGCAATTAAGATATTTGCGCGTTTAGGCTTTAGAGCTGTTAGGTAAAAGGGTAGTCATGTAGTATTAAAAAAAAAGAATCGTGGTTGTGTCATTCCTATTCATAAAGAACTTGCCATAGGTACTCTTAAAAGTGTAATCAAACAGGCAGGCATTACTATTGAAGAATTTATAAATACGTATAACAACAGCTAATAATACACTACACCCGATCACTAATTCCGTTGTCTGTCTATTAACCTGTCTATTGACAGGTAGGTAAACAGACGCTCCATAGTAGCAGGTGAACTCTTCGTTAGATGTAAAAGTGAAAATGGAAGAGAAGTTTAGATAAAGGGTGTAAAGCTAAAAAGGGGAGGGTTCGAAAAAGATAAAACTATTCCCTTTTTGCATCGGAATGTCCATTGACAATAAAAGACAAATTATGTATATTAAAAACAGTGAAAATAGGTAAAAAAGAGAGCTTTCTGTATTGATAAAATCCGATACAAGTGTTCTTTCTGAAAAAAACGATCAATAACTAATTATAATAAAGGTGCCGGGGTAGCTCAGTCGGTAGAGCACGGGACTGAAAATCCCGGTGTCCGCGGTTCGATTCCGCGCCCCGGCACCAATTTTTTTTCTTTATTTATAAGTATCGAAAATAGTAAGAAATAAATGAAATAAAATTGTCCCAACGGCCACAATTGACAAGCGTGGAAAAGAAACAAAATCTGCAAAACTAAAGCCTTTAAGATCAACGCTGCTGGCATGCGTGAGAAATACAAAGATAGATTTTCCTACCGTATCCCTATCCTTAATGAGATTTCCGCTGATAAGCCCGATGACTCGACTGACTATAATTTTCCTCCCGGAATAGCGAGGATTATCCAGGCAACTATCCCCAGAATTTCAGGACAACGGGCTCTTCAACTTATCCTCTTAGTGTAGGGGAGCTGCATGAAACCTGAACTGGAGAAAGGCGAAATAGTATTCTGTCTAAAGATAAATATTGGGAATCAAAAGACTTAGTCGCAGTCTACTGGAGTGATGGATAGCATAAAGAGCTCAGGAGGATTGCAAAGAAAGAAACGAGATTCCAGTTTGACCTTTTTAAAATACTTTAAAATGAGTTGAGACCTTCCAATCGAAGAAATAAAAAAGAAAAAAAGGACGGAACAAAGAAAAAAATGGGGAAAAAATGGGGAAAAAATGGGTAGGAGTAATTTTGGTAGTGCTTTTAGTATTGGGAACTGTAGCGATAGCTTTTCAAAATGAGCCTGATGGATTTAGAGGACTAAAATGGGGCGATCCGCCAACAGAAGATATGGTTTATATCGATACAAATAATAATATAAAAAGCTATACAAGGCCCGGTGATAAATTAGGAATTGGAAATGCTGAATTTTATATTTTGGAATATGATTTTTATGAAGGCAGATTTATAGGTATATTTGCCCTTTTTATTAACAAAGACAATTATGATATTCTCCAAACTATTTGTGAGGAAAAATTCGGAAAGCCAACAGAGAGGGACTATTACGAACTTCATTGGTGGGGAGGAGAAATTAGTTTGATTCATTTGGAGTACGATCCTATAGAAGAAAATGGGTGTTTCATAATTGAAAGTTATCAAATTTGTTTAGAAAAATACAAAGCTGATAAACAAAAAGAATTAGAAGAAGCTAAAGAAGACTTCTAATATTATCGCAGCGAAGAAAGTTAAAAAATGAGAAAAGTAACCATCTTAATTTTTAGTGTAACTTTGTTATTCATGTCTATCACCTCTTTTGCCTGCCTTGTCACTCCCGATTTTTTATTTGTAGATGATATTGAAACTGCTATAATCAGCCAGATTGGTCAAGCCGAGAAAACTGTTGATATCGCTATGCACGGCTTTACCGATCGAGACCTTGCTGATGCAGTGATAGAAGCGCATAAAAGGGGAGTAGCAGTCCGAATATATCTAGATAAGGAACAAAAAGAGGCCAAATCTTCCAAATCCCGATATCTTATAAACAATGGTATTTCTGTTCGCTATAGTAATAATTCCTA
Organism: uncultured Clostridia bacterium; assembly: GCA_964524965.1. GTDB lineage: Bacteria > Aerophobota > Aerophobia > Aerophobales > B3-G15 > Kmv34. Next base: position 4,637 of record CAZGDY010000023.1, read on the forward strand.
TATTAGGGACCACGAATTTTGTGTGATAGATAATCGGATTGCTATAACAGACTCCTACGACTGGATAGTATCAGTGGAAGAGAGAGATAATAAGAGCTTAATAATCATCGAGTATTGCTATGTTACTATTGAACATATGAGAGAATTTGACCGTTTATGGACTGAACATTATATTATCGAAGAAGTTGCAGAGGAACAACAAGAGATTTCAGGAATATCATTCGAAGAGGTTAAACCGGAAAAAGAGCAAGCCTCCTATGATCCGATAGTTTATATAACCAAGACAGGCCGTAAATACCACAGTGCAGGATGTAGGTATCTAAAAAGTAGCTCTATCCCGATTAAACTTAGTGAGGCGAAAGCAGAAGGATATACACCGTGTAGTGTGTGTAAGCCGCCGGGGTAAAAAAAGACAACCGATAAAAATTTAAAATTTAGGTGATTTTCGGAGAGTTTTAAGGTAATCTATGGGAGAGAGAGAAATAAAGTAAAGGGGTAAAATTATGCAAGCAAGAGTAATAACTGTCCAGGCTCAGCCTGGCAAGAAAGATGAAGTAATCCGCATTTATCAGGCTGTGACACCAGCTGTTAAGCAGCAAAAAGGGTTCAAGAGTGGACTTTTATTATCAGACTCTGACACTGGTAAGTGTATGTCCATCAGTATGTGGGAGACAGAAAATGATATGACTGCAAGCGAGAAGGCAACAAGTGGCTATCTCAAGGAACAAATTCTCAAACTCGCAACTCTTGCTCTAGGACCACCTATTAGGGAACATTATGAAATCGTTTTTCAGATATAAATCTTGCTGAGGTTACTTTGTTCTAAAGAGGAATGAATGGTGTGATGTGGCCACAATTATTGCCGCCGCGTAAGATTCATCGTTAAATCTCAATATCGAGGAGGTGATAAATGTGCCATTAATTCAAATGTATTTTGGAAGGGTAGTATCACGGATGAACAGAAGGTTGAGTTATCCAGAAAAATTACTGACTTGGTTGTTAAAAAAGCAAACCAGTCTCAACGCTATACTTGGGTCGTAATTCACGATCTTCCTGCAGAAAATTGGATGATTGACCGCTTTACTTTAGCGGAACTCAGAGCAAAACGAGCTCAAGAAAAAGGATTATAACTAATTCAGAAAAAAGACCAGGCGAGGGAAACTGAGAGATGAGTTTGGTGGATTTTGCTTGTAGTAGGAGTGAGTAGCACTTGTTTTGAGTTGCACTATCATTCAGGGGTCTTATGGGGCTGCGCTGAGTTGGATACCGAGTATCCTTATAGAGTGTAGTTATGAGTTGTATGTGTTACTGTGGTTTCCTGTGGAGCTGGCAGTATAAGAGGAGGTAACATTACAATGCAAAGATTAATTTATGTAGTAGCTTCTGATGAAAAAGAAGCTGAAAAAATAGGCTTAGCATTAGTTGAGGAAAAATTAGCAGCTTGTGCAAACATATTTCCGATAAAATCAATTTATTTATGGGATGGTAAAGCTCAAAGAGAGCAAGAAGTTGCAATGTTTATTAAAACAAAATTTGAATTAATTGATAAGCTCATTAACAGAGTAAAAGAGTTACACTCTTATGAAGTTCCCTGTATAGTGTCCCTACCAATAGAAAAAGGATATGCAAAATTCTTAAAGTGGATTGATCAATCAACACTATAAGAAAAACAGGGAATGAATAATATTTGTATTTGTAAGAAAGATAGTCTCAGAATAATGGATATCACACTTAAGCTACCAAAAAATTCCAAAAGGGGTGGACCTTACTTAAAAGGAAGTATTTGCAGCAAATCACTGAGAATCAATTATTAAAGATTTTGTACAGCGCATTGGTTTTTTTAAGATTTTCCTGATAATCCGGATTAAAATGATTTTTAATAGGGATTTTACTGAAGGTAGTGTCAAAAATTAGATGAAGGAATTTAAAAACAAAGCGGATGATTAAGAGAATAATTTTGTCAAAAGGTAGGAGGTAGAGATGAAAGAAGGAAAAAGAAAGAGGGTTGTTTTGATCACAGCTTTTTTTCTTGTTTTGTTGTTTGTCTCAGGTGGATTATTGGGGTTGGTATCAGCTGAAGAGCAAGAATCTCAAAGGACTCTTAAGAAGCGTATCGCTGTATCTGGATTTGAGAATAAGGTTCGTCCCTGGTGGAGTTGGCGCTGGGAAATAGGGAGGGGAATGGAGGAGATGCTGGTAACTACTCTTGTGGATACAGGCAAGTTTACTGTTCTGGAAAGGCAGGCTCTCGATGATATTTTAAAGGAACAAGAATTAGCCAGCGAGGGAAAGGTTAGTACCCAAACTGCTGCTCAGGCTGGAAGGCTTCTTGGAGCTCAAATTCTTATTAGAGGTGCGATAACTGAGTTTTCTCACGAAGAAAGTGGTCAAGCTGGCGGAATTAAGATTGAAGGTTTTACAATAGGAGCAACTAAGCAGATAGCTCATGTAGCTATTGATTTGCGTGTCTATGATACGACTTCCGGAGAAATTACGGCTTCCGAAAATGTGGAAGGGAAAGCTGAAACAACATCTTTATCGGTGGGAGTTACTTATCAGAATATTGCCATCGGAGGGTCTGGTTTTAATAAAACTCCTCTAGGGGAAGCTACTCGCAAGGTAATTGATCAGGCAGTTGAAATTATTGTTAATGAAATGAAAAATATTCCCTGGGAAGGAAGTGTAGTAATAGTTAAGGGTGAGCAGGTTTATATCAATGCAGGTGTAAACGATAACGTTAAAGAAGGTGATATTTTTGTAGTGTACGAAAAGGGAGAAGAGCTTATTGATCCACAGACAGGATTATCCTTGGGAGCTGAAGAAGAAGAATTAGGAGTGATAGAGGTTATTTCGGTTAAAGAAAAATATTCCATTGCTCAATCTCTAAAAGGTTCTGGTTTTTCACGAGGAGATATTATCCGGGAACGAATGTAAATTAATCGTTTTTGCTTTTTTAAAGCACAATAAGGTTATGAACTAAAGCTGATAAAGGTCTTTTTTCTGAAGAAGGTTTATTTTTTGAGCGGAAAGTATTTTTTTACCCTTTTCAATTTCAGCAATGTTCACCACTAAGACAGCAATCTCTCCCGATTTAATAACAAATCCGTAGGCATCTTCGATATTTATATTATTTTCTAATAAAATTTTTAGGATTTGATACAAGCCTCCCGGTTTATCGTCCATCTGTACTGCTAAAACTTCATTTAAAGCTACAGACAAACCCTCTTTTTTTAGAGCTTGATAGGCTTTGGCTGGATCATCAACTAAAAGTTTTATAACCCCATAGTTATCTCCACTGGCAATGGTTATAGCGCGAATGTTTATCTTGTTTTGAGATAGAATTTCAGTTATACGTTTTATCCGGCCCGGTTTGTTTTGGGCAAATACGGAAATTTGTTTAATTTGTTCCATGTTTTTTCACCTGTATTTAAGAAAATAACCTCGCCTTTTTATAATTTTCTTTCATCAATAACTCTCTTGGATTTTCCTGTTGTTCGGGGAAGTGTACCGGGCTCTATTAATTCAACTTTTGGTGTTACCATCAGTTCAGACCTTAGTTTATTTTTTATTTTTTCCTGCAGAGTTTTAAGATGCCCCAGGGAACCGTCAAAAAATATTTTTTTTATCTCTACTTTTACTTTCATAACATCAAGCGATTTCTCTCTTTCCAAAACAATAAGATAATTTCTGGCCACCTCAGGTATGTTCATTATTATTCTTTCCACTTCAGAGGGAAACACGTTTATTCCCCGAACAATGAGCATATCATCTACTCTTCCTTTAGTAGGAGAAATTTTTCTGTATTCTCTTCCACAAGCACACTTTTCGGGATAGATGAAGGTAATATCACCTGTTCGGTATCTTAGCAGGGGCATTGCCTCTCTGTTGATACTGGTTAATACCAGTTCCCCTTCTTCACCTTCCGGAAGAGATTCTTTAGTAATGGGGTCGATTACTTCTAAGATGAAGTTGTCTTCCCAGAGGTGTAGTCCATTTTTTTGAGGACATTCAAATGCCACTCCCGGCCCGTTCATTTCAGAAAGACCGTAGCAGTTGAAAGCATCTACCCCATAGATTTTTTCTATTTTCTTTCGGGTTACCTCAGAATAAGGCTCTGCACCCATGTACATTGAACGTAAGTTAAGTTCTGTTTTAGGGTCAATTCCCCTTTCTTCTAAGATATCTGCTAAATAAAGGGCATAACTAGGAGTAATGTGGATAATAGTAGTTTTAAAATCTTTCATAAGGGCAATTTGTCTTTCTGTGTTTCCTGCTCCAGCCGGAATTACCAGAGCTCCCAGTTTTTCTGCTCCGTAGTGAAAAATAAGGCCGCCGGTAAAAAGACCATAACTCATCATATTTTGAAATACGTCATTAGGCTTTGTTCCGGTCATTTTCATGCAACGAGCAATTAGCTTTGCTGCTTCATTTATATCTTTTTTGCTAAAAAAGATAGCTTTTGGTTTGCCAGTTGTTCCGGTGGAAGTGTGAACCCTGATGATTTTTTCAAGAGGAAGGGTAAGAAATCCAAAGGGAAAATGCTCTCTTAGGTCCTTTCTGGTGGTAAAAGGGAGCAGTTTAATATCAGCTACACATTTTAGGTCATCTAATTTGATATCTTGAGTTTTTAAAAGATTACGGTAAAAAGGAGATTTATTGAATATCAAATTGAGCGTTTTTTTCAGACGAATAAGTTGTAATTTATTTATCTTTTCTCGTTCCAGAAATTGCAAGTCATTTTCTTTCATAGATTCTTCCTTAAGATATTTTCAGTTATTTGGAAAATACGCTGGGGGAGCGCTAAGGTTTTTAAAATCATAACTTATAATTTATAGATATCCTCAGGCTGGAGGATTTGTACTCCTGCTTGTTTAAAATCTTTGATGGCCTCCTCAATGTTTTCAATTCTAAATACGACAAAGGCATCCTCTCCGGATTGTTTTACAAAGGCGTAAAGATACTCAACATTCAAGCTCGATTTTTTTAACATCTTCAAAGCATTTGCCAGTGCTCCTGGTTTATCAGCTACCTTTACTACTATAACATCGGTTTGTTTTGCAGAAAATCCTTTTTTTTCAAGGACATCTTGAGCTTTCTGAGGATTATCTACGATAATTCTTAAGATACCAAATTCAGTGGTATCAGCAATTGCTAATGCCCGAATATTTATCTTGTTTTGTCCAAGAAGTTCGGTAATTTCAGCTAATCTACCTATTTTATTTTCCAGGAAAATCGAAATTTGTTTAACTGACATTTTGCCTATCCCCCTTATTTAAGCTCTCTTTTATCTATTAATCTTTTTGCCTTGCCGGCACCTCTTTTAATGCTTCTTGGTTCCACTAATTTCACATTAACCCGAAGTGTTAGGTTATCTTCGATGCCTTTTGCTATTTTTACTTCAATTTCTTCCAGTTTTTTGATTTCGTCAAAGAAAATTTTAGGAGTCGTTTCTACTTCTACCGTTAATTCATCTAATCCCTTTTTCCTCTCTAAAATAAGCTGATAGTGAGGCTCTGTTTCTTCTATTTTCATTAATACATTTTCAATTTGAGAAGCAAAAATATTAACTCCTCTTATGATCAGCATATCATCAGTTCTGCCTTTTATTTTTGATATTCGAGCTATAGTGCGTCCACACTTGCAAGGTTGGTAATTTAGAGAGGTTATATCTCTGGTTCTATATCTTAAAAGTGCGGTTCCTTCTCGGGTGAGTGTAGTCACAACTAATTCTCCCTCTTCTCCTTCTGGAACAGGTTCTAGGGTTTTTGGGTCAACTATCTCGGGAAGAAAATGGTCCTCATAGATATGTAGACCTTTTTTTTGTTCACATTCCTGGGCAACACCCGGGCCGATGATTTCTGTTAGCCCGTAAATATCAAAGGCGGAAATTTTTAGCTTTTTTTCAATTTCCTGACGCATATTTTCCGACCAGCACTCTGCTCCCAGAACTCCTACTTTTATCGGAAGTTTGGTTAAATCCTCACCCATTTCTTCTGCTGATTCTGCAAGATGCAGGGCATAGGAAGGAGTACAGGTAAGAAAAGTGGAGCCAAAATCCTTCATTATCATAATCTGACGTTTTGTTTGTCCTCCAGAAGCCGGTATAGTTTTTGCTCCTATTTTATGCGCTCCGTAATGGATACCTAATCCTCCGGTAAAAAGACCGTAACCATAGGCATTATGTACCATGTCCTTAGAACCGCACCCCACACTATTTAGAGAGCGAGCCATTACCTCTGACCATATCTCTATATCTCCTTTGGTGTATCCGTTTACTACTGGTTTTCCCGTAGTTCCAGAGGAGATATGAAACTCTACTATCTCATTGAGGGGAGCACAAAATAACCCAAAAGGATATCCCTGACGTAGTTCATCTTTGCTGGTAAAGGGAAGTATATTTAAATCTTTTAGGGATTTTATATGGTGAGGCTTTATTCTTTTTTTGTCTAATTTCTTTTTATAAAAGGGAATATTATCATATAATTTTTTTACTAAAATTTTTAGTCGTTGCAGTTGAATTTTTTCAAGCTCTTTCCGGTCTATACATTCGCATTTAAGGTTCCAAATCACAGAGTTACCATCCTCAAATAATTAGTTTAAATAGCTATCGCTGTTTTTCACTTTAACCTGTTAATCCAAATTTGAATTCCCCTGAGTAAATTCTTATTCCGGGCTCATCTGTGCTAGAGAATTTGTACCGGGATGCTTTCCTAATTATTTCTTGATCAAATTCGGGTGAGCCCAGAGAACGAATAATTCTTACACCTACAACATGTCCATTTGGTGCTACATCTACTTCTACTATTCCACCGCTTCCTTCTCGTCCTTGTCTTTCCATCTCAGGAGGGTAGGTAAATTCAGGTTTATAAACTACTTTTCTGGTACCAAGTCCCTCAAAGATTATACCGGTCATTTCCTGAATAGTGACGTTTTCTTCCTCACCTCCTGTAGAAGGTGTGAATGAGGGAGTTTCTCCTTGGACGGGGGAGGAAATTCTTGAAGGGAGCTCTGTCTCAACTATTGATTCTTGCAAAGATTTTTCTACGGGTCTTTCCGTTCTGGAAGCCGTAGTTTTTGCCTTGGGAAAAAGCACCGGTTGAAAAAGTTCAGTAGGAAAAGGAACTTCTAGTTTACTTTCAGCTTTGGCCTGAGGAGTAAGCAGGGGTATATTTTGAGAAGGCTCAACAGCAACCTCGACAGGAGATAGTTTTGGGGCTGCTCTTTGCTCAATCTTTGGTGCAACAGGAGGTGTGGGTGGAGGGGGAGGGGGAATTTTAGGAGTTTCTTTTCTTAATTCCTTAGGTGCAACAGCGATTAGAGCAACTTCTATTATGTCAGGTTTCGGTGGTAAGGTCGTTTTCCACAGGGGAAAAAATGCTATAAGACAGAAATGGACACCCGTTGAGATCAAAAGGCCAATTTTAAAAAAATTCTTCTTGGGCATTTAATCTTTTTCCTTGAGAGAAGTAAGGATTCCTAACTGGGTAGCTCCTGCTACTTTAGCTAAATCCATGACTTCTACCACTTGTCCGTGCTTTACCTCTTTGTCAGCGTTAATTATGACCAGATTACCCTTTTCTTTTACCTCTTGTTTCAAAAGAGACAAAAGATCTTTTTTCTCTTTGACCCATTTTTTACCAAGGTATATCTGGTTATCTTTAGTAATCGAGATTACGATGTTTTCTTCTATTCTTTCCTCGGGAGTAGTTGTTTTAGGGAGGTCTACTTTTATTCCATATCTTATAACAGCAAAGGTGGTTGATACCATAAAAAAAATAAGTAAAAGAAAAACTACATCAATAAGAGAAGTTAAGTTTATAAATACTTCTCCTGATTTTGACCGGGGACGTCTAAATTTCATTTAACTTTCACTAAGAAATCAATGAATCCACTGCTGACTTTTTCGAATCCGCGCACAATTTTATCTGTGCGATGCATAAAATAGTTATAAAGAATAAGCGAAGGTATGGCAATGGTAAGTCCTACTGCGGTGGTGATTAGAGCTTCAGAAATTCCACCTGCGAGGGCTCCAGGCTCTCCTACCCCTTGCAAGGCAATTACATTAAAAGCCTTTATCATTCCCATTACTGTTCCTAAAAGTCCAATTAAGGGAGCTACGGCTACTATAGTACCTAATACTTTTAGGTGTTTTTCTAAATAAGGAATTTCTAAAGAGCCTGCATCTTCAAGAGTTTCTTTTATCTGTTGTCTTTCCATATCTTTTTTTTCAATGCCTGCCTTTAAAATTCTGGAAAGGGGAGAAGAAGTCATTTCACAGAGGGCAAGAACTCTTTCTGTTTTATTTTCCCTCTCTCCATTAATTATGTTTATGGTTTTTTTAGCAAATCGTTGGGATCGATTCTCTATTAGCTTAAAAGCGATGAATTTTTCAATTAGTATAGCAAGAACTAATATGGAGCAAAAAACCAAAGGTATCATTAAAATACCACCCTTTATCAGAAATTGAAGCATTTTATCTCCTTTTTTGATTAAAGTTAGTTTATCCTAATTTATCATCTTTATTTTGTCAACCTCTTTATTATATCCCTATATCCTTGCGGTAGTGCATTCCATCAAAACTAATTTTCCTTACCCCTCGGTAAGTTATTTTAGCTGATTCTTTTAAATTTTTTCCCATTCCTGTAATTCCGATTACTCTTCCTCCGTTAGTGATGAGTTGATTATTTTCTCTTTTTACTCCAGCGCAGAAGGCAAATATATTTTTCTCTTTAACTATTTGCTCTAGCCCTTTTATTATTTTTCCTTTTTGATAGGTACCCGGATATCCTTTAGAGGCTAAAACCACACAGGTAGTAGCTTGATAACGCCATTTTAAATTAATTTTTCCAAGGTTTTCCTGATCAACGGCTTGGAAAATATCCATAATATCGCTATAAAGTCGGGGAAGGGTAACTTGAGTTTCAGGGTCTCCAAAACGACAGTTATATTCCAGCACAAAAGGTTCTCCTGCTTGAATCATTAGACCAAAATAAAGAACTCCTTTGTAAACTATATTTTTCTTTTGCAGGCCTTTTAAGGTAGGAATTGCTATTTTTTTCATTATTTTTTTAAAAAGATAAGGTTTGAGCGATGCTGGAGAATAAGCTCCCATTCCTCCGGTATTAGGCCCTCTATTTTTATCATAAACAGATTTATGGTCTTTGGCGGATACCAGTGGTTTAATAGATTTTCCATCGGTGAGAATTAAAAAAGAAACTTCATTCCCCTTTAACTTTTCTTCAATGACTATTTTATCTCCAGCTGAACCGAATAGTTTTTTTTCCATAATCTGACGGCAAGCTTCTGAGGCTTTTTCCTTGGATTTAGTAATGAATACTCCTTTGCCTTGCGCTAATCCATCTACTTTTACTACCAGCTCTGTTTGTTGCTTATCTATATAAGAGAGAGCTTTATTTAAATCGGAAAAAGTTTTAAATTCTGCTGTAGGAATATTAAATTCTTTCATAAAATTTTTAGCCCAGACCTTACTTGTTTCAAGACGAGTGGCTTTTTTTATAGGGCCAAATATTTTTAATTTTTTCTTCTGGAAAAGATTAACTATACCTTCGGCAAGGGGTGCTTCAGGTCCTACTATAGTAAAATCGATCTTGTTTTTCTTAACATATTCAACAAGAGCAGAAAAATTATTGTCATAGGAAATATCTTCACAGTGAGCGCTTTCTGCTATGCCAGCATTCCCAGGAGTGCAGAATATTTTCTTTACCCTGGAACTTTGAGATAATTTCCAAACAAGAGCGTGCTCCCTTCCTCCTCCTCCCACCACTAAAACTTTCATGAGGTCCTCCTTTGTTCTTTTTTAACCCCAGCCAGAGTTTTAAGATTTAGACTGCAGGACTATCAGAGTATAGGGGCTATAGTTTGAATTTTTCACCTAAAAAAATCTTCTTTGCTTTTTCACTACGAGTGAGTTCCTCTCTTGTTCCAGCGATGAGTATATTTCCCTGATACATTATATAGGAAAAGTCAGTAATTTGAAGTGTTTCTCTGACGTTATGGTCAGTTATTAATACGCCTATGTTTTTTTTCTTGAGCTCAAAAATTATAGATTGGATGTCCGCTACAGTGATCGGGTCTATTCCGGCAAACGGCTCATCCAGAAGGATAAAAGAAGGAGAGCTAACCAGAGTTTTTGCTACCTCTAATCTTCGGCGTTCTCCTCCGGAAAGAAGATAAGCTTTTTTATCTTTCAGAGAAGAAATTCCTAACTCTAACATAAGTTCTTTAGCTTTTTCCTGTCTTTCTCCAACTGAAAAATCCAAGGTTTCCAGAATAGCCAGAAGGTTTTCCTCAACTGTTAATTTTTGGAAAACAGAAGGATTTTGGGGAAGATAGGCAATTCCTTTGCGAGCTCTTTTGTAAGTAGGTAGGTTGGTTATATTTTCATCATTTAAAATTATTTTTCCTCGGTCAGGGCGCACTAAACCAACTATCATATAAAAAGTGGTAGTTTTCCCTGCTCCATTAGGACCTAAAAGTCCTGCTACCTGGCCTGAGCCAACTTCCAAGGAGATATTTTTAACTACAGGCTTTTTTTGATAGTCTTTACTTAGATTCTTCACCTGAAGTGCCAATTTGTTCCTCACTTAAAAAATAGGTAGATTTAACGGGATTTCCTTCTGCCTGGAGTCTTTCCTCTAAAGTCCATATGGTAACTTTGTCAGCTTCCAGAGTTTGGCCAATGTCGTCCTGGTACTTAACCTCTCCTTCCATTATTGCAACTTCATCCTGAGGGAAGTAGGTTACTTTCTGGCAAGAAGCTTGCATCTTGACATCTTGATTTATCTTAACATTACCGATGGCGATTATCTTTTCTAAGGTTTCCTCAATAGTTATGTAAACTTGTACCTCTTCTGCTTCAACAAGGTAATCTTTCCAGGTCATTATAACATTGCCTTGATAAAGTAAAAATCTTTTGGCATAATCTATGCTTTGCTTGTCGGAACTGACAGTTATTTTTGCTTGGTTCTCTGCAGCAAAGCTACCTACTCCTATCATAATCCCCAACATCATAACAAAAACCAAAAGAACATATTTTTTCATCAACAATCTCCTTCAAAGTAAGTTGTCACTTGATTTTTTATAGTTATTAGACTTAGATCAGGTTTGCCTGTTAGTCCTGTTCCCTGGGTTATAACTCCCTTTCTTTTAATTGTAACCTCTTTTTCTGTATAAAACTCTTTTTCAGAGTTATTCCATTGAAGCTGAGAAGTTTTCAGTTCAGCCCCGTCACGATAAGAGGTAATGTATATCTCTCCTTCTAATAAAAGATTTGAAGTGGAATTTTCAATTATTACTTGTTTTGCTATTCCTTCAGAAGCAGGGTTTCCTTTTTCAAATAACTTGAGGGCCACATTTTTTAAAATAGTTTCTCGGGGCATTTGTACTGCCTTGTCGGCCATTAAAACCCATAATTTTTTACCCTGCGTGTCTAATTCTGTGAATTTTACCCCGGTAACTTCCGTAAGGGGTGATTCTAATGATTTTTGACTGACAGGAGATATTTTTTGGTCTTTTTGATCGTAAAGAAATACAAAAGAGATTCCCGCAACAAATATCCCAATAATAAAAACGGTGAAAAAAATTAGTCTTCTTTTACTCATTTTTATTTTTTCTCTCTTTAAGCATCATCTTCACCCTGTCTATAGTTTTCCATCTTTTCCTAACTATATCGGGAAGTTGAGAATCTTTTCTTAAACATTTTTTTAAAAATTCAATTGTTTTCTGGTCGGAGGGATATCCGGAACCAATCTGTCCATAACGCAAAGAAAGATTTTTTATTTCTTCGTCCCTTGCTACTTTAGCCAATATAGAAGCTGCTGCAACGATGCTGTAATTTCCATCTGCAAAGTTTTCCACTACAAGCTTGGTCTTTTTATCTTTGGTTAAGGCTCTAACATTTCTCTCGTAGGAGTTTGGCCAGCGAGTAGGACAGTCGATAATAACTACCTGGGGACAGAATTTGCTAATCAATTGGGCAATGCTTTTTAAATGAAGGTAAGTCATTCCGTATTCATCTATTTGGGAGGGAGAAATTTTAATTAACTCCCACTTATTGGCGATTTTTTCAATCATCTTTTTTAATTTTTCTCTAGTGGCAGGAGAAAGAAGTTTAGAATCCTTCACTCCTATTTGGACCAATTCAGGAATATCTTCTTTTTTTACTACTATTCCACAAATAACCATTGGTCCAATAACTGGGCCTCGACCAGCTTCATCGATGCCTAATATAAGTTCTTTCATTGTCCCTTTTCCAGTTTAAAGTTAAGTTAGACTTATGTTATTGTACTGTAGGGCGCTGTTCCTGTCAATGAAAAACACTCTAAGAAATCATTTTTAATTTCTTTGACAGCTTATTTCTCCACTTTCTTTAGTTCTTCTTGTTTTTCTCCTTCTAAATCCGCTTTATAAAACTCGCTACTTTGGGGTAATGCTATATAAAACTCGGAAGTATAATCAATTTCAATTTTTACATTTTGCAGATGGCATTCCAGTAAATGTCCTCCTGCTTTTCTATCCTCCGTGAT
>CAZGDY010000023.1:17191-17811 GCA_964524965.1 uncultured Clostridia bacterium
GAGGGTTGGGTTTGTTTTGTTTGTGAACACTTCTTATATTGATATTCTTGAATTTTCCTTTTATTTTAATGGCATAAAAAATATTCTTAGTTGGAAGTAAATTGTCTAAATATTGTTCCAGCTCTTCGTAATCCATTGCTTTGTCCAATAATACTGTCTTGTCAGATTCAAAAAAAGTTACTGCGGCAAATGGTGTCTTCATAAAATCATCAACAGGATAAGCTATTCCATCTGATTTTACCTGATAAAACTTACCTTCTAATCCAATCATCTCGCCGTCGAGACTATTGAAAGTACCGATTCCAAAGCCACCATGTTCTTTCAGTTCTTTATAGGTTGTTTCTCCATCATAAATACCCTCTAAAAGAGCGTCAATTGTCGAGGTTTGAAATAGAATATCCTTGTTTCCCTGTGATTGTGCACTTCCCAAAACAAAGACTAATAAAAATACGCTAATTGCAAAACATAACTTTTTCATCGGATTCCCCTTTTAATTTTTTGTTGTTTTTTTAAAGCTTTGGATGAATTTATTAATAAGCATAACAGAAAGTGTTGTAGCTAGGATTTGTTTCTAAATAATTTTTCCCACAACTTTTCTTGAATGTTTGTGTCACATATGA
>CAZGDY010000024.1:0-17169 GCA_964524965.1 uncultured Clostridia bacterium
GGTGAGGTTTTCACTTTGCCTACTATGACATTATCATTTTGCGACGACAGCCATTCATGAAAAAATAAAAAAATTAAGAAATCAGCACTGATTATTGATTTAAGTAATTTTAGAGAACAGGTTGTTGTTTCCGTTGAAAGGAGCAGTTTATTGTTTACACAAAATTCAGCTTGTTTTTCTTTTCATCCGCTTGAAAAGTGGAACAAAAAACTAGGACAAAAAAAAATTGTAAAAAAATTAATAGCTTCAAAGAAAATGAGTGTAGCTTGCCCGCTAAGGTGATTTAAAGTAAACTCTTTAGGGTTATCCCCGCTGGGCCAAGCGTTGTTTTCCAACTTGCAGCCACGTTATGGTAACCACAGGCAAAAGCCTGTGGTTACCATAGTTATATCCTTCAATAGGTCACTTGGTTTTTGCTTTGATTAGCAGTTTAAATTATTTTTGGGGAAGAAGTATAACTTTGAGGGCTCCCGTTTCATTTTTGTTAGTAAAAATATGTAAAGCTTCTTTAATCTTTTCTAATTTCAGTTTGTGGGTAACTAAAGGCTCTACTTTAATTTTTTTATCTTCCATTAAATCAAGAGCAATTTGAAATTCACTCTTGCCACCCCAGTAACCATAGACTAAAGACCCAATTACTTTAACGCTTTTATACAGCACATCTTTCAGGGAAATGGGTCGGGGTTCAGTAAAAACACCCATAACAATAACTTTTCCAGAAGGAGCAACCATCTGAATTGCATCCTCCACTGAATTACTTTCGCGCCCTACAGCCTCAATAACTGCATCAGCCCCTTTCCCTTTAGTTATTTCTTTAACCACTTCTAAAGGATTGACCTTAGTTGCATTGATAGTCGTTGTTGCTCCTAATTTTGAGGCTAAGGTAAGATTTTTCTCGTGTTTTCCTACCATGATCAGATTTTTTGGGGCGCTTAATAAAGCTGTTTGCATGCTTAAAAGGCCAATAGCACCATCACCAATTACTACCTCTGTCCCCCCTGGTTTAAAATTCCCAACCGCCAGAGCATGAACAGCACAGGCAGCTCCATCAATTTGGGTGGCTTCGCTAAAAGATACAGAATCAGGTAATTTAAATACGATAACTTCCGGAGCATCTATAAATTGAGCAAATCCCCCTGGATAATCATATCCAGTAATTCCTGCCTCTGGACAATGAACAAAAAGTCCACTTCGGCAATAAGAGCACTTTTCACAAGTAATCCAGGGTCTAATGCCTACACGTTCTCCTTCTTTTATCTTATTTACTTTTTTCCCTACTTCGACTACTACTCCAGCATTCTCATGTCCCAATATCTGTCCCTCTACATCACCAGGAGAGCGCTGATATCCAAGTTTTAACACATGCAAATCAGAACCGCAAATTCCTGCCTCCTCTACTCTTATCCTTACCCACCCTTCCTTAAGTGGGGGTAAAGGATACTCTTCCAAAACTAAATTCCCTTTTCCTCGGAAAACCACTGCTTTCATTTATTTTATCCTTTCTAAATAATTTTTCAAAAAAATAATTAACTTTCTTTTCAAGATTACCACCTTCTTATCAGTTCATTATGCTACTACTACTAATAATTTATCCACATTATAAATCTTGTCAAACACCTTTGCCAAGAAGTATCTTTTTTAAAAACAAAAAACCCACATAAACAAAAAATTTTATTTTTTGGTTTATTCAAAAGAACTCTAATTTTTCTAATTAATTGCGAGGATACGGTGAGGTAAGATGAGTGGTGTAGTTTCGAATCAAAATAGCAACTATTACAGAAACAAAAATAGACAGGCTCAGTAAGAGAAATACCAGTCGATATGCCTCAAGAGAATAATGCGTATTTTCTATCCCAAACTTATCCATTATAAGTCCTGTCATTGGTTGATAAATTAATGTCCCTAAAAATGAAAATATATTAACAAATCCCACGCTAGTTGCATAAACGTGGGGGCTGAAAACTTTTGGTGTTATCTTAAATATACACACCAGTGACCCAAACCCAAACCCAATCAAAAAGCATATTACTGTTAATCCGGTTAGAGAAAGCTTATCGGGAAAAATAGCAAGCAGAGCAAAACATCCTGATACAATCGCATGTCCTGCAATAAGCCAGGCACCCTGTAAACTTTCATATTTATCTATTAAGTAACCGAAAAGTAATGATGAGACAACAAATCCAATAGACAAAATCATGATAATTTTACTGGCAGAAACTCTGGATAGTGAGTATATATCAATAAAAAAGGGAACCCCCCAAAGACCCTGAAAAGTCATCAAAACAGCACCCATAAGAAGTAATAACATAGCTATATACCAAAAAACAGACATTTTGAGACAAGCTTTTAAAGAGGTTGACCAACTTTCAGTTTTATTTAAAGTATCCGAATGTTTTTTTTCTTTATTCATTTCACCTTTGTCAGATGAACCGAAGACTAAAACCACAATAGCAAGAATTAAAGTGATGCCTGCTAATAGAAAAAATGAATTTCTCCACGCTAAAACCTCAACCAAAGCAGCATAGGGAGCAGTAGCAATAATCCCTCCACTTAATCCCCCAGCGCTTACAATACCGGTTAAAAACCCATGTCGGCGGGGTTTAAAGAATAAAGAAATGATCTTTAAACTCGGTACCCAATCCCCTCCTGCTCCAAATCCAATAAGCAATCTACCAAAAAACATCCACAATGCTGTGGGGGACAGGGCAGAGATGATAATTCCCAGGGTGGCAATAGCAGCAAATATACTTAATACTCGCTTTGGACCAATGCGGTCGGTAAGCACTCCTACAATAGGTTGGCTGATAGCATAACCATAAAAATAGCCGCTCAACATAAATCCAAGCCCCGAAGCAGAAATAGAAAACTCTTTCAAAAGATCTACTGCGATGACGGTGGGAATAATACGATGAGTATAAGCTAAAAAAAATAATAAAATTACACTTATATATAACACTAACCCCCGGGAACTCACTCCAGAGCCTGCATCTTTTTTGAACATATTTTCCAAAACTCCCTTTTTATGATCTTTACTCTGTATTTCTTATAAAAATCTTTCAAAGAAACTTACAAATTGATAAAGCTGCAGGAAAGTTAAATCCTGCAGCTTTATCACTTAAAAAATAAATTAGTTTTTTAACTTTTTCCGTTGGAGTAGTTGAGTTCCTTTTAGAAGTGGGAAAGTCCTAATCTTTCTAAAGTTTTTTCCGTAGGTATGCCTTGTTTTGTCCATCCCCGTAAAGCGTAATACTCATCAAGTAGCCTTTTAACCTCTTCCCCAGTAAAAGATTGTCCTGTCGAAGGACCACCTTTTTCTACGGGATTAGCAAATCGTGCCGGCAACTGTTCGTGTTCCCGAGATAATCCTTCTCTCAAGGAAAAGATGCGACACATATTATGGGTTCTTTCCCCAATAAGCATCAGCTCTTCTGAGGAAAATTGTAGGCCAGTAGCTGCCTTTAATGCCTCACAGGTATCAGCAAGCGTAAAAACATCACCGGGAGAGGTAAATAAACAAGTAATTAAACATTCTCTTAATGAATGTCTATCGTGACAGATTTTTGTAGTCCTGGCTTTTCCTGTTACCTGATGGTGATGCAGTGTTTCTACAATATCCAAATCAGGAAAGCTATTGGGCACTTCAAAACTAGGATCGTGATCCGCCTGACAGTGACAAGCTCCACGAACAGAGGTAACATAGTTGAACCCAATTCCCTTTTTACCTCTGGGTGTATGCATAGGTATCTCCAATCCCTTTACGTGCATAGCACACTCTTTTGCGTTACTACCTATTAACTCAGCAGCAATTCTTACCCCTTCTCCTAAAATTTCTCCGAGCCAACCTTCTCTTTTAGCAATTTTTTCTGTCAATTTCACAATGGCATCAGAGTTACCCCATCCAAGCTTCAAACCATCAAGTTTATCCTCTGGTAGTATGCCATTTTCAAAACATTCGGTGGCAAAGGCAATTGCTACACCAGCAGAAATTGTATCCATCCCATAATCATCACAAATATCGCCTGCAGTAAATATTGACTCATAATCCTTATTTAAAATTAAAGAACCGAAGGCTGCGGCTGTTTCATATTCAGGAACTTTGTGATTTTTATTATCTGAGAGGACAACATGTTTTTTGCAAACCACCGGACAACCCCGACAGCCTTTATGTTCAATTTTGTATTTCTCAGGACTTAAGGTAATATCTTCTGCATGTTCAAAAACAGTTTCCTGAAAATTCTTAGTAGGAAGCATTCCTTCACCATTTAGCCAAGCTGGCACTCCAGGTGTTCCTAAATTTCTGAACAACTGGTAGGAACCCGTTGGTTTAAATTTTTCCAGAATTTCTTTAGATAAATCACGTAGTTTTTCTTTACCCTGGAACTGAAAGTCTTTATTCCCACTTACTACTACTGCTTTTAGTTTTTTAGAGCCCATAACCGCACCCAAACCGCATCTACCTGCTGCATCAATTCCATTCATTATACAGGCAAACTTCACTAATTTTTCCCCGGCTGGACCGATACTGATAATCTCAGCTTTTTCAGCTCCACTAACTTCATGCAATTTTTTCTCTGTTTGAGGACAGGTAAGACCCCATAAATTCTCAGCAGACCTAAGCTCTATCTTATCATCACCAATAAAAAGATATACCGGTTTTTCCGACTGACCTTCAAAAATTATACCGTCCAAATTAGTTTTTTTAAATTCATGAGCAAAATAACCACCAGATACTGCCTCACCCCATTGTCCGGTAAGAGGAGATTTTGCTGCTACCAGGAAACGGGGAGTTCCAAAAATGGGACTTCCGCTAAGAGGGCCCGTCATTATAACCAATTTGTTATGTGGACCGAGGGGGTCTACGTTTGCCTTCTGTTCTTCTAAAAGAATTTTTGCTGCCATCCCTCTACCACCAAGATATTTCTTAAAATCTTCTTCTGAAATAGACTCTTTCTTTATAGTACCTGTAGTTAAATTTACTCTCAAAAGCTTTCCTGCGTAACCTAACATTTCTCATCTCCTTTAGTTTTTTCTATATTTTAAACTTTAAACTAAGTTTTCTCCCACAATTCCTTAGTATATTTTGCATACTGGGGAAGGTCAATTTCAGGATGAGCTACAGGATGAGCTTCTGAGCTCAAAAACCTATCATACCCTATCTTTTTAAGAGCAGCAACTCCTGCTTCCCAATCAACAAGACCATTACCGGGTAAAGTTCGATTACTGTCAGTAAAATGTACATGATAAATATAATCCCCTGTTTCCACAATAGCCTTGACTATATCTGGCTCCTCGAGGCTCATATGAAAAAAATCAGCTAAAGTTTTAATGTTATCTCTTCCCACTCTCTTACATATTTCCATAGCTTTCAGCGGGCTATGATAAAAATGATTTTCATATCTATTCACCGGCTCAATAACAATAGCTAATCCAAATTTTTCTGCATACTTTCCCACTTCATCTAAGTACTGAAGGAAAAAATCTTCTTCCTCAGGCGTGGGAGTGGCAAGTGGTACGTTAGGAACGACCATTTGGGGTGCATACTCTGGAAGAACCAGGGAAAAATCGCCCCCTACTTCAGCTGTTATTTCTATGGACTTTTTTGTTATATCTACTTTAGCTTTCTTTGTATTTTCATCACTTGCTATCGATCCAAAAGCATCTGACACAGCTATTACCTGAGAAACTTTAATGTTAGTGCTATTTACCGCTTTTTTAATATCTTTTTGTGCTTTTTTTAAGTCCTGGCCTTCGAAAAGACCAATTTCAATTCCGGAAAGACCCCATTTTTCCAGATTCTCAAATTTTTCTTGATATGTTTTTCCCGGAACAATCCAATCCCAACAACCGATGATCATTTTTACCTCCTTTTATTTCTTATGATAAGCAAACATTTAATTAATCTATTGCCACTCTTATTCCTCTATTTTAATACCAAATGCTTTTTCCCAGTGCTCTTTCATCGGGGAAGATAATGAAGTAGCCACTCCATCTTCATTGTACTTTATCCCAAGAACATCAAGATCATGTTTCAACTGGCGAACTTCCTCTTCGGGAGTTACACGTGGAGGTGCTACTCTGGATAGTGGTGTTAACCAAACATTAAGGATGTGTCCACCGTCAACTACAAGGTCCCGTCCTGTTACATAGTTGGATGCATCTGAGGCAAAGAAAATTACCGGACCATATAAGTCCTCAGGTCTCTGAAACCAACCTACAGGATGCAGCTCTCTCATTCTATCTCTTACTATTTTAGGCGTGGCAGCATGCATTGGACTAAGTAAATAACTTGGACTTAAGCAATTCACATTGATATTGTATTTACCCCACTCCGCCGCGAGAGTCTTCGTTAAATGAACCACCCCCGCTTTTGAAGCATCGTAAGAGGCATTTGCGTTTGCGATAGTTGCAGACATTGATGCCGTGTTAATAATCTTCCCGCCCATCGGTTTTTGTTTAATCATTTGTTGAGCTTCAGCTTGAGCACATAAAAATACAGCAGTAAGATTAATTGCAATAACTTTATCCCATTTTTCTTTTTCAATCGTCTCATCGGGACCAAGAATTCCTATGCCAGCATTATTAACGCCAATATCCAATCTTCCAAATCGCTCTACTACGCTTTTAACCATATTTTGAACTTGGTCCTTATCGGTTACATCACATTTTAAAAAGATAGAATTTCGCCCTAAGGATTTGACCTCTTCTGCTGTGCTGTTACCTGTTTTATCATTAATATCAACTACAGCAACATCAGCTCCAGCTTTAGCTAAAGCCAACACGTAGCCTCTACCAATGCCCATTCCTCCTCCAGTAACCAGAGCTTTTTTTCCAGTTAAATCGAAAAGCGACAAATCAGACATTTCCACCTCCTTTAATTTATATATTTAAATTTAATTTTTCAACAACAATCAGGGATGAAAACTAACTTTTAAGATTTTCTACCTATTACTCCCTTTGCAGCCTCAACGATATAAGGAGCGGTCATTTTGTATTTTTCTACCGCTCCTTATATTAGTTTGTTTTCTCTATTTTTTTACCTTATTTTCACCAGAAAGATTTACCAGCTTGTTTTTACCAAACAGTGTGCCCTCCATCCATTATCAAATCGCAGCCAGTTGTAAAGCTAGAAGAATCAGAAGCAAGATAAATAACTCCACCCACCATCTCATCAGGCTGACCTTGTCGATGAATAGGAGTAGTTAGATTCTCCTGAGCTAATATCTCTGGATTATCCTGAACAAACTGAGTCATGGGAGTCACAATATAACCAGGACTAATCGAGTTTACATAAACATTATGCTCTATCCACTCCATAGCTAAAGCTTTACTTAAATGTTTTACCCCTGCCTTAGCCACACAATAAGCAACCATTCCAACGCCAATGGTAGGTAAATTATTGACAATCGTTCCACTCATCGAGGCCGTGTTAACAATTTTGCCATACTTTTGAGAAACCATGTATTTAGCTTCTTCTCGACAGCAATAAAGCACACCATTAAGATTAACTGCAATAACTTTGTGCCAGGTATCTAAAGCATCATCATCAATGGTTTTACTTCCGAAAACCCCAATACCGGCATTGTTAAAAGCAATATCTAATCTACCAAATTTAGTCACCACTTGTTTTACCATGTCTGCAACCTGAGCGGGATTGGTTACATCACATTTGACAAAAATTGAATCTCTTCCTAAAGCTTTAATCTCTTCAACTGTTTCCTGACCCATATCCACTTTCAAATCAACAATAGCAACATCAGCACCTACTTTTGCCATTCCAATAGCACTGGCTTTTCCGATACCTCCGGAGCCTCCAGTAACTAAAGCTTTTTTCCCAGTTAAACTAAAAGAGGATGCATCAAACATTTTGAATCTCCTTCTTACCCTACTTGTCTTAATTTAGTTTTTAACATTTAAGACAAACAAATTTTTACTATTTTCTACCTATTACTCCTTTTGCAGCCTCAACAACATAAGGAGCGGTCATTTTGTATTTTTCTATCAGTTCTTCGAAATGACCAATAGAACAAAAAACATCCGGTATTCCAATTCTTTTCATGGGAACTGGACAATTCTCAACCACTACTTCTGCTACAGCTGCCCCTAAGCCACCTAAGATATTATGATCTTCCACGGTCACAATTGCTCCGGTTTCTTTAGCTGCCTTAATCACCGCTTCTTCATCCAAAGGCTTTATCGTATGCATATTGATAACCCGAGCTTTAATCCCCTCTTTTGCTAAAACTTCTGCCGCATCAAGAGCCTGAACTACCATAGTTCCGGCAGCAATTAAGGTAACATCATTACCTTCCTGTAAGGTAACTGCTTTTCCTATTTGGAACTCATAATCATCCTCATAAACTACTGGCTCATTCCCCCGGGGAAGACCTATATAAGTTGGGCCCGGATGTTTTGCTACTGCCGATACTATTTTTTCCGTTTCTCTGGCATCAGCAGGCAAAATAATAGTTAAATTAGCCATAGAGCGAAGAATACCAATATCTTCCGTAGCATGGTGAGTGGGTCCTAAAAAACCGTAACATAAACCTCGTCCTTGCGCAAACATATTCACATTCAAATTAGGATAACAACAATCCGTTCTTATTTGTTCACAAACTCTCATATTGGC
Organism: uncultured Clostridia bacterium; assembly: GCA_964524965.1. GTDB lineage: Bacteria > Aerophobota > Aerophobia > Aerophobales > B3-G15 > Kmv34. Next base: position 8,627 of record CAZGDY010000024.1, read on the forward strand.
AAAACAAGCAAGAGTATTGGTATAAGTAATCTTTCCCGAATAAGCCAAACCAGCAGAAATAGTAACCATATTTGCCTCAGCAATCCCCACATCAATAAACTGTTCCGGAAAATCAGTCATAATTTCGGGAAATTGAAGACCCATATCCGCGGCTACAAAATATACATTCTTATTTTCCCCCATAAGCTTATGTAAAACATCACTTGCTGTTTTTCTTACATCTTGTTTTTTTCTTTCCATTTATTTTCTCCCTTAGTCCATAGCTTCAATTTCTTTAAGAGCAGCTGTTGCTTCTTCCTTGGTAGGAGCTCGCATATGCCATTCCAGTTTATTAGTTATAAAAGAAACCCCTTTGCCCTTAATGGTATGTGCAAGAATCATACTGGGTTTTCCTTTCTTAAAAGGAATCTCTTCCAGAGTACTTACAACCTCTTCCATATTGTGACCATCTATTTCCTTACATTCCCAACCAAAACTTCTCCACTTATCAGCAAAAGGTTCCAAAGGCATCACATCAGAGACAAGACCGTCCACACTCAACTTGTTATAGTCAACAAGACCAACCAAGTTGTCCAGTTTATATTTAGAGGCAGCCATAGCCCCTTCCCAGACTGTTCCTTCGTCACACTCACCATCTCCCATCATCACAAAAACCCGGTAATCTTTTTTATCTCTTTTCCCGGCAATAGCCATACCTACCCCAAGTGGCAAACCATGACCCAAAGAACCAGTTGATGCATCAACTCCTGGACATTTTTCATAAATTGGATGCCCTCCAAGAGTACTACCAAACTGGTCAAAGGTATCAAGAATCTCCATGGGATAAAAACCCAGCATAGCTAAAGCTGCATATGGAATTAAACATTTGTGTCCTGCGCTCAATAAAAACCGATCTCGATCCTCCCATTTCGGATTTTTGGGATCTATTTTCATAATATGAAAGTACAAAGCCGTACCAACCTCAATAGCCGAGAAAGCAGGAGCAACATGACCCTGACCTGCATTCTCACTAGTTTTAACAATTATCTTCCGCATTTCTTTAGCTGTTTTCTTTAGCCTTTGAATAAGCTCTTCCCGTGTTTCCACCATTTTAACCTCCTTACTTTTTCGTGTGTTTTTTATCAAATTCAAAAATTAACATTAATTACTATTTTCTCTTTGATTTTTGTTCTCGCTTTTCTATTGAAAAATCTTTGCCAACTAACAACCTCAAAAACTAATACCCCTTCTTTTAAACTGTTTTTTAAATAACCACACCTCCTCCTTTTTATTATTTGACTTATCAAACTTAAAATTCTTACTTAAAATCACTAAATCAACAAGTTCTGCTAACTAAAATTGCTGCAGTTTTACTGCATTAATAACTGTTTTATATTCTCCCTGGCCAGGAATTTCCAGTACAACTTCCATAATGCCTGTCTTTTCTTCTGGACTTATAAAAGAAATATCTTGCCAGGGAATAAGACTTTTATATTTCCAGGGGTCTGCCTGAGCATCCCAAAATAGCTTTATGGACCCTTCATATAACTTCCTGCCAAAACTATAATTATTAAGAATTCCCTGACGAATATATAACGCTCCCCAAAGACTCATGTCTAAACAAGGATAATAAAGTATGCTTGTATTTTGTTGGTTAGCAAACCTTATTTCCAGCTCAATTCCTTCTTGTTTAAATTCGCTAAAAACATAGATTTTTTCCAGGCCCGGGATTTCCTTTCCTACAAGTTCAATATCCAGTTTATTTTTTCCTTTTTTAAGAGCTATTTCCTCTGAAAATTGAAAGTACCCTAGGGCTTCAGCTGTAAGGGTATAAATTTCTGGAGAAAGCCCCGTAAGCTCATATTCAGTATTAAGGTAACAAAATGTAATTTTATCTGCTATACTAATTTGAGCTCCATACACAGATTCTCCACTTAAAGAATCTGTTATTGAGCCATCTATATCGCATTTACTTATTTGCGCTCTCCAAGCCAGGGAAAAAACAAATAAGATTGCCCCAATTATTATTAAACAAATAAACAACAAAGAAGTTTTTGACTTCATTAATCACCTTTAAATAAAAATATTAAGTTTGCATTTACCTGGTTTAATTTTCTTTAAAACTTCCCCAGAAAAAGCTAACAACTTGCTTAATTTTTCCATCTTAAACCTAAGACAATGTTATTCTTCTTAATTTTACTTGTAAAATTAGTGTACCATTTTTATTCAATTAAAAGTCCCTTTCTGGCAAATACACTTTTATACACACTAACATGATAAACGGGGTTGATAAGCGATCTAGATAAATCTTTTGTATAAATTTTATCTTCAATACTTGCTACTACAATCCTTCCCACTACTAAGTAATGATCACCGGCCTGCTTAACCCACTCAAGCACACACTCAAGATTTGACTGACATTCTTTTACCCTAAAAGGCTTTACAATTTCACTTTTCAAAGGAGTAAGCCCTGTTTTCTCAAACTCACTTACCTCCCTGGGGAAAGACTTTGCGGCTATATCAATTGCTTCAACTAAATCAGGGCCTGGTATAGCAATGACAAATTCCTCTGTTTCTATAACATTTTTATATGTATCGCCTGCAGCTCTCATTCCAATAGCAAATAAAGGTGGATTAAAAGAAACTGGCATATTCATTCCGAATGGAGCTATGTTTTTCACATCACCATACAAAGTGGATACCAAAACAACCGGCGGAGGGGGTATTATTTGCATATAATCTTCAAGTTTAATTTTCATTTTTACACCTCCCTACAATAAATTAGTAACCGCAAGATTTCAGTCCAAAATTGGACGCCTTAAAAAGTATGACTCTGAACTACCTTTTTTTCTTTTTCCAGGCAAAAGCTAAAAATCCAACTAATACAGGTAAAAATATTGGGGAGTAAAGCAACCAATCATCAACAGTTTGCACTGAAATAATATTTCTTTCCCCTGTTTTAATTATTTCCCCACTAACAGAATCAACAGCTTTGATGGTATAATTGCGTTTTTCTTTTAAACTTAAATCAAATTTGAATCCTGAAAAATGGCTATAAGGCATTTTCCCTTCTTGGTATTCTATAATAGCATAAGAATAAATTGGTCCGGGAATCCTCTCAACATAATATTCTTTTTCATTTATCTGTTCTATTAATTCTTCTCCTTTATATAACTGCAAAGTTAACCCCTCGTCAGGTTCAATTCGAACCCATTGCCATTTTTCTTTGCTTCCCTTATTTTGAGGGTCCGTAGCTTTTTGATAAGCTAACTCATTATACTCTTCTTGAGCATAGGGCTTCAAGTAAAAAACACTTTTACCGGCAAGATATATATTCGCACTCCAGTCAGCAGTATATTCTCTAATGGTGTATTTATCCTCTGGTATCAGTTCGTAACCCACTCCTTCTTCTCTACGGGGACTAATGGCAACTAAATTCTTTTCGCTCTTCTCAACTATTTTTCCTTCCCCTGTCACCATTCTCATCCTGTAGCTGCCTTCCTCAACATTCACTAAATAAACACCTGCGGGTGTTGTAACCTCTAAATCACTATTCACTAGCTCTGGAGGAATAGGAGGTGGCGCTAAAAGTGCCTCTTTTTGAACATCTTCCCCCCGGGCAATTCTTTCCTGCAATTGTTGCTTTTTGATTAGATATTCCTCTTGCTTTCTTTGGTACTCTTGTTTTTCAACTGCAACTTTAAGAAACCTTTTATATTCAATTTCAGCTTCCTCTCCTGCTAAAAGCTCTGTTTTTGTGGAATAGCGCCCTTCAGGGAGTGAATAGACAAATTCAACCTTCTCTAAAGCCTTTACCACATTCCCATCTTTTAATATCTCTAATTTCCCCTCTACTGGAATATTAAGATTGACTCGGTCAGCAAGAAATGCACCCTTGTCGGGCCAGAAATAAATCAGAGAATAAGCAGGAAAAAAGACATTATCATGATCGGCAAGCACATAAATAGTATCCTCCAAAGGAGGAGAAAAAATATCCCGATATCTACCTAAATAATCCTCTCCACTAAAAGCACTTAATCCATAAATAAGTTGTTCTTTTCTTACTGGAATCAAGCCTTGAGCGGCTAGAGAAAAAATAAAAAAACAGCAAAAAACTAACAAAACTATGCTTACTAATTTTAACCTCAATCCCTCACTCCTTTGGCATAACCCCTTTGTGCTTGAGCATAAATCTTGCGCAAAATAAAAAGAAAAAAGAATAAATAGCTGAAAGCCCCAGGTACAAGCTATAAGGCCCAAGCGCCTGCAGGTAAACAGCATCATAACTGCGTAAAAAATAAAATAAGGGGGAAACCCACCCTACAACTTCCGAGATTATCCCTATGCTTTCCTGGAAATAGCCCAATGCAGTTGAGCCCGTAACTAAACTTAAATTTAAAAGAAGCTGGTGAAGTACCTGAACCCCTGAAAATCCCAGCACAATCAAAGCAAATAAAAGAATAGCTTTAGTTATCCCCGTGCTGAGAGTTGAAATAAATATGCCAAGGCTAATCAAGCAAGAAGCCAATAAAAAAGAAGCAATAATAATCTGGACGAACTGGATAGAAAGTTCTAAATTAGTAAGATAAGAAACGAAAAAAAAGTAAATAACAATAAAGATAACAACCCCTCCATATGTCAACAACTCCTTAAGATACTTACCTGTAAGATATGAAATAAATCCAACAGGACCAAAAAAAAGAACTTCAAGAGTTCCTTCATTTTTTTCTTTTACTACAGAAATAACTGAGGAAAGGGATGTATAAACCATCGGCACAAACACTGCAACAAGGTAGGGAAAGGCAAGAAGATCAGAACCAATTCGAATTCCACTACTCTGAACATGAGCAATAATATTTTTCAAAACAAAAGAGGAAACTAAAAAAACAATACAAACCGTTGAATAAAATTCCCAACCAAAAAAAACAGACTTTAGTTCTTTTTTTAAAAGGACAACAATGGTGTGAATCCGCCAAAAACTCAAATTAACCCTCTCACTTAAAAAAACACACTTTTCACTAGTGTTTCTGCCTTGTACTTCATTTCACAATTGCAAAAAGGAGTTTTTTAACTTTTCAATTTTAAAATATAAATTATAACTCTATTCTTTCTCTAGCAATAGTAGTCAACACTGCTCCAATAAGAACCGCTCCACTTACAAATGGTTGCCAATAAAAAGGCATTCCCATCTGAGTTAACCCATTAGTCACTGTGTTCATAAAAAAAGCTCCAATTAAAGCACCATAAATTGTAGCCCGACCTACCTTAAACATGGTCATTCCTAAGAAAACAGAGGCCAGTACCGGCAACATATATCCAGGCCCAGCAGTAGCTTGGCCTGCACCAAGACGGGTGCAGTACATTATGCCAGCTACAAAGACAATCAAAGCAGCGACTAAGAAAGCAAGCATTTTATACAGATTAACTCTTACCCCCATATTTCGAGCTGCTTCCTTATCATCACCCAGAGCATAAAGCTGACGGCCAAAACGAGTCTTTCCCAAAACAAACATGGTAACCGCATAGAAACACCCTGCCACCACGATATTGAAAGGAACTGGACCAATACTACCCTTGCCCAGGAAAGCAAGCCAGGGAGGAAAATAACAGGGAATAGAATAAGGACCAGTAATAGCATGAATTGCTCCGTAGCAGATAAAAGCTACAGAAATAGTGGCAAAGAAAGAAGGAAGGCCTATAAATACGGTTAAGGATCCACTTCCCAGTCCAGCTAAAGCTGCCGCAAAAACTCCCATTGCTAAACCTGCGGCGGGAGACCATCCCAGCTTAACCATCAAAAAAGCCAGGATAATAGAAACCAAGGGAAATAAATACATAAATGAAAGGTCAAATTCTCCACTTATGAACACTATACAAAAGGCAAGAACTAAAAGGAGCATTTCTGAAGTGTACCGAGCTAAGGTAACCATGTTACCGCCTGTAAAAAACCCCGGCGCAACAAGAGAAAAAAAGATAAACACACCAGCAAAAATAAATAAAAGTCCATAGTTTGCTACCAATCCCTTAATGCTTACTTTATTAGTCATTACTTGCTCCTTTATTCCTTTTTAAAATGATTTCAACTCAAATATCATCCATCCGAACTAAAACTAATAATAAAAAACCTAACCCACTATTCTTTTTTTTCTAATGGTTATCGCTACAATTAAAACAATTAAAAGTATAATAGGTCTGTACAAATCAGCTTTTGTCCAGTGAACATTAAGCAAAGTCAGGCCATTTAAAATGCAACCGTAAACAAAGGCTCCAATCACTACGCCTATAATATTAGCTTTCCCTCTAAACATAGATGTTCCCATAAAAGCAGCGACAATAACAGGAAGAATTAAAAAATCAAATATATCACATTGCCCTTTTCCTAACCGACCCAAATATACTAATGCTGCCAGCCCGTAGAAAATACCGGCCAACACATAAGCCAGAAATCTGTATCTTACTATAGATATTCCTGAATGAGTAGCAGCATCAGGGTTGCTTCCCACTGCTTCCATGCGTAAACCATATTTTAACTTGTTCAAAAATATATAAGCAACTACAATCACTATTCCAAGAATAACCACGGGCACGGTAATAGGTCCTATTACCTTACCCGTACCCAGCCATAGCACTCTAGGAAATGAATACATCCAAATTTGAACTCCTTGCGTATACTTGTAGGCTAATCCTCCAAACAAACCCGCTACTCCCAGAGTAGCCATAAGGTCAGGAAGGAATAAAACAGAAACGAGAAATCCGCTAAGAGCACCGATTCCCACGCCAAGACCAATTCCCACTAACATCATGGGGATAAATGGTAATTTAAAAGTAAAAGCTAAAACTGCACAGGTCATCATTACAAAATTACTTGATCCGTAAAAAGATAAATCAAACTTACCTGTAGCCATAACTACAGTCAATCCTACAGCCAAAATAGCAATAACAGTTATTTCTCGCAGAATATTAGTCATATTTCTAATGGTCAAAAATCCCGGGTGCAAAGAACCGAACACTGCAAGAACAGCAATCAAGGGAATAACCAGAGCTAAATTATACCTAAACCAATTTAATGCTTTGCCCACTATTACCCAGCTACTTTGACTTGATGTTTTATCTACTTTTGGTAAGCTATTTTGATCAGTTGTTTCCACTGTTTCCTCCTTCGATAATATCGATAGCTCCCATTTCATCTACTTCAGAGCCTTCTCCCACTGCATAGCGGAAAAGACTTCGTATATTTAACTCTTGGATATTTTTTTCTATGGAAACTTTTCCTTCATATAAAATCATAATTCGCCCACACATTCCTAAAAGCTCCTCAAATTCAGATGAAATCAAAATAACAACTCCCCCCTGGCGACAAATCTCATTAAGTAAACGGTATATTTCTGTTTTAGCACCTACGTCAATTCCTGCTGTAATCTCAGCAAAAATAAACACCTTTGCCTTAGAGCAAAGCCATTTGGCCACCACTACCTTTTGTTGGTTACCCCCACTTAAAAACTCTACTAATTGATTAACGGAGGGAGTACGAATAGAAAGTCTTTTTTTATACTCTTGTGCAATTTTTTTGGTTTGAGTGCGACGCATCCACCCAATTGCATTAGAAAATGCATCGGCATTGGGAAGAGCAATGTTCTCCCGAACATTCATACTTGCAACAATTCCATGGGCTCTGCGGTCTTCAGGAACAAGAACTATACCTTCTCTGATAGCATCACGAGAAGAATGCAGATTTATTTCTTTCCCGTTTAAAAAAATCTGGCCTTCCTTTTTTTTCAAAAGACCAAATAATACCTGCCCTAAGGCTGACTTGCCTGAACCAATAACTCCTGCTATACCAAAGATTTCTCCCTCATGAACTTTAAAGGAAACATTTTGGAAAGCCCCATCAGATGATGATAACCCCTCAACAGAAAGAACTTCTTTGCCGATCTTAAGCTCTTCTTTGGGAAATTTATCTTTAATAGACTTAGCTACAATTCCGGTAATGATCGTATTTAAATCAACATCCTTTACATCATGAAATCCCACATTTTTACCATCACGCAGGATTGTAATACGCTGAGCTACCTCAAATATTTCTTGGAGCCGGTGAGAGATATAAATGACAGAAACACCTTCTTTCTGCAAATTTTTAACAGCCTTGAATAATGAACTTATTTCACCCGCAGTTAATGATGCGGTGGGCTCATCCAGGACCAAAACCTTGGGAAGAGAAATCATGGCTCGGGCAATAGAGACCATTTGTTTTTGACCTCGGGTGAGGTTATGGACAAACTGGTTTAAATTAATTTCTAAATTAAGCTCTTTAAAAACAGCTTTGGCTCGTTGGATAGCTTTTTTTCTTTGGACGAACCCTCTTTTATAAAAACTCTCATCAGTAAGGAATAAATTTTCCAGTACACTGGTAAGAGGAAAAAGATTTGGCTCCTGGTAAACAAAATGAATTCCTAAAAGAAGGCTATGAGCAGGGTCCATATGTTTCATGCTCTGCTCGTCTAAGACTATTTCCCCTGAATCTGGCTTGTATACTCCGGTAAGTATCTTTATTAAAGTAGACTTAC
>CAZGDY010000025.1:0-3128 GCA_964524965.1 uncultured Clostridia bacterium
AGCTTACTCTCTTCTTTAGGAAGGCCCAAACTATGTTTACAAAAAGTAAGTTTATCTCAAGTTTGGAACAAAATAGCAATAGTCCACTCTTGCGCAGCTGCCAGCCCTAACTGATAACCTCCCTGAGGACTGATAACTACGGAGCGGTGATAAGTTTGATAAATACTGTATCACCCCTCTATAATTTGTCAAGGTTTAAAACTAAGTTACGACACAAATCATATCATCTTGCTTTAATTTGTCAAATGAGCATTAATAGCAATTTACCAGCTCTTATTTTTTTGTCAAGCAAAAAAGTAGCATAAGAAAATAATTTGTCAAATGAGCATTGGTAGCAATTTACCAGCTCTTATTTTTTTGTCAAGCAAAAAAGTAGCATAAGAAAATAATTTGTAAAGGATAAAGGATAATTTTTATTTACTGATTTATACGAATAAAGTAAAATCACGGTAGCTAACAATATTTATTTTGTCAAATTAAAATTCAACTAACTGAAAGATTAGGGAAGAGATTGTAATTCTCTAAGCATCTCGTTTGCTTTTTCTTCTTCTCCAAGCTTAATATAAAGAGAAGCAATGTACTGGTAAAGCTGTTTGATATTGCCCGGTATGAATTTGAGGGTAAGCTCGTAAACCGGAATGGCTTCCCGAACAGCGCCAAGTTTCACCAAATTACTACCTACCGCAGAATAAATAAGAGAAATTGAGTTTAAATTAGATCGAACTTCATTCCAATCGGGGTGCTGAGGACCTATGCCCTCATCCCTTTTAAAAAGAATCTCTGCTACTTGAAGGAAAAAATCTTTAGCTTCATCTGCTTTTTTATACTGAAGAGAGCTTTGAGCAGTAAAAAAGGATCTTAATAAATCTTTTCCATAACGCTTTTCCACATAGGCATAGCGTTCTTTTAATCCTTCAACTACCCCTAGATTCTTTTTAGCTACATCGTACTTAGGAGATGCCTCAAGTGCTTTTTCAAACATTTCTAAAGATTCATCGAGACGCCCTGTTTTTTGGTAGATAGCTCCCAGATTATTTAAAGAGTACATCCGAGAAACCTGAGTGTAAAGAGCCTTTTTATAGGCATCCTCCGCTTTTTCAAACTCCCCCCGCTCAAGGTAAACATTTCCCAGATTGTTAAAAGCGCTGGGGTCAAGTTTAGTTTCAAGTGATTTTTTAAAATGATAGGCCGCTTTATCATAATCTTTTTTTTTCATATAGGCATAACCGGTATAAAAATTAAGCTCCCCGTCCCGGGAATCATGGGCTAAAGCTTCCTGATAATCTTTGATAGCAAAATCCCACTTTTCAGCTACAGCCGCTTTGTATCCCCTGAAAAGGTCAATATTGGCAACAAAGGGGGCAAGATTAAGAAGAAAAAGACCGCAGCATCCGGCGCATATAAGAGAATACCAGATAGCTTTAAGGGAAGGCTGGAGGAATAAAGATACGATCAGGGCACCTCCTCCTACAGCTGCCATAGCAATAGGAATACTGGTAATAAGGGATCTTAAGGCAAGGATGATGATTCCTATCACTAAAGAAACAATAACTCCCTCAATTACCTTTTTCAAAAAGGGTTGGCTTTTCTTTTTTAGCTTCTTTTTATAATATTTTGCCATGACTTTACTCTTTTAATGTATTGTTCGCAGATTGCGGTCTATAAATATCTTTCTCGTAATTATTGCCCTTTTCTTTTCCTCCCAAGGCGGCAAGTCCCATCAAAAGAAAAAGCAAAATTCCATTAGGAACAATATGTAAGGGGAAACTAACTGTAGCATGGACTAAAATAACTAAAGCTCCCATAGTTAATCCCAAGCGAGTGAGAAGAAGATGAGCTTGATTTCTTTCTTTTTTGAAACTTTTATACCTTCCTCTAAAGAAAGTAAAGAAAAGCCACAGCCAAAAAATGAATCCCAAGATACCAAACTCAGCAAGTATCTGTACATATTCATTATGAGCCTCTCTTGCCCAAACCGCAAGATTGAGCCGATCTTGATTAGCAGGATTTTCAAAAAATTTTCCCTGATACCAGAGGTAATGATACTTGTAAGTCCCAATTCCTTGTCCAATAATGGGATGGTCTTTAGTCATCAGAAGAGAGATTTGCCAGATCATAAGTCTTTGACGGACAGAAACCTCCTGACCAGCAACAGCAGAGGCAGCTCTTTCGGTAATAGTTCGCTGGGATATATTTATGGGATTTTTCGTAGAGAAAATTGCCGTGATAACTACAAAAACAGCCACAAGATAAAGAAAACTTTTTAAATAGTTTTTAAAAAAGCTAAGTTTGAAAAAACGAATAAGAAGAACAAACATAATAAATCCTGATACTCCCACTCCCAAAAGTGAACCACGGGTGAAAGTCATCATCACCCCGGTGTAGGCGAGGGGAATGGCAAAAGCAAGAATATATTTTCTCACCCCCCGCAAAAAAAGAAAGTATCCCACCATGGCTGGCAACACCGCTCCCACAAAACTTGAATAACGATTAGGATTGCCAAAAGTGGAAAAGATATTACCTCTTCCTCCTTGCCGGGCCCAGAACTTAAACTCCAGATCGTAAAACTGGCACACAGCATAGGTTGAGGATATAAGACAAACTGCCACCAGAGCCCAAAAAATACGATTCTTTTGGGTGTGGGTACGAATAAAATTGAGAGTTAAAAAAAGAATGAAAAAATAACTGAGAAACTCGGCAAGATCAAGCAAACTAAGATAAAAAGATATCGAATTAATTAGAGAGATAAAGGTGATAGCAGTAAAAGCTGCCAGAGGATACCAGAGGTCCGAGGGAACCAAATTAAATTTACCATCCCGCACTACTTTAATGAGATAAATAGCAAAAAGAATTAAGAGAATACTCTCAGCATAAATTTCTTTGGGCAAAAGAAAGTTATTTTTTGACCAGACGGAAAAAAGAAGAGGGCATCCCACAGCAACTAAAATAATTCCTATTTCCATTATCCGGCTGATGAGAGGTGGGCCAGAAGAAATTGGAGTTATTTTTTTGGCTAAAATTTTTTTGTCTTTTTTGGGTTGAGTAGATTTAGTTCTGGATGCAGATTTTCCTGAAGTTTTTGCCTCAGACCCTTTTTTAGATGAGTTTTTCTTTTTAGCCATTTTTAA